>DZCQ01000048.1 GCA_022730285.1 Flavobacterium psychrophilum
CAATAAACTCAAATATTATGTTAGAAAAAATCAACAATTCGTTTGCTAAATTAAAAGATTTACCCTTATTATTTACCCGATTAGTTCTTGCTTATGGATTTTATAATCCAGCAATGATGAAATTAAAAGACATTACTTCTATTGCCGAATGGTTTGGAAGTATCGGCATTCCGTTTCCAACACTCAACGCATATTTGGCAACAGGAACAGAAGTTTTAGGAGTAATTTTGCTTACACTTGGTTTGTTTACTCGTCTTATTTCAATTCCTTTAATTATTACTATGATTGTTGCAATTGTAACTGTTCATGGAGAAAATGGTTTTGAAGCAGGAGAAAACGGTTTTGAAATTCCGCTTTATTACATCATTATGCTATTTACATTAGTGGTTTATGGTTCAGGGAAAATCAGTTTAGATCATGTGTTAGCCAAAAGATAGATTTAATATAGTGGAACAATCTCTCAAAATTCTAGTAAAACAAAAGGTAAATACTAGTAGTATAAGTTTTGAAATACCATAAATATAGAAATAATCTTCGTGATTATAAAATAAAAAAAATCCCAATTTAAAATATAAATTGGGATTTTTTTATTGGAATTTAGTATAAACTATCCTAAAGTTACTCTTTTGAAACCAGTAATTTCAACGTTGAATTCTTTAACATAATCACTTACTTTTTTACTATCATCTTTGATAAAGTTTTGATCTAATAAGGCTTTTTCTTGATCTAAAGTTGTGTTATCGGAGATGAAACGTTGTACTTTTCCTGGAATAATTTTGTCCCAAATTTGTTCTGGTTTACCTTCTGCTTTTAATTCCGCTTTAGCATCTTCTTCAGCTTGTTTTAAAACCTCTTCCGTTAATTGAGAGAAAGAGATATATTTAGGAACATTTTTTAAAGTTTTTCCTAAACGTTTTGCCTCTTCATTTTCTTTTTCAATTACAGCAATACGAGCAGCAAGTTCAGAGGCAACGAAAGATGGATCGAAATCTTTGTAAGATAATGTGTCAGCGCCCATAGAAGCAACTTGCATAGAGATGTCTTTAGTTAAAACATCACCATTAGCAATTGATGCAGAAATTGCAGTTAATGCAGCAATTTTGTTAACGTGAACATAAGATCCTACAAAAGCACCCTCTAAGATTTCAAAACCACCTATTTCTATTTTTTCACCAATAACACCAGTTTGTTCAATTAATTTTTCAGCAACAGTAATTCCATTGAAATCTGAAGCCAAGAATTCTTCTTTAGAAGAGAAATTAATAGCTTTTTCAACTAATTCTTTAGCCAAAGTTACGAAAGCTTCATTTTTACCTACGAAATCTGTTTCACAGTTTAAAGTGATGATAGCTCCTTTAGTATTATCAGCATTAATAAAAGAAACAGCAGCTCCTTCAGAAGACTCGCGGTCAGAACGGTTAGCAGCAACTTTTTGTCCTTTTTCTCTAAGGTTTTGTATCGCTTTATCGAAATCTCCATCAGCTTCAACTAAAGCTTTTTTACAGTCCATCATTCCAGCACCTGTAGTTTGTCTTAACTTGTTTACGTCTGCAGCAGTAATTGTTGCCATATTTATTATTTTTAATTGGGTTATAAAAAAATTACGAATTACAAATTACGAACTAGGCTAAAAAGGCATAATTGATAATTCGCAATTCGTAATTAAATAATTACTCTTCTGTTTTAGTAGCTTCTGCAACAATTTCAGTAGCCACTGCTTTAACATCTACAACTTCTTCAGCAGCTGGAGTTTCTTCTGTTTCTTTGTCAGAAGTTCTATTTGCTAAACCATCTGTAATTGCCTCTGTTACAAGGGTCATGATTTTGTCAATTGATTTAGAAGCATCGTCATTTGCAGGGATTACATACTCCACTAATCTAGGATCTGAGTTGGTATCAACCATTGCAAAAACTGGAATGTTTAATTTTTGAGCTTCTTTTATTGCAATGTGTTCTGCTTTGATATCTACTACAAATAAAGCAGCAGGTAATCTTGACATGTCAGAGATAGAACCTAAATTTTTTTCTAATTTAGCACGAAGACGATCTACTTGAAGACGTTCTTTTTTAGACAGAGTCATAAAAGTACCATCTTTTTTCATTCTATCAATTGCCCCCATTTTTTTAACAGCTTTTCTAATGGTTACAAAATTTGTAAGCATTCCGCCAGGCCATCTTTCTGTGATGTAAGGCATATTGCAAGCTGCCGCTTTTTCAGCAACAATATCTTTTGCTTGTTTTTTGGTAGCTACAAAAAGTATTTTTCTACCAGATGCTGCAATTTTTTTTAATGCTTCGTTAGCTTCTTCAATTTTTGCTGCGGTTTTATATAGGTTTATAATGTGAATTCCATTACGTTCCATATAAATATAAGGAGCCATATTTGGGTCCCATTTACGAGTCATGTGCCCAAAGTGCACACCAGCCTCTAATAACTCTTTAACTTCTATTTTATTTGCCATTTTGTAATAGTTTACGTTCCGTGTTATAGCAATGTTTTATTGGATTTTAATTTTGTTAATTATAATCGTTAAATCATTTAGATGCTAAACTAATTTCTTTTTTTTAATTTAAAAAGAAATATCGGCAACTTGTTTTATAATCAATTTTAATTGTAAAAAATATTTGAATAAAAATATTAACGTTTAGAGAATTGAAATCTCTTACGTGCTTTTTTCTGTCCGAATTTTTTACGCTCTACCATTCTTGGATCTCTTGTAAGTAATCCTTCTGGCTTTAAGATAGCTCTGTTTCCTTCGCCAACTTCACACATTACTCTTGCAAGAGCCATACGTACTGCCTCTGCCTGACCAGTACTACCACCACCATATACATTTACTTTTACGTCATAGTTAGATACATTCTCTGTCATAGACATTGGTTGTAAAACTTTATATTGCAAAGTAGCTGTTGGAAAATAAGTAGTAAATGCTTTTTTATTAACCGTAATTACTCCTGTTCCTTCTGACACATAAACACGTGCAACAGCACATTTTCTTCGTCCGATTTTATGTATTGCTGCCATTATTTTAAATCGTTTAGGTTAACTGTTTTTGGTTTTTGAGCTTCATATTTATGCTCTGAACCTACAACAACATTTAAATTTCTAAAAAGTTCTGCTCCTAATTTATTTTTAGGTAACATTCCTTTAACTGCTTTTTCTACTAATAATGCAGGGTTTTTAGATTGCATTACTTTAGCGGTTAAAGTTCTTTGACCTCCCGGATAACCTGTGTGACGAATGTATGTTTTTTCGTCAAGTTTGTTGCCTGTAAGGTTAATTTTTTCAGAGTTGATAACAATTACGTTATCTCCACAGTCCACGTGTGGCGTGTAACTTGGCTTATACTTGCCTCTCAAAATCATAGCGACTTTGGAAGCAAGACGGCCCAAGTTGTGTCCGTCAGCGTCTACCACAATCCATTCTTTGGATACGGTTGCTTTGCTTGCTGATACTGTTTTGTAGCTTAATGCGTTCACAATAATTTATTTTAATTAAACATTCCATTCCCAATAAAGGGAGTGCAAAGGTACAATTAATTATTTTAAATACAAATTAGAATATAAAATTCTTTTTTAATTGTTTTTCAGCTAATTATATTTTGTGGGAGTATTTTATTTTTGGATTAAATAATGTACAGAAACACATCTCGCTTTTAATTATGAAAAAAGTCTTTTATTTTTCAAAAATAAATTGACATTACATTGAATATTTTTATGTATTTTTACCAAATTGATATTTTTATATGAAATCTAAAACAACCCTAAAAAAAATTGCCCTCCAACTTGGCTTTTCGGTTTCTACCGTATCTAAGGCTTTGAATAATAGTCCAGAAATTGGCACTTCTACTAAAATTAAAATTCAGGAATTTGCTAAATTAAATCATTACAAACCTAATATAACCGCACTTAATCTTAAAAATAAGAGTACTAAAACCATAGGTGTTATTATTCCTAATATATTAAATTCCTTTTTTGCGAAAGTTTTTACTGGTATTGAAAAGATCGCCGACGAAAAGGGATATCATATAATAACTTGTATTTCTGACGAATTGTTAGAAAAAGAAATCCATGCTATGCAAATGTTAAGTAATGGCACGGTAGATGGTTTTATACTATCCGTTGCAGCCGAGAGCCAAAAGAAAAATGTTATTTCACATTTTGTGGATAATATTAATGATGGAACTCCAATAGTTATGTTTGATAGAGTTGCAAATGATGTAAAATGTGATAAGGTGGTTGTTAATGATTATGAAGCTGCAGTAGATGCTACTAATTATTTAATACAATCTGGTTGTAAAAAAATCGCATTATTTTCTAGTATTGATAATTTAAGCGTTGGGAAGTTGAGAGTAAAAGGTTATTATGATGCCCTAGAAATAAATAAACAATATGTTAATCCAGAATTCATAATTTGTACTGATAATAAAGAGGAATTTAACATAAAAGCTTCGTTTTTATTTGAAACCTCCAAAATAGACGGGATTTTTGCAATAAACGAGCATACTGCAGTTGCTGCGATTAAATTAGGCCTGAAATATGGCTATAAAATTCCCGAAGAACTTTCTATTATTGGATTTGCAGATGGTGTTTGGTCTAGAAGACTAACTCCTAGCCTCTCTACTATGAGTCAGCATGGTCCAGAAATTGGAGAAACCGCAGCAAGACTACTCATTAATAGATTAGAAAATAAAGCGGAACCCATTCCTTTTCAAAAAATAGTAATTAAGACAAAATTAAAACAAAGAGAATCAACAAAATAAATTATGCGCTTTTTTTAAACTTGAAATAAATCATGAAATTTAAAATTATTTTTTTAGCCATTTTTTCATTTACTATTCCAGTATTTTCTCAGTTTAATTATGATGCTCCTTGGATGCAAAACTTAGGCGAAAAAAATGGGAAAGCAACTCTCGAAGAAATGAAAGCTTCCTTCGATAATTATTGGTTAACACACAATAAAGAAATAAAAGGAAGTGGGTACAATCCATTTATGCGATATGTAAATCTTCATGAAAATCAATTAAAAGAAGACGGAACAGTAATAAGTAGCCAAGAGTTGTTAGAATTATCTACAATAAAAAGACCTGAAACAAGTAGAATTACAACTGCTTCTAGTAATTGGTATCCAGTTTTTGGTAGTTTGCCATATATAAGAACAGGCTCTTGGTCTTCTGGCCAAGGCAGAATTAATACTGTGACAGTAGATCCAAACAATTCAAGCATTATATATGTAGGGGCTCCAGCAGGAGGAATTTGGAAATCTGTTAATTCTGGGACAACCTTTATGCCTTTGTTTGACGAATTTCCACAAATTGGAGTTTCGGGAATAGTAGTAGATTCTGCTAATTCTAATATTATTTATATTGCAACAGGTGATAGAGATAGTTCTGCAAGCACTTTTGTAGGAGTATACAAATCTTTAGACGGAGGTACAACATGGACAGCAACTGGTACTATTTCTGGAGTTAGCAAAGCCTCCGATATTTATATACACCCCACAAATTCTAATATACTTTGGGTAGCCACGAATAATGGATTATACAAAACAACAAATGCAGGTAGTACTTGGAATAGAACCTTAACAGGAAACATAAGAGACATTAAAGTTAAACCTACAGACCCAACAGTTATATATGCAGTTAGCAGTAGTATTTTTTATAAATCAACAAATTCTGGAGACAGTTTCACGGCAATAAGCTCCAGTCTTCCCACTTCTTCTGGCAGATTAGTTATTGATGTAACTCCAGCGAATCCTAATTATATTTATGTTCTAAGTGCTACAACAGGAAATGCCTTTCAGGGCATATACAAATCCATCGACTCAGGAGAAAATTTTGTTAAATCTGCTAATACAACAGATGTTTTTGAAAGCACACAAGCCTATTACGACTTAGCATTAGCTGTTTCTTCTACCAATGCAGAAGAAATATATACAGGCTGTTTAAATGTTTGGAAATCTACCAATGGGGGTGATGGTTTTACTAAAATGAATAGTTGGAGTTCGCCAGGGGCAGCTTCTTACACACATGCAGATATACATATTTTAAGATTCTTTGGAAGTAATTTATTTTGTGGTAGCGATGGTGGAATCTATGTGTCTTCTAATGGCGGAACCAACTTTACAGATTTGAGTAAAACTATTCAAAATGGTACAATCTACAAGTTAGCTGTTTCCAAACAAACTTCTTCTAAAATGATGACAGGACATCAAGATAATGGAGGACACGCTTACAACACGAACCAATGGAAAAATTATTATGGGGCAGATGGAATGGATGTTGTTATTAGCCCTACAAACGAAAACTTAAGTTACGGTTTTATTCAAAACGGAAAAACATTATACAAAAGTACAAATGCAGGTAGTACCTCGGCAGGATCTGTTGCAAGTATTCCTACAGGAGAAACGGGCAACTGGGTAACACCTCTTGAAATAAATAATGTTGGAGAATTATATGCAGGATATAAAAAGCTAT
>DZCQ01000049.1 GCA_022730285.1 Flavobacterium psychrophilum
AGTATGACTTCCAAGTGCCTTATGGTGTTGTGAATATTGATGGGAGCCATATACTTTCTATAGAAGAAAAGCCTACTCATAAGTTTTTTGTAAGCGCAGGTATATATATGCTAAGTCCTGATGTGCTAAAATACATCCCAGAAAATCAGTTTTATGATATGCCGACACTTTTTGAAAAAATCATAAGTGAAAAACAAAATACCATATCATTTCCCCTTAGAGAATATTGGCTTGATATTGGAAGAATTGAAGAGTATAAAAAAGCAAATGAAGAATATGACGAGGTATTTTAATGTATCAAAATAAAACTTTTTTAGCAATTATTCCTGCACGAGGTGGTAGTAAAAGATTACCTAGAAAAAATGTGCTTGATTTATGCGGCAAGCCACTCATCGCTTGGAGTATAGAAGCTGGATTAAATAGTAAATATATAGATAAGGTTGTTGTTTCAAGCGATGATGATGAGATTTTAGAGATTTCCAAAATTTTTGGAGCAGAAACTATCAAACGACCTGATGAACTTGCAAGTGATACAGCGACTACATTTGATGCTATAAAACATACGATTGACAATCTTGAAAAGTATGATTATATAGTTTTACTTCAACCCACTAGCCCATTGAGAAATGAAAAACATATTGATGAATCTATAGAACTTCTAGAAGAAAAAAATGCAGATGCTGTAGTTAGTGTGTCTGAAATGGATCATAGTCCACTTTGGAGTAATACTTTGCCAGAAGATGGAAATATGAACAACTTTTTAAGAGATGAAGTTTTAAATAAACGAAGTCAAGATTTGGCTAAATATTATAGACTAAATGGTGCTATTTATATATGTCAAACAGAAAAACTTTTCGAGAATAAAGGATTTTTTTTAAAAGATAATATTTTTGCATATACGATGGATAGAAAAAATTCTATTGATATTGATGAAGAGATTGATTTTCAGATGGTAAATATACTTATGAAAACAACAAATAAAAATAACGAGATTTCTAAATGAATATATTAAAAAAACTATATGCTACTTTCTTTAAAAAATATAATTTATCTAAGGAAGAAAAAGAATTTGTAAAATTAAACAGTGGAATCTGGACTAAGAATGATGGTCCTATTGGTGTATTGATAGAAGGATTTTTATATTCTCCAATAAGTGTTATTGATAAATCAAGAATAGCTAAAGCAATAGAAGAAAAGCTTGGTTTGCAATCTTTAGTTTTACTAAGAGGAGTTAATAAGCGTTCTAGCAATGTTTACGAAATATATAAATCCTTTTCAATTAATAATTTTATTTTTTGGTGGTTAAAATATATAAATTTATTTTTATTTTTTAAAGTTATTATTTCAACATTTCTTTTATTTAAGAAATATAAAACAGGTGAAGCATTGCTAAATCTCGAAAAACATGGAATTGTAATTGGTGATTTATTGTATGACACATTAATTAGGTTTAATCCTAGAAGTTACACGGTATCAAATATTTCGTATAAGCAACATTTTAGATTGATTTTTAGGGCATTGTATAGTTTAGAAATATATGAACAATTATTTGATAAATACAACTTCAAGGCTGTTGTAACCAGTCATAATGTTTATGCAGAGTATGGTATTCTATGTAGACTAGCAAATAAGCATGGTATTAATGTTTATTTGAAAGATATGAAGGTTTTTAAACTTTATGATGAAAAAATTAATATTAATGAGCATTTCTTAAAACCTAATATGGAGCAGTTTACACAAGCACTCGCAGATGATTCTATACACAATAAAGCATTGGAATATTTAAATAGTAGATTAGATGGTACGACCGATCAAATTGATGTAAAAAATGCTTATACCAATAAAAATATGTATTCAAAAAAAGATTTAATAGATTTATTTAATCTAAATATAGGCAATAAGAATGTATTTATTTTAGCCCATGCTTTTTCAGATGGACCACATGTAGGTGGAGGTTTGCTTTTTAATGACTATTATCATTGGCTTGTTGAAACAATTAAGATTATGTCAACCGTTAAAGGCGTTAATGTATTTGTTAAACCGCATCCTAGTTCTTATATGTGGAATGAAAGTGGAGCGGTAGAGGATATTCTTTCTCAGTTATCCATTGATAATATACATATACTACCAAATGATTTTAATACAAATAGCATCAGAGACATTGCTGACTATCTTTTAACAGCTCGTGGAACGGCTGGGCTAGAATTTAGTTGTTTTGGTATTCCTACGATTACAGCGGCTCAAGGTTACTATAGTGGATTTGGGATTGCACATGAACCTAAAACGAGAAAAGAATATAAAGATACTTTAAAGAATATTTTAAAAATTGGGACATTGAATGAAGAAGTGAAAAAAAAGGCAACAATTGTTTTATATTTATCTTTTCAACATTATTGGCACTCTGATGTCCTGCCAAGAAGAGAAATGCTTCCAGGAGATGACTATGATGTTTTGTATAAATTACAATATAAAGAACTCTGTGAAAATCTAAAAGCTGGAAAAGAAATGAAAGATTCTTTTTATAATTATGTTTATTCACTTGTATGATAGGTTATTAAATGTTTAAAAAAAGTATAGTTTACTTGCTAATTGTTTATTTGGTGCAAGCATTAAATGTTGTATTAAATATTCTTTTGATTAGGTTTTTATCTCTGGAGCAGTTGGGTCAAATCACTATAGCTAAAGTTTTTTTTCAATTCATGGATTATACTCATCTTGGTAGTAGGTTTGCTATGGATAGGTATATTCCTACCCACACTAAAGAGAATGGGGAAAAGCTTACTCTATTGACAATGAATATTAGTATGTTCATGTCGGTTTTGACTATTATAGTAGTTTATTTTTTTATTAATAATAGCGCTACTGTTTTGATCTTTATGATTTCTGGCTTTTTCTATGCCATTGCAACGATATATAAAGCATATTTGAGAGCAAGAGAAGAGACTAGAGAGATGTTTTTTGTAGTTCTTTTAAGCATGTTACTGCCTGTAATTATTCAGGTTGTTGCAATTTATTTTTTTGATTTTAAGACTTTTATTGTTTTATATTTTATTTCTTATCTATTTGGTTTTTTATTATTGGTCTATAAATTTAAACTTATTAGTTTGATGTCTCTCGCTGTATTAATAAAAAAAACAAGAGATATATACTCTGCAAGTTCGCTTTTATTTTTAACTTCTTTAGTTTTATTTTTATCATTTTCAATTGATAAAATACTTTTAGAGCATTATAGAGGTAGTGAACTTTTAGGTGAATATTCAATCATTCTTTTTGTTTTTGCAACTTTACTAATTATTCCTGGGACATTAGCGGAATTGGTTTTTCCTAAAATAATAAAAAAAGTCACATCCTCATCAGAGCTGATACATGTAAAAGAAATGGCCTTTGTTTTTTTCCCAACCTTATTCTCTATCGTCATAGCTAATTTATTTATGGACTATTTTATTATTAAGTTTACCGATTATTCTTACTTGCTAAACTATCTACATTTGGTATCATGGGCGACATTACCTTATGCAATTACTTCGATTTTATACCATACTTTAAATGCATTAGATCAAAGAAAAACAATACTCAAAATAAATTTTCTAGTCTTGCTAGCTTATATAGGATATTTATATATTTTATTATTTTTATCAGATGGAAATATTTTTACAGAATTAGTTTGGGGTAGAATTATATATGGAATAGTTCTATCAATACTTTATGTATTAAGCTTGGTCTTATATTCAAAAAAAGAAAGGAACTCTTTGCGTGCTTCATGCTTTAAAAATTAAAAAAGTTAGAATAATTATAAATTTTTTGATTGCATCATCTATATTGTTATCATATTATTTTCTTTATTTTCTTGCATCACCACCAGAAGTATATAAAACAGTATTTCAATTCTATATTATTGTTATTTCTTTATTGCTAATAGGGTATTACCGTATTATAAATGCCTTTGGATTATTAATTCTTTTTTTTATTTCAAATACCATATTTATGTATGGTTCAATTTTATTTAAAGAACCAAATGATATTCGAGGTTTATTTTTTGACCCATACTATTTTTCTCTAGATACCTATATGTTTATAATCCAAAATTTATATTTTAATCTATCTGGATTTGTATTTGGTCTTTTTTTGGTTGAGATATTTAGTAAGAGCGATAAATCATTATATATTGAGAAAAAAGATAAACTTAATAAATATGACAAAAAAATTGCGACTATACTTTTTTATGGCATAGGTATAGCTATGGCAATAAGTTTTATCTTTGCATACGAGAAGATTTCACTGCTTCTTGTATCGACATATCTAGAGGCGAGAAAATATGATAGTCTATATCTAAGATTATATCATGTGTTTTTTATTCCTCTTTTGCTTTTGGCTCTTTCCTTGAGGGTTAATGTTACTCAAAAGAAAAAATTATTTTTTTTATTATTTGTGGAGGCTGTTATTTCAGGTTTGCAAGGGGCAAGAGGCGGATTTGTTGTGTCAATAATGTTTTATATTTGGTATAGTAGTTTTGTGTTTGGTAATAAAATTAATATTTTTAAAGCTATTCTGTATGCTATTTTTTTTACTATATCAATCACGATTTTATCTGCTTTACGAAGTGATAGCCACGAGATTAGCGTAGCTTTAAATATTGGTGATACCATTACAGACATAGCAATAGAACAAGGTTCTTCAGTTGCTCTTATTGGATATTATGTGGACTATCCTATTATACAAAACAACCCATCTAGTGTGCCATTTATTTTTGGTGTATTCGACAATTTTTATTTATTGTTGTTTGACAAGGAGACACACCATTTAAATGCGAGTAGTGCCATATACGCAAAAAATTCTTCCATTGTAGGACAACGTATATCGGCTGTAACAAACCCGAATCTATATGAGAGTGGTGCTGGATTGGGGGGAAATTATATATTGGAAGAATATAATTTTATGGGGTTTTTTGGCATTGTGCTGCTTACGGCATTATATGTTTATATGCTTCATTGTTCACAAGCTATTATAATATATAGCAATAGTATACTGCTTAAAATTATTTTATTAGGATTTATTTATTATTCTTTTTTTATGCCAAGAACGCAATATTTTGTATTAGGTGTAACGCAAATAGGTGCAATTTTTCTAGTTTATTTTTTTTATGTCATTCTAAGTAATTACTTAAGAAAAGGAACCAATAGATAATGAAGATCATAATTAATACTTCCAATCTCTATGTCGGTGGCGGATTACAAGTCGCATTGTCATTTCTAAATGAACTGAAAGAAATGGAGCAAAAACATGAGTATAGCGTCTTTCTTTCACAAGCTGTAAACAAGCAAATAGATCGCAATGGTTTTCCGTCAAATTTCTTTTTTTATTTAATAGAAAAATCACCTGCCTCTCTCAAAACACGAAAAAATATCCTAACCATCATGAATGGCTTGAAAGCCGAGATCAAACCTGATATCGTTTTTAGTGTTTTTGGTCCTGCCTACTGGCGACCGCGTAGCCATCATCTAGTAGGATTCGCAGACGGGTGGGTATATAATCCGGATTCTGTTGCTTATGATAGACTCTCTTTTTTCAGAAGAATTAAAATGAGATTAGCTATAAAGTACAAATTGCATTATCTTCATAGGGATGCTGATTTTTATGTTTTAGAAACGGATGATGCCGCAAATAAATTATCAACTATTATGAAGAAAAATAAAAGCTATTTTTTTGTTGTAGGCAATACATTTAGTAATGTATTTTCAGATACTCAGTACTTGTCTGAAAAGAATAAATATTATATTAAATTACCTGTTAAAACTGATGATGAGTTTAGATTATTGTATGTGGCTCATAATCATCCATCAAAAAATTTAGGCATTATCAATAAAGCTATAAAATATCTACAAAATTACAATATAAAGTTTATAGTGACTATTGAAGAACAAAGCTATTCGGAAATTTTTGACGTTGATTCTAGAGATAAGGTAATCAATGTTGGACCTGTCCCTCAATACTCATGTCCATCACTTTATAATCAAACAGATGCTGTAATATCGACTTCACTTTTGGAAACTTTTAGTGCAGCTTATCCTGAGAGTATGAAATTGAAAAAGCCGTTATTGTCATCTGATTTTTCTTTTGCCAGAGATATTTGTGGAGATAGTGCTTTGTATTTCGATGCATTAGATCCAAAAGATACATCAGAAAAAATCATTATGTTGATGAATGATAAAATACTACAAAATAATCTTGTTGAAAAAGGAAAAAAAAGAGTGAAAGAGTTTGAAACGGCACGATCTCGTGCAGAAAAATATATCACCCTATGTGAAAAACTAGTTAAAAAGGATACAAATGTTTAAAAATAAAGTTTTATTGATTACAGGAGGAACTGGTTCTTTCGGAAATGCAGTTCTAAGAGGTTTTTTAGATACGCAGATAAAAGAGATAAGAATCTTTTCTCGTGATGAGAAAAAACAAGATGATATGCGAA
>DZCQ01000050.1 GCA_022730285.1 Flavobacterium psychrophilum
CCTTCCTCTCTGCATTAAACCTGATTTATTCCTCATAAATCAATTACATTTTTAACGAAAAAAGAAACTTCTTTTACAGCAAAAATAAAGAACTATAAAGATTTAGCCTTTATCTAAGCTAATTATAAAATTTAATTTTAACACAAATACTGCTTTTTTAATTGAATAATATCTTTTATTTAAGAACAATTGATACTTAATTTAACAATTATTCACATATCTTTGTTTATTATTACAAATATCAATTTATTATACTTAATTTTACAATTATTTAGTATAATAAAATTATAAATTGCTACATGAATATAAAAATAACAGGTTCAGGAAGTTATATTCCTACCGAAATAGTTACCAACGCAGATTTTGAGAAACATATTTTTTTAAACGATGACGGAACACCTTTTCAACTACCTAACAATATTATTACATCTAAGTTTCATAATATTACAGGGATAAAAGAACGAAGATATGTAACTGAAAACTTAAACACTTCTGATATTGCATTTCTTGCCGCCCAAAAAGCAATAATAGACGCAAAAATAGATCCAGAAACCCTAGATTATATTATAGTGGCACATAATTTTGGAAATGTAAAAAGCAATGCTATTCAGTCCGATTTAATTCCGAGTTTGTCTTGCAGAGTAAAGCACGATTTAAAAATTAAAAATCCAAAATGTATTGCTTATGACATGCTCTTTGGTTGTCCTGGCTGGATAGAAGGCGTTATACAAGCACAAGCCTTTATACGTGCTGGAATGGCAAAAAAATGTATTGTGATTGGAGCCGAAACGCTATCTAGAGTGGTAGATATGCACGACAGAGACAGCATGATTTATGCAGACGGAGCAGGAGCCGTTATATTAGAATCCTCTTCTGAAAAAGGAGGAATTATTTCTCACGAAACAGCAAGTTTTACCTACGAAGAAGCATATTATTTGTATTTTGGAAACTCCTTTAACCAAGACCACGACAAGGACATTCGCTATATTAAAATGAATGGTAGAAAAATTTATGAATTTGCATTA
This sequence comes from Flavobacterium psychrophilum, assembly GCA_022730285.1. Taxonomy (GTDB): domain Bacteria; phylum Bacteroidota; class Bacteroidia; order Flavobacteriales; family Flavobacteriaceae; genus Flavobacterium; species Flavobacterium psychrophilum_C. Next base: position 1,026 of record DZCQ01000050.1, read on the forward strand.
AATAATGTTCCTCTTGCTATGAAAACTTGTTTGGATAATAGTGGCATTCCAATTTCTCAAATAAAAAAAATATTAATACATCAGGCAAATGAGAAAATGGACGAAGCAATAATAAATCGTTTTTATAAACTTTATGAACAAGAAACACCAGAAAATATAATGCCAATGAGTATTCATAAACTCGGAAATTCTAGTGTAGCTACAGTGCCAACCTTGTATGACCTCTTAATCAAAGGAGAAATTGAAAACCACGAAATTAAAAAAGGAGATGTTATTTTATTTGCTTCTGTTGGTGCAGGAATGAATATCAATGCAATTGTGTATCAGTTATAAAGAGCTAATTTTATGCTTTTGTTAGTAAAGAAGCCTGTTTAACTAAATTTTTTATAACAAAACAACTCTACTAATAAGTAAGTCAAAAGTTTGAATGTCATAAAGTCAAAAATCGTATATATGGTAAAAAATATTTTTAACAAGTTGCAATCACTTATTGCTAAACAGAAGAATATTTTTTAGTAGATTATTAAATTTGAAAAAAACACCACATTATTTTGTTTAACGTACTTAATTGTCAAAAAAATATACCTTTGTAATATACAAATTTTATAAAAATAAAAATGTACGAAAAAACATTTCCAAATAAAAGATTTAAAAACACTTTAAAATTTTTACAAAAACACATAAAAACTAACGAAATTATTTTAGATTTAGGAGTGCCAAATCCTTTTTCTGAAATTATGACACAAAATAACTACTCTATTATAAACACCATTGGCGAAGATTTAGATACCAATCAAGCATTGCTACAAACTACAAATTATTCGGTGGTAACTGCCTTTGAAATTTTTGAACATTTATTGAACCCTTTTACGGTTTTAAATACTATAAAATCCAATAAATTACTAATTTCTATTCCGTTACGATTGTGGTTTTCTCCAGCATATAAAAGCAAAACAGATATGTGGGACAGACATTTTCATGAATTTGAAGACTGGCAATTAGACTGGCTTTTAGAAAAAACAGGTTGGAAAATAATAGACAGACAGAAGTTTACCCATCCTGTAAAAAAAATTGGCTTTAGACCACTTTTAAGATATTTTACACCAAGATATTATATAATATACGCCGAAAAAATAAAATAAGAACCATTCCAGAACCTGTTGCTTTCTAAATATTTATAATTCAAATTTTGTTGGCATATAATACTACATTTGTACTATTTACGTTTAATTGGAATAGTATGGTTAAAAAGGTAATTTATTGCTTAGCACTATTAAGTCTTTTTGGGGTTTATTCCCAAAAAATAAATACGCCTTATCAATCCAAAAAAATTGTGTTTTCTAAAGACAGTATAAAAATAGATAGCGTTAGCATTAACAAGAGTTTTTTTAAACTACTAGATCGTAATGGAAACAGTATCGACACTACCTTTTATTCTGTAAATTACCAAAAGGGATTGCTTTTGTTTAGAAATAATTTTTCTAGTCCAGACACAATTACTGTAAAATACTTAAACTTTCCTAAAGAATTAACCAAAGTATATAGCATTTATGACAAAAGTAGAATTGTAAGCAATAATGCAACAATGGGAACACTCTACAAAGTATTGCAAACAAAAGCTAGCCCTTTTGTGCCATTTGATGGTTTAACTACTTCTGGAAGCATTTCCAGAGGAATTACCATTGGGAACACGCAAAATACATCTGTAAACTCTAATTTAGATTTACAAATTTCTGGCAAGATTTCCAACAAAGTAAGTCTCAGAGCATCTATACAAGACAGCAATATTCCGTTACAGGAAGGTGGGTATTCTCAAAAATTAGATGAATTTGATCAAGTATTTATTGAACTTTTTTCAGACAAATGGAGTATTAGAGCAGGAGATTTATTTTTAGAAAATCGAAAATCAAAATTTTTGAATTTTAATAAAAAGGTACAAGGCATTTCTACTCAAATTAACCTAGGCACACCCGAAAAGAAAACCGAAATTTACGCCTCAGGAGCATTGGTGAGAGGGCAATATGCAAAAAGCGATTTTATTGGACAAGAAGGAAACCAAGGTCCTTATAAACTGCGGGGAGCAAATGGCGAGTTGTATGTGTTAGTTATTTCTGGTTCGGAAAGGGTTTATGTGAATGGTGTTTTACTTAAAAGAGGAGAAAATAATCAATACACTATTGATTATAACGCTGGTGAAATTACGTTTACAAGCATTTATCCCATAACGTCTGAAATGAGGATTAGCATAGAATACCAATATTCTGATAGGAGTTACACTCGGTTAGTAACTTATTTTGGAGCAAATCATACACAAGAAAAATGGAGTTTAAGTGGTTATTTATATTCTGAAAATGACATAAAAAATCAAAATTTACAACAAAATTTATCGGAAAGTCAAATACAAATTCTTGCAAATGCGGGAGACAATCCTGCTAATATGGTAGCACCATCAGAGGAGTTAGATTCCTATTCTGCTAATAAAATTTTGTACAAAAAAATCACTCTTTCTGGAAACACATACTACGAATATTCCACCAATTCTGCCGATATTTTGTATCGAGTTAAATTTTTGTTTGTAGGAAACAATGTAGGGAATTATGTTCTGGAAACAACAAATTCAAATGGACGTGTGTATAAATATGTTGCTCCAATGGCTGGAATTTTGCAAGGAAATTACGAGCCAATTATAAAGCTGATTCCTCCAACTAAAATTCAAATTGCAACAATTGTAGGGAAAATAAATCCAAATGAAAAGACGAATATAAATTTTGAAATTGGCATTAGTAATCAGGATAAAAATTTATTTTCACCCATAGAAGACTCTAACAACCAAGGAATTGCAGGCTATTTGGATTTAAAAAAGCGATTACTCACCAAGAAGTGGCAGGTAGATATGTTTGCAAACTATCAACTAATTCAAAATAATTTTGCAACTATTGAAAGGATAAACAGCATAGAATTTGATAGAGATTGGAATCTAGAAAATCCATCAGGTAATCAAAGTATGCTTAGTACTGGTATTGTAGCTGCTTTAAATACAAAATCGCAATGGAAATATCAGTTTGAAAAATTAGATTACAAAGAATCCTTTGATGGAAACAGGCAGACTATTAATGGTTTTTACAAATTAAATAATTGGCTTTTTAGCAATAAAGGAAGCTTCTTAGCTAGTAAGAATAATACATCTGCCTCTAAATTTATACGATATCAGGCACAAACAAAATATCATTTTTATAAAAATTGGATTGGTGCAAGCATCCGACATGAAAATAATCAGGAAAAAAACAAAATTACAAACTTGCTTCAAAATTCCACACAACGCTTTACCGAGTATGGCACTTTTTTAGGCAGAGGAGATTCTACAAAAGTTTATACAGAAATTGGCTATTTGCATAGAATAAATGATAGCTTACAACTTGGAAAACTAAATAGAGTAAATAAATCGAACTCCTTTTATATAAAATCGAAAGTATTACAAACAGACAAAAGTGATTTATCTATATTTATAAACTATCGGAAACTACATTTTGAAAATGTGTTACAAAAAGAGGAAACTTCTCTAAATTCTAGAATATTATACAACGACCAGTTTTTTAATCAATTTTTACAAACATCGTTTGCTTACGAAAACACTTCTGGAACCATACCACAACAGGAATTTTCTTTTGTGGAGGTTGAAGCAGGAAAAGGCATATATACTTGGAACGATTATAATTCTAACGGAATTCAGGAGTTGCAAGAATTTGAAATTGCACCTTTTCCTGATTTAGCAAAATATATCAAAGTATATTTGCCAAATCAAATTTACATTAAAACGCATCAAAATAAATTTTCGCAATCATTAGTAATAAATCCAATATCTTGGAAAAATAAAGATGGGATTAAACATTATATTTCCTATTTATACAACCAAACTAGCTATTTAATAGAAAGAAAAGAAAAAAGAGAAGGAAATCAATTTAACTTAAATCCATTTCAATCGGACACAAAAAATCTGCTAGGGCTAACCATGAGTTTTAGAAATAGCTTGTATTATAACAAAGGAAAACAAAACCACTCTACCACTTATACATTTATCTCGAACAAGCTAAAAAGCTTGCAATCTTTTGGAGAACAAGAAAGCAACAACTTATCACATCAATTGCAGTATAATAATTTAATTAAAACAAATTGGTTACTAAACATTACTGCCAAGAATACACAAGTAAGCACCATTTCTCCTAACTATGCAAGTCAAAATTACTTTCTAAAAGGAAATCAAATGGAACCAAAAATATCGTATTTATTTACAAAAAATACAAGTTTAGATTTATTTTACGAATTTAAAAATATAAAGAATGATATCAATAATCTTGAAAAATTAAAGCAAACAAAATACGGAATAGCATTTACCACAAGTAGCAATCAGAAATTAACTCTAAATGGAGTATTTTCCTATTACAATAATATCTTTACAGGAAATGAAATTTCGCCTGTGGGCTTTCAAATGCTTGAAGGACTGCAACCAGGAATAAATACAACTTGGCAGATATTATTGCAAAAAAACTTGACACAATATTTGGATATCAATATAAATTATATGGGGCGAAAAACCGAAACAAGCTCCATTGTACACACAGGAAATATACAATTAAGAGCATTATTTTAATATTTT
>DZCQ01000032.1 GCA_022730285.1 Flavobacterium psychrophilum
TTTTAAATTTACTTACCACTATGTTACAGCAATAGCATGGAATTATATTCTCTGTATCCATAAAGTAATAAAAAAAGCAATCTAGATAATTGAAATAGTTTTAAAACTTGAAGCTTTAAAATTATTTGATTAAGGAAAAATTAACATACTTTTTTATTTTTTATAAAGAAGAAATACTTACTTTTACAGTATGAAAAAAAATATAATCATATTTTTTCTTTTTACTTACTTGTTTTCAGCAACACAATTAAACGAATTGTTTAAGATAAATTTGTTGATAGAACATTATATTGAACACAAAAATAAAGATAAAAACCTATCTTTGTTGGGTTTTATCTATATGCATTATTTAGGAGATAACACAAAAGATGACGATTATGACAAAGATATGAAGTTACCTTTTAAAGCAATAGATACTCACAGCTATAATTTGGCGAATTTTTGTACACCTATACCAGCATTTCAGTTTCCAAAGGGTATTGCTCTACAATTGTTTCAAATTCCTTTGTACGAATATAACTTTTCGTTTGTTTCCAATTTTCATTCTACTATATGGCAACCGCCTAAATCTTGTTAAATAATAGTTCGTTTTATTATTATTAATATTGATTTAAAGTAAATTATGCTTCATAAAATAATTGAGTTTTCTATAAAGAACAAACTCATCGTTGGGCTATTCATATTCGCCCTTATAGGTATTGGTATATACCAAGCCACAAAACTGCCTATAGATGCAGTTCCAGATATTACAAACAATCAAGTTCAAGTTATTACAACAGCACCTTCGTTAGGAGCTACAGACATTGAAAGATTGATTACCTTCCCAATAGAGCAAGCCAACAGCAATATTTCGGGAATGAAAGAAATTCGTAGCTTTTCTCGCTTCGGATTGTCTTTAGTTACTATTGTTTTTGAAGACGATATTGATGTGTTTTGGGCACGCCAACAAGTTACAGAAAGGTTGCAACAAATACAATCTCAAATTCCACAAGGCATAGGTACGCCTACTCTAGGTCCTGTATCTTCAGGATTAGGAGAAATTTATCAATATGTGATAAAGCCCAAAAAAGGGTATGAGCAAAAGTTTGATGCTACTAATTTACGTACCATACAAGATTGGATTGTGCGACGTCAATTATTAGGAGTAAAAGGAGTAGCAGAGGTTAGTAGTTTTGGTGGAAAGCTAAAACAATACGAAATTGCTATTAACCCTAATAAGCTGAATGCTCACGGAATTACAATTAACGATGTTTTTACGGCTTTAGAAAGCAACAACCAGAACACAGGTGGTGCTTATATAGAAAAAGGACCTACCGTTTTATATATTCGTTCCGAAGGATTAATAGGAAATATTCAAGATATAGAAAATGTTGCTATCCAGAGACAAAATTCTGAAAGCCCACTATTTATTCGTGATGTAGCCGAGATAAAAATAGGGCATGCAACTAGATATGGAGCAATGTGTTACAATGATGACGGAGAAGTTGCAGGTGCAATAGTAATGATGCTAAAAGGTGCCAATAGTAGCGAAGTGATAAAAAATGTAAAAGAAAGAATTGCCCAAATACAAAAAACATTACCCATTGGTTTAGAGATAGAACCATTTTTAGATAGAACCAAAATGGTGAATAATGCCATTGGAACAGTAGAAAAAAACTTATTAGAAGGAGCATTAATTGTAATTTTTGTATTAGTACTATTTCTTGGAAATATTCGTGCGGGATTCTTGGTAGCTTCAGTAATTCCTTTGGCAATGCTGTTTGCTATTTGTATGATGAACCTTTTTGGAGTAAGTGGAAACTTGATGAGTTTAGGAGCGTTGGATTTTGGGTTAATAATTGATGGAGCCGTTATAATTGTAGAAGCAGTAATGCATAATCTAGCAGTAAAATCTAGTAGAAAACAGCAATTAAACACACTTTCTCAAACTGAAATGGACAAAGAAGTCACTGCAACAAGTTCAAAAATGATGAATTCAGCAGTATTTGGTCAAATAATTATTCTAATAGTATATTTGCCAATATTCAGTTTAGAGGGGATAGAAGGGAAAATGTTTAAGCCAATGGCACAAACTGTTGCTTTTGCCTTGTTAGGAGCATTTATTTTATCGCTTACTTATATTCCTATGATGAGTGCATTTTTTTTAAGTAAAAAAGTGACACATTCAAAAAATATATCCGATAAAATTATTGACAAAATAAATTTTTTCTATCAAAAATACCTCTTAATTGCTTTACGAAGACAAAAGGAAATACTTGTATCTGTAATTGGTTTGTTTGTAATTTCTATTATTACACTTTCCTTTCTAGGAGGAGAATTTATTCCTGCTCTAGAAGAAGGAGATTTTGCAGTAGATACAAGGGTTTTAACTGGAAGCAACTTGAATACTACTATTGAATTTACTCAAAAAGCAGCACATATTTTAAAATCGCAATTTCCAGAGGTTGAAAAAGTAGTTACCAAAATAGGAAGTGGAGAAGTACCAACAGACCCAATGCCTATGGAAGCCAGTGATATGATGGTAATTTTGAAAGACAAATCCGAATGGACTTCGGCAAAAACTTTTGATGAATTAGCCCAAAAGATGAGTACAGCATTGCAAGATGTTCCAGGTATTACGGCAGGTTTTCAATTCCCAGTTCAAATGCGTTTTAACGAGTTGATGACAGGAGCAAGACAAGATGTGGTATGTAAAATATTTGGCGAAAATCTAGACACTTTAGCCATTTATGCTTCTAAATTAGGACGTATAGCTGCAAAAATAGAAGGAGCTAAAAACCTTTATGTAGAGCCAGTTATAGGGATGCCTCAAATAATTATTGAATATAATAGACCAATGATTGCACAGTATAATTTATCTATTGCGAGTATTAACAAAATTATAAATACTGCTTTTGCAGGACAAAGCACCGGATTAATTTTTGAAGATGAAAAGCGTTTTGAACTAGTAGTTCGTTTGGATAATCAAGAAAGAAAAAGTCTGGAAGACGTGCAAAATTTGTTAATACCTACACCAAATGGAAACCAAATACCATTGTATCAATTAGCAAATGTGTCTATCAAAGATGGTCCAAATCAAATTCAGCGTGAAGACGCTAAACGCAGAATAGTAGTTGGTTTTAACGTTGCAGATCGCGACGTTCAAAGCATCGTTTCTGAATTGCAAGGCAAAGTCGAAAAGCAATTAAAGTTTCCTACAGGATATTATGTAACTTATGGTGGTGCATTCGAAAATCTTCAAAAAGCAAAAGATAGATTAATGATTGCAGTTCCTATCTCCTTAATTTTAATATTTATTTTATTGTTTTTTGCATTCAAATCAGTAAAAACTAGCTTATTAGTTTACTCTGCAATTCCATTATCTACCATTGGAGGAATTTTATTTTTAGCTTTGCGAGGTATGCCCTTCAGTATAAGTGCAGGGGTTGGTTTTATTGCTCTTTTTGGAGTTGCAGTACTTAACGGAATTGTGTTAATTGCCGAATTTAATAGTTTAAAAGCTCAAGGTGTGCAATCGCTTTATAAAATTGTAATTTTAGGAACAAAACTACGATTAAGACCTGTTTTAATGACCGCTTTTGTAGCATCATTAGGTTTTTTGCCGATGGCTTTAAGCACAGGTTCTGGTGCAGAAGTTCAGCGTCCGTTAGCTACAGTGGTTATTGGGGGCTTACTAGTAGCTACATTTTTAACGTTATTTGTGTTGCCCATTTTGTATATACTTTTTGAAAAAGGAATAAAAAAGAAACCAATGTCTAAAAAAAATCTTTCAGCAGTATTAGTACTATTTTTAATATTGCAAACAACCACTGCTCAAACTAAAATTTCTCTTGAAAAGGCAATAGATACAGCCTTAAAAAATAATAGTTTGATTAAAAATGAGAAGCTCAAGGCTGCTTATGCAAAGGAAATGATAAAATCGAATGCGGATATTCCAAAAACTTTCTTTTATGGAGAATTTGGACAAATTAATAGCGACAAAAACGATACAAAATTCGGTATAGAGCAATCTTTTGCTTTTCCAACTGTTTATAAACGGCAGAAACAAGTTTTAACCGAAGAATACAACTCGAAATTTTTGCAAATTAATGTAAGAGAATTTGAAATTAGAAGTACAGTTACATCTTTGTTTTACAATTATTTATTATTGCTAGAAAAAGAAAAATTATTGCAAGAAGCAGATACTTTATTTGCAAATTTTTCACAAAAGGCAACCATGCGTTTTCAAAAAGGAGAAAGCAATATTCTAGAAAAACTAACTGCTGAAACACAAAGAACTAATGTATTGATGCAGTTGAAACAGTTACAATCGGAAATAGAAATGGTAAAATTAGAATTTCAATTGGTATTAAATTCAGAAGAAATGTATTTGCCAATGCCATCTAATTTAAAAGCAACTCTAATTGAAAATGATATTGCAGAAAATGTGAATTTGAAATATCTGGAGCAACAAAAAAAGATTGTTTCTGCAGAAAAAAAATTGCAAAAAGCGAAATTACTGCCAGATATAAACATTCTTTACAATAATAACTCTTTTAAAGGAGTTAATTTAGATGATACACAACGGTTTCATTCTGTGCAACTTGGCTTGTCGATTCCTGTATTTTACGGAAGTCAAAAATCAAAAATAAATGCTTTAAAAATTGCCGAAACTTCTGCCAATTTAGAATATGAAACACAATTTTTATATTTAAAAAAGGAATACAATAAATTGCAATTACAATACAATTATAATCTAGAAACAGTAAATTATTTAGAAGCTAATATTCTTAAAAATTCAAAAATATTTGCAACTACTGCTCACAAACAATTTGTTGTAGGAGAGATTAATTACATTGATTTTGTTGTGCTTTTTAACCAAGCTATTGCTATGCAAAATACATATTTAGAAGCTGTTAAATCTTTAAATGAAACAATAATAGCAATTAATTATCTTAATTCTAAAAAATAATAACTCATGAAAAATATATTTATATTAGCAAGTTTCTTCCTTATTATAGCATGTAAAAAGGAAGTTCCAGAAACAAACCCCACCACAGATTTAAAAGAAAATGAAGTTTCTTTAACAAACGCCCAATTGCGTAATGTCAATATTGAAACTATTTATATATCCAAGCATACTATCTCTTCTATTCTTAAAATAAACGGAAAGATAGACGTGCCACCACAAAACTTGGTTTCTGTTTCAGCACCACTTGGAGGATATTTAAAAAGCACCAAACTTTTACCAGGAATGCATGTAAAAAAAGGCGAAATAATTGGCATTATGGAAGACCAACAATACATTCAATTACAACAAGATTATTTAGTATCTAAAGCAAAATTGATTTATGCTGAAAAGGAAGTAGCAAGACAAATAGATTTAAACAGTAATCAAGCTAGTAGCGATAAAGTTACACAAATGGCACAAGCAGAGGTTTCCAGCTTGCGAGCCACAGTGCGTGGATTATCGGAGCAATTACAATTAATAAATATAAACCCAAACACTATTTCTTCTTCAAAAATTTCTAAAAGAATACCTATTTTTGCAAATATAAACGGGTATGTTTCTAAGGTAAATGTTAATATTGGCAAATACATTTCGCCTTCCGAAGTGCTATTTGAGCTAATAGATCCAACAGATATACACTTAAATATTAAAGTTTATGAAAGCGATGTTGCAAAACTGAAAATTGGTCAAAAAATTAGTACATATACTAATAGCAAACCTTCTGAAAAGCAGTTTGCGGAAATTATATTAATTAGCAAAGATATTAGCAAAGAAGGAACATCTGAGGTACATTGTCATTTTAAAAAATATGACAAAGACTTATTACCAGGAATGTATATGAATGCGGAGATTGAGGTGAAGAGTTCTAACTCTAATTCTTTGCCCGATGATTGTGTGGTTAATTTTGAGGGTAAAAATTATATCTTTGTAGAAACTGGAAAGCAAAAATACCAAATGATAGCAGTAGAGTTAGGAAATAAAGAAAATAATTTTGTGCAAATTTTAAATTTTGAAAGCCTTAAAAATAAAAAAATTGTATCCAAAGGTGCCTATACACTTTTAATGAAACTGAAAAACAAAGAAGAATAATTAAATAATTTTAAAAAAATTATGGCAGAACAAACCAAAATAGAAAATAATATGCCCATAGAGAATTATCTAGACAATCATTATGTGAATAGAAGCAATTGGTTGAGAGCCGCAGTTTTAGGAGCAAATGATGGAATAATATCTATTGCAAGTCTCGCAGTTGGAGTTGCTTCCGCAACTAGCACAAGGGAGCCAATTATTTTAGCCTCTATGGCAGGACTAGTTGCTGGTGCATTATCTATGGCAGCTGGCGAATATGTTTCAGTAAGTTCTCAAACCGATACGGAAAAAGCAGATATAGAAAGAGAAATTCAAGAACTTGAAGAAATGCCTGAAGAAGAGTTATGTATGTTGTCTCAAATTTACGAAAGTAGAGGTTTGAAAAAAGAAACAGCCATGCAAGTTGCTATTGAATTAACAGAACACGATGCGTTAAAAGCACATGTTCGAGATGAATTAGGAATTAACGAAATTAGTAAAGCACACCCAATACAAGCGGCTTTTGCATCTTTTGCATCTTTTACAATTGGTGGTGTTTTGCCACTTTTGGTAACATTATTTGCCCCTATAAACAAGATGGAATATTGGCTTTATGCCTCTACCATTTTATTTTTAATTATTTTAGGAACAACTGCTGCAAAAACTGGAGGTTCGAGTATAAAAAAAGCAATTCTCCGAATTACTATTTGGGGAACCATCGCAATGGTCTTAACAGCACTTGTGGGTTATATGTTTGGAGTTAAAGTGTAGGTATTATTGAATAAATAAGTATGCAAAATATTAAAATTGTAACAAATAGCAAGTTTTGCATACTTATATGGTAAACAATTTAATATTATGAAAAATAAAAAACAATTTGGTGAAATAGTGGAGGGTTATTCAATTCCTGTTTTAAATGAAAGAGAAATAAGAGCTGCTGCTGGAATCATGTTTTTAGCAACTTTTATTTCTTTAATGGAAATAATGTATCGAGTTAATTTTGTTCCCATAAAGTATATTATTGTCATTTTCTTTCTTGATTTCAGCATCCGATTGTTTATTAATCCAAAACTAGCTCCTTTGTTAATTGTTAGCAGATGGATTGTTAGCAATCAAAATCCTGAATATGTGGGAGCTGCTCAGAAAAAATTTGCATGGTATATTGGATTTATTCTTTCGGGCATTATGCTTTTTTTAATGGTATTTTTAAATACTTATAGTATTATATCTGGAATTATCTGTCTTAGTTGCTTAATTTTAATGTTTTTTGAAGCTGCATTTGGAATATGTTTAGGCTGTTATATTTACAAATTAGTTAAAAAAGAAAATGCAAAATATTGCCCTGGAGAAGTTTGTGATATAAATGAAAAGCACGAAATTCAAAAAATCGGAATATCTCAAATTGGAATTGTTTTCCTGTTGTTCCTTTTAATAGTATTTATTTCCTTTTTGTTTACCGATAAATTTAGTGAGAAACCACAAAATTTGTTTCAAATAAGTAATAATAAATGATAAAAAACAGTTAAAAGTTATATACTAATTTGTAAATAGTTGTTTGTAGTTTTTCGGTGTCGTTATCTTCGCAGATTAAAAATTCTATAGAGTTTGCCGTTTTTTGGTACACGGTTATTCCTTCAAATTTATGTTTTTTAGATATTTCCTTTACAAATTCTAGTTTTAAGGTTTCGGTGTCTAGTCTCCCTAAAAAGCTTCCTAATATTTCGCCATCATTGTATGTAGAAGTTGTATTTTCGGTTGCAGCTAGAAAGTAAATTTTGTTTTTTACAGCAATGGCATCGGTAAAAGTTGCTTCGATATTTTGTGTTTTAGGTAAGTTTATTTGGATAAAATCAATTTCTTTGTTTGTATTAATTCTAAATATGCCGTTTTGGGAATTTTGTTCGTTTCCTCTCTGAAAATAATATTTTGTAGTTGGTGTTAGTATTGCTCCTTCTATATTTAAAGCACTTTTTCCTAGATTTGCAATTTCTCTAAAATTCTGGTATATTTTGGTTAGTTTTTTTTCCTTTATTTCTTTTGTTTTTAAATTGTAGGAAAATCTTTTTTCTCGTTTAGAGGTTGATCCAGAGCCGAATAAGAATAAGGTGTTTTCTTTTTTGGCAAGGGTTTCAAAATCTAATTTGTCTTTTTTAGCCATATTTTCTTGGCTATTTTCTTGTAATCTTATTTTATTTAATTGTTTGTCAGTAAGATTGTATTGGTATAAATAAGAGCTGTTATCTGAAATTAGGTACAAATCTTTTTCTATTAAACAAATACCAGAGGTTGCTCCAATCCCAGTGATTGTGATAAAAGTGCTTAGTATAAATTGTTCCATGTGTTTATAAATAGTTTAGCCCAGATAGCAGCGAAAATCCTTTTGTATTTGCTTGCGATTTTGCAAATACAAAAGATTGTAGCGAATAGCTGGAAATAGCTCCAAAATTATTTTTTTGCTTACAAATATACTGTAAAAAGTAACTATATTTGCCCACTTAAATAGAATAAAAATGAACATATCGAAATACACCAAAGAGTTTTCGCAAAATATTGCATTGGCATATCCTGTTATTTTAGGAATGCTAGGGCATACTCTTATTGGGATTGTAGATAATTTGATGGTTGGAAACCTTGGTTCTACCGAACTAGCAGCAGTTAGTTTAGGGAATAGTTTTGTTTTTATAGGTATGTCTATCGGAATTGGGTTTTCTACTGCGATAACACCACTTGTTGGCGAAGCAGATTCGGAGGGAAATGAATCTAAAATTAGATCTATTTTTCATCATGGATTGTTGTTGTGTACCATTTTAGGAATAGTGCTTTTTGCTTTAGTTGTGCTTTCCAAACCATTAATGTTGCTGATGCGACAGCCAGAAGCGGTAGTGGCTCTTGCTGCTCCTTATATAGACTGGGTTGCTTTTTCTTTAATTCCTGTGGTTATTTACCAAGGATATAAGCAGTTTGCCGATGGTTTGTCGCACACTAAATATTCTATGTATGCTATTTTTTTTACAAATGTGGTGCATGTTTTTTTTAATTATGTTTTAATTTATGGGTTTTGGATTTTTCCGGAAATGGGAATTTTAGGAGCTGCTTTAGGAACGGTTATTTCTAGGGTTTTGATGGTTGTATTTATGCATTATATGTTAAAGCATACGAAGGCAATGAATAGGTTTTTTAAGAATTTTAGTTTTAAAGAAATAAAACAAACAATGCTTCAAAAAATTATAAATTTAGGATTGCCATCTGCTATGCAAATGCTTTTTGAAGTAGCATTATTTACAGCAGCTATTTGGTTATCTGGTACTATTAGCAAAAATAGTCAAGCTGCAAATCAAATTGCTTTGACACTTGCTACCTTTACTTTTATGTTTGCAATGGGACTTAATGTTACGGCTATGATTAGAGTGAGTAATCAGAAAGGATTAAACGATTGCAAAAATCTTATTATAGTAGCACGCTCTATCTTTTTATTAGCAATTATTGTGGAAACATTTTTTGCAGTGCTATTTGTGTTATTACACCAATTTTTGCCTCATTTGTTCTTAAACATGAGCGATGCAAATCAGATGGTAGATAATAGAGAGATTATAGCAATAACTTCACAATTGTTACTTGTAGCGGCAATTTTTCAAATATCTGATGGTATTCAGGTTGTGGTTTTAGGAGCATTAAGAGGGTTGCAAGATGTTAAAATACCAATGTATATAACCTTTGTTGCTTATTGGGTTGTTGGTTTTCCTATTTCGTTTTACTTAGGATTATACACCACTATGCAGGCAACAGGAATTTGGATTGGCCTTTTGGCGGGATTAACTGTTGCGGCAATCTTATTGTACATTCGATTTGATAAATTAACAAAGCAAAAAGTTTTAATGTCGTAAGTCAAAAGAGGTATAGGTGGTAAAAAAAGATTTTCTTGAGAAAATTAACCCATCTGAATGTAGAAATAAAACGATATTTAGAAACATAAAAAGTACTCTTGTAGTTTTTTGAACACAATATTTATTTAAGTAAAATAAAAAGAGAATCCCTAATCAAATTAATAGAAACATGCAATTACCAAAATTTTTACTAGGTGACAATTCCAATTTTCCAGAAGATATATTTATAATACATCTTGATTTTCCAAGGTTTATAATAAATTTAAAAGATGATGAGGTGGAATTTTTAGAAGATTTAGAAGGAGAAGACGAAAAAGAATTAGAACTTGAAATGGAAAATTTAATTGTTCTAGCTGGTGAATTTTACGATAAAGAGATGGAAGCCTATCAAGAGTAATAACAAGTTATTATTTCTTAAAATAAGCAGAAAGCAATTCTGTAGCAGCAGTAAATGGAGATTTTTTATTTGTAGTCACTGCTATTTTTGTTTCTTCTAATAATTGTATAATTTCAGGATGGTTATAAAAATTATATTTTAACTGTTCGTTAATGGTTTCCAGCATCCAAAATTGGTTCTGATTTTGTCGTTTTTCTTCAAAATATTGATTGGTTTTTGCTAACTCAACATAATCGGAAATAATTTTCCAAACTGTGTCAATTCCTTCTTTTGTAAAAGAACTACAGGTAGTTGTAACAGGAATCCAGCCACTTTTTTTAGCAGGAAAAAGATGGAGTGCTTTGTTAAATTCTGATTTTGCTAGATTTGCTTTTGTAATATTATCGCCATCGGCTTTATTTATGACTATTGCATCTGCCATTTCCATAATGCCTCGTTTTATCCCTTGAAGGGCATCTCCAGCACCAGAAATTTTTAGTAGTAAAAAAAAATCTACCATGCTATGTACACTAGTTTCACTCTGACCAACACCAACAGTTTCTATAATAATAGTGTCAAATCCAGCAGCTTCACATAAAATGATGGTTTCTCTTGTTTTTCTTGCAACTCCACCAAGTGTTTCTCCAGAGGGACTGGGTCTAATGTAGGCATTCTTGTCTTTGACCAATTCTTCCATTCGGGTTTTATCGCCAAGAATACTCCCGTAAGATATGGTACTACTGGGATCTACTGCGAGAACTGCAATTTTTTTCCCTAATGCGGTTATATGCTTTCCAAAAGCTTCAATAAATGTGCTTTTCCCAACACCAGGAACCCCTGTAATTCCTATTCGTACAGATTTGTTGGCATGTGGTAAACATGCTTTAATAATGGTATTTGCTTTTTTTAAATGGTTTGAATTGCTACTTTCTACCAATGTAATTGCACGGCTAAGCATTGCTATATCTCCAGCTAAAATACCATTTATTAGTGTAGTATTGCTGGGGATAACTTTTCGATACTTTTGAATATTATTTACAGAATAGGTGTTAATAAAATTAGGTTTACTAATTCCTTTATTTTCAATTAACGCAGATTTGTTGGGTTCTTTTTTCAAGTAAAAATATTTTGTTGCATCTACAAATTTACATTTTTTTAGTCATCAAGAAACAATTTTATTTAAAATCTATTTTAGTTTTCTTTTTAATTGAATAAAAAATAAAGTAATTTTGCATGATATTTAAATGCCATATTTTGAATCAAAATATTTCTTCTAGCAATAGCACTCTTGTCCCAAAAACAATTTATTCGATACTTTTTGCAATAAGTTTTGCACATTTGTTAAACGATTTGATTCAAGCAATTATTCCTTCTATATATCCTATTTTAAAACAAAATTATCATTTATCTTTTGCTCAAATAGGTTTAATTACTTTTGCTTTTCAGATGTCGGCTTCTATCTTGCAACCTTTTGTTGGATTTTATACAGATAAGTATCCAAAACCATTTTCTCAACTCTACGGAATGCTTTTTTCTGGCTTCGGGATTGTAGCACTTTCTTTTGCAAACAATTTTTATTGGATATTAATTTCTGTCATTTTAATTGGTATAGGTTCGGCGATATTTCATCCTGAATCTGCTAGAATTTCAAATTTAGCTTCTGGAGGAAAAAGAGGTTTGGCACAATCTATTTTTCAAGTAGGGGGAAATTTAGGTACTGCATTAGCACCTTTGTTGGTTGCAATAATTGTTGTTCCAAACTCACAAAGATATATTCTTTGGTTTTTAGTAGGAGTTGTTATTGCGATGGGGATTATTGGAAAAATAGCTTTTTGGTATAAAAGTCATTTATTACAAAAAAAGCATAAAAGTGAAGTTTTTATCAACTACCATAATTTGCCTACAATTAAAGTGAAATGGGCAATTTTTATCTTGTTAGTTGTTATTTTTTCAAAATTTTTTTACTCGGCTAGTTTATCCACATATTATACGTTTTTTCTAATTAATAAATTTCATATTTCTATACAACAAGCACAATATCATTTATTTATTTATTTAATTGCGTATGCTTTGGGTACAATTTTAGGAGGGCCACTGGGTGATAAGTTTGGAAGAAAATATATTATTTGGTTTTCGGTTTTTGGAGCTACGCCATTTGCCTTATTGCTTCCATTTGCAAACCTTTTCTACACCGATGTTTTAATGGTTGTTATTGGAATTATTATATCTTCTGCTTTTCCTGCCATAATAGTATATGCACAAGAATTATTACCTAAAAAGATTGGTATGATTTCCGGTCTTTTTTATGGATTTGCCTTTGGTATGGGGGCATTAGGTTCGGCGTTACTAGGCATTTTAGCAGATAATACCTCCATTCAATTTGTGTATAAGGTGTGTTCCTTTTTACCAATAATTGGTGTAATTTGTTATTTTTTACCTAATTTAAAGAAAAAAATATAAAATATGTTTACCTTATAGTAGAATTTAGAAACATTTTTTATCCTTAAAAATAAAACAGTAATTATGACAGCTGCAATTAACCAAGAACTAAAAAATATTGTAGGAGAAAATTATATTTTTACAGATATAGAAACTAGAAATCAGTATGGACACGACGAAACAGAAGACTATGTATTTCCACCTTCTGTTGTAGTAAAACCAAAAAATAGTGAGGAAGTTTCGGATATATTAAAACTAGCAAATAAGCACAAAATCCCAGTAACTCCAATAGGAGCTAGAACAGGACTAAGTGGTGGTGCATTGTCTGTTTTTGAAGGGATCGGTCTCTCGATGGAACGTTTTAATAAGATTATTACGATAGATGAGAAAAACCTCCAAGTTATGGTAGAACCTGCAGTAATAACCCAAGTATTACGAGAAGAGGTTGCAAAGCAAGACTTATTTTATCCACCCGATCCAAGCAGCCAAGGTAGTTGTTGGATTGGAGGGAATGTTGCCGAAAATTCTGGTGGTGCTCGTGCTGTAAAATACGGAGTTACTAAAGATTATGTCTTAAATTTAGAAGTTGTACTCCCTAATGGTGAAATTATTTGGACTGGAGCCAATACACTTAAAAACTCTACGGGGTATAATTTAACGCAATTAATGGTTGGTAGTGAGGGAACTTTGGGTGTAATAACTAAAATTGTTTTGAAATTGTTGCCAGCAGTTTCTCATAATATACTAATGTTAGTTCCTTTTTATCAAGCACATCAGGCATGTGAAGCAGTTTCTGCAATTTTTAGAGCAGGAATTACTCCAAGTGCTTTAGAGTTTATGGAGCGTGATGCAATAGATTGGACTCTAAAGTACCACTCTAATATTAGCATTCAGGTAAATGAAAAACATCAAGCCCATTTATTGATAGAAATTGATGGAAATTATCCCGAAATTTTACTGCTTGAAGCAGAAAAAGTGATGTGCGTTGTAGAGAATTTTGAAATAGATGAAATACTTTTTGCAGATACAGAAGATCAAAAAAATGCTCTTTGGAAAATGCGTCGAAGCGTTGCCGAAGCAGTTAAAGCAAACTCTGTATATAAAGAAGAAGATACAGTGGTTCCTAGATTTGAACTGCCAAAACTTTTAGACGGAATCAAAGCAATTGGACAAAAATATGGTTTTCAAACAGTATGTTATGGGCATGCTGGAGATGGAAATCTGCATGTAAATATTATTAAAGGTTCTATGACCGATTATAACTGGAACACTGAAGTTCCAAAAGGAATTAGAGAAATTTTTATTTTAACCACACAATTGAATGGCACAATTTCTGGAGAACACGGCATTGGATATGTGCAAAAAAATTATATGAATATTGTGTTTACCAATTCCCATTTGCAATTAATGCAACAGATTAAAAAAGTTTTTGATCCAAATTATATTTTAAATCCAGGGAAAATTTTCCCAGATAATTTATAGTCCTATTTGGAATTTAAATATTCAATCAAAATTGGATCGGCATTTTTAAACGTAGCTGGCTTTTCAGAGATTGATGCTACTCTCTTTTTGTTAAGTTTTACAGTAATATCGCTATTAGTGGTAAATAGCAACATGCTTAAAAATGGGTTATTCATATACGAAACTAGAATTGGTAATGCCTTGTCTATATCTCGAATTTCTGTTATTTCTTCCTGCTGAAATTTGTATTTTAAAGTTACTTTAAGTACATTTTCTTCCACAATTGTACGAACATAAATATTCATTAACTGTGTGTTTCCAATAGTTTTTGCAAGAGTTAATTTTGCAAATGTGCCATCTATTAGACTTTGCTTAAAAGATTCAAAAAGACTGTTGTAAGCTATAATATTTGGCATTTTTAAAAGATAAGAATAATATTTTTGAACAAAATTACTATTTTTTTTGAACCTATCCATAAAACACGCTACTTTTGTAGCACAACAATACAACATTCATGAACACAATTACAACTACCAACTTTAATTTTCCAGGACAAAAGAGCATTTATCGAGGCAAAGTAAGAGAAGTTTACAACATAAATGACGAAATTTTAGTCATGATAGCCACCGATAGACTATCGGCATTTGATGTAGTTCTGCCCGAAGGAATTCCGTACAAAGGTCAAATTCTGAACCAAATAGCAACACACTTTATGGAACTAACCAAAGATATAGTTCCAAATTGGCTTATTGCTTCACCAGATCCAAATGTTGCAATCGGATTTTTATGTGAACCTTTTAAAGTAGAAATGGTAGTTAGAGGTTATTTAGCGGGACATGCTGCAAGAGAATATAGCACAGGGAAAAGAGAAATTTGTGGTGTACCAATGCCAGAAGGATTAAAAGAAAATGATGCTTTTCCAATGCCAATAATCACTCCAACTACAAAGGCAATTAATGGGGAACACGACCAAGATATTTCTAAAGAAGCTATTTTAAGAGACGGAATTGTATCGGTAGAAGACTATGCAGTTTTAGAAAAATATAGCTACGATTTATACGCAAAAGGAGTAGAAATAGCTGCGAAACAAGGCTTAATACTTGTAGATACAAAATATGAATTTGGAAAAACTAAAAGTGGACAAATTGTTTTAATAGATGAAATACACACACCAGATTCCTCAAGATATTTTTACCAAAACGAATACCAAGAACGTCAAAAGAACAACTTGTCTCAAAAACAATTATCTAAAGAATTTGTAAGAATTTGGCTTATAGAAAATGGTTTTCAAGGAAAAAAAAGTCAAAAAATTCCAGTAATGACTCCAGAATACATACTTTCTGTCTCGGAAAGATATATAGAACTGTACGAAACCATTTTAGGAGAAAAATTTCAAAAAGCAGCAGTTGAGAATATAGAAATAAGAATAGAAACAAATGTAACAAACTATTTACAAACTATATAAATTTTAGTTTTTGTGTAACAATAACTAGCTTTTTTATACTAAACTTAGTACATTTACCAAAACCAAATTTAATGATGAGTAATATTCTTGAAATTAAAAATATTGTTAAAAAATATGGCGATTATACAGCCTTAAATAATGTGTCTTTACACGTGCCAAAAGGGAGTATTTATGGACTTTTAGGTCCAAATGGCGCTGGAAAAACATCTTTAATAAGAGTAATCAATCAAATAACCTTACCAGATAGTGGCGAAATTTTTTTAGATGGCGAAAAACTGTCTCCACATCATGTGCAGCACATTGGCTATATGCCAGAAGAACGTGGATTGTACAAAACGATGAGAGTAGGTGAGCAATGCTTATATCTAGCACAACTAAAAGGAATGCAAGCTTCGGATGCAAAAAAACAGCTTAAATATTGGTTTGATAAATTTGAAATTGAAGGCTGGTGGGACAAGAAAATTCAGGAACTATCCAAAGGAATGGCACAGAAAATACAATTTATTGTAACTATTCTGCACCAACCAAAATTACTAATTTTAGACGAGCCTTTTTCTGGATTTGATCCCGTAAATGCCAATCTTATTAAAGATGAATTGCTGGAACTAAACAAAAAAGGAACTTCCATTATATTCTCCACACATCGAATGGAAAGCGTAGAAGAATTGTGCGACAATATAGCTTTGATACACAAATCTAACAAATTAATAGAAGGCAAGCTAGAAGATGTAAAACGAAAGTACCGAAAAAATTCCTTTAATGTGGGAATAATGTCACAAAATGTAGAAGGTTTGATGTACGATTTGACTCAAAAATTTACCGTTTCACAAACCAATTTCAAATCGCTAAATGATGATTTAAAGCTTGAAATAGATTTAGGAACTGCAACTCCTAACGAATTGCTGCATATTTTAACACAACGTGGACAAGTAACACACTTTACCGAGAATATTCCAAGCGTAAACGATATTTTTATTCAAACAGTTAGTAAGTAATTAATATCGAAACGAAATTTAAAATAAAAACAATAAAAATGTCTATACTAGCACTCATCATAAAAAGAGAATTTATTGCAAAAGTCCGAAACAAATCATTTATTGTCATGACTTTTTTAACACCGTTATTAGTGGTAGCAGCCTCCTTTTTTATAGGATATTTAGTTAATTTAAACAAAGATAAAACCGTAAAAGTTGCCATTTATGATGCCAATCCTATTTTAGAACCCAATTTTGTAAGCACTAAAGAATTAGCCTATGTAAATCTTTCGCAAATGACTTTTAAACAAGCCAAAAGTGTAGCCGAAAAAAATTACGAAGGATTAATTTATATACCAAAAGTAGCCAATATTCAAGAACTAAAATCGAAAGTACAATACCTATCGGAAGACAGTCCAAGTATCGGATTTATTCAAAGTACCGAAAAAATAATTAGCAAACAACTTACAACTAGTAAACTAAAAGAAGCGGGAATTGATTATCAAACAATAGAAAAAGAAAAAGTAGATTCCAACCTTCAATTAGCTAATTATTCCGGTAAAGAAAGCATCAAAGGACTGAACGAAATAAAAATTGCCATTGGAGGTGCTTTAGGATATTTAATCATGATGTTTATTGTAATTTACGGAAATTTTGTAATGAGAAGCGTAATAGAAGAAAAAACATCTCGCATCATCGAAATAATTATCTCCTCCGTAAAACCATACCAACTCATGATGGGGAAAATTATCGGAAATTCTTTAGCAGGACTGTTGCAATTTGCCATTTGGGCAATCGTTGCAGGAATATTATTGTTTGGAGCATCTGCTTTTTTAGGACTCGAAAGCAGCACACAAGCAGCCATGAATCCAGAGCTAGTACACACAGCTCAAAACGAATTAGGCGCTTCTATACAATCCTATATTCAAGAAATTTTTAATCTACCACTTATAACACTTGTGTTAAGTTTTGTAGTATATTTTATAGGAGGATACTTTTTATATAGTTCCTTTTACGCCGCCATTGGTGCAGCAGTCGATTCAGAAACCGATTCGCAACAATTTCTATTACCTATAATCATGCCATTAGTACTAGCAGTCTACATAGGCTTTTTTACCGTAATGGACGACCCACATGGAACAATAGCAATCATATTCTCCATAGTACCACTCACCTCGCCAATAGTAATGCTAATGCGGATTCCCTTTGGAGTCCCCATTTGGCAACTACTATTATCTATTGCACTACTATTTGGGACATTCCTACTAGTAGTTTGGTTTGCATCAAAAATTTATCGAGTAGGAATACTAATGTATGGCAAAAAACCAACTTGGAAAGAACTATATAAATGGCTAAGCTATTAATAAAAATAATTTAAAGCCAATCAAACGATTTTTTTTACACACTAAGCCTGCTTTCGCCTTTATCTTTTCGCTTCGCTACAAGGATATCATCTCTATCAGGGCTAAGAAAAATACAAGGCATTTTTTAAGCTAAAAATAAACACAAAATATCCTTCAGAATGTCAAAAATATTAATCATAGAAGATGAAGCGTCTATCAGGAGAGTACTAACCAAAATACTATCCGAAGAAAACAGCTCTTACATTGTAGAGGAAGCCGAAGATGGACAACAGGGACTCGAAAAAATAAAAGCCGAAGAATATGACCTAGTTCTTTGCGATATAAAAATGCCAAAAATGGACGGAGTAGAACTACTTCAAGCCGCAAAAAAAATAAAACCAGAAATACAAATAGTAATGATTTCTGGACACGGAGATATTGAGACTGCCATTAACACCATGCGTTTAGGAGCATTCGACTATATATCCAAGCCACCAGACTTAAACAGACTATTAAATACTGTCCGAAATGCATTGGACAAAAAACAACTAGTAGTAGAAAATAAAATACTAAAAAACAAAGTATCTAAAAACTACGAAATAATAGGAAAAAGCAACGCAATTAATCAAATAAAAGAAATAATAGAAAAAGTTGCAATAACAGATGCACGTGTTTTAATAACAGGAGCAAATGGAACAGGTAAAGAACTTGTTGCACACCAATTACACCAAAAAAGCAATCGTTCTCAAGCTCCAATTATAGAGGTAAACTGTGCTGCAATTCCATCAGAACTTATAGAAAGCGAACTATTTGGACATGTAAAAGGAGCATTCACCTCTGCTGTAAAAGATAGAGCTGGAAAATTTGAAGCTGCAAATGGAGGGACTATTTTTCTAGACGAAATAGGAGATATGAGCCTATCTGCACAAGCAAAAGTACTTCGAGCTTTGCAAGAAAATTTAATTCAGCGAGTAGGTGCAGATAAAGATATTAAGGTAAACACAAGAGTAATTGCCGCAACCAATAAAGATTTAAAACAAGAAATTGCAAATGGTACTTTTAGAGAAGACCTATACCATAGACTCGCAGTTATACTCATAAAAGTCCCATCACTAAACGATAGAAGAGAAGATATTCCATTATTAATAGAACATTTTTTAAACAAAATTACACAGGAACAGGGTAGTGTAGTACGAACATTTTCGCCAGAAGCTATTCAACTTCTACAAGAATATGATTGGACTGGGAACATTCGTGAACTACGAAATGTAATAGAACGACTAATAATATTAGGCAATAATCAAATTTCCGAAGAAGATGTAAAACTATTTGCAAGCAAATAACTAATAGGAATACAAATAGATACAATGAATTTAAAAAAAATAAATCCAAACTTACAGCAAGCATTTATTGAAAACGGACTTACAATTGCTAACGAATTGCAAGAAGAAACGTTTAGTACCATTAAAAGTGGTGTAGATGCGGTAATAATTGCTCCATTCGGTACTGGAAAAACAACAACAATACTCCTCAATGTGATTCAACGGTTGGAAAAAACGGTTGGAGAAAGTACAAGAGCATTAATTATTGTAGAAAATAAAGAGCAAGTTGTTGCAATGGAAACTCTCTTTTTAAAATATGCTACATACCATGATTTAAGTGTGTTTGGAGTTCACGATAAAGGAGATATAGACTATGATAAAAATATTATATCCTTAGGATTAGATGTATTGATAGGTACACCTAACAGGTTGAATGCTTTATTTTCATCGGCTGGATTTAACATTAGTACTATTAAAATGTTAGTCATAGACGATGCCGATATTTTATTTAAAAATAGAATGGACGCCATTGTTTTAAGGCTTTCTAATAGTATCGAAAAAACTCAACGTCTCTTTTTTGCAGGAAACATTACAGAAAAAATAGAAGTTATGGCCGATAAAATAATGGTAGAACCTCTTTTTTTTGAATTTGAATAATTTGTATAAAATTAGAGCAAACATGTAATTACAAATTAGTATCTTTGTGTAATTAACAATTTAGATAGAACAACAATGGGATTGATAAAGGTATTTTCAGGAAGTGAAATTCTAGCTATTGGCTTGCAAGAGCGTCTAGAAGAGGCATCTATTAAGACTGTGGTTAAAAATAATATCCAATCTGGCAGAATGGCGGGATTTGGAACAATAGATCAGGCTGTTGAGGTATTTATTGAAGAAGTAAATTATGGAAAAGCACATGCAATTTTAGAAAAATATCGATTAGAAATTTAAAACAATAACAATACCTATTATCCCAATAAAAAATCCATTCTTGTATAGAATGGATTTTTTATTGGGGTAATATATACTTTAAGCTATGCGTCTAAATCTACTTTTGTAGCATCTGCAATTTTTTTATAAGTACCATTTACTAATTTTTCACGAATTGCCTCAAATGCTGTTAGTGTTTCCTCAATATCTGCTATAGTATGAGAAGCTGTTGGAATCATTCTCAATAAAATCATTCCTTTTGGAATTACAGGATATACCACAATTGACAAGAAAATATCATAATTTTCTCTTAAATCATTTACCATAACCATTGCTTCTGGAATGGAACCTTCAAGATAAACAGGTGTTACACAGGTGTTGGTATCTCCAATATTGAATCCTTTTGCTTTTAAGCCACCTTGCAACGCATTTACATTTTCCCAAAGTTTATCTTTTAACTCTGATGATTTACGTAATAATTCTAAACGTTTTAGTGAACCAATGGTTTGAATCATTGGTAATGCTTTTGCAAACATTTGTGAACGTAAATTATATTTTAAATAATCTATAATATCTTTATCTGCTGCAACAAAAGCACCAATATTTGCCATTGATTTTGCAAAAGTTGAGAAATAAACATCAATTCCATCTTGGCAATCTTGCTCTTCTCCAGCTCCAGCTCCAGTTTTTCCTAATGTTCCAAATCCATGTGCATCATCAACTAATAAGCGGAAATTGTATTTTTTCTTCATTTCTACAATTTCTTTTAGCTTTCCTTGTTGTCCACGCATTCCAAAAACACCTTCGGTGATGAATAAAATTCCTCCACCTGTTTCCGTTGCTAATTTTGTGGCACGTTGTAGGTTTTTTTCCATACTCTCAATATCGTTATGACGATAAGTAAAGCGTTTTCCCATGTGTAGGCGTACACCATCTATAATACAAGCATGACCATCAACATCATAAACAATAACATCGTTTTTAGTAACCAAAGCATCAATAATTGATACCATTCCTTGGTAACCAAAATTTAATAAATAAGCGGATTCTTTCATTACAAAAGCAGCTAATTCTTGTTCTAATTGTTCGTGGTATTTTGTGTGACCACTCATCATTCTTGCTCCCATTGGGTAAGCAGCACCAAATGCTATTGCGGCATCTATATCTGCTTTTCGAACCTCTGGGTGGTTAGCAAGTCCTAAATAATCATTTAAACTCCAATTTAATATATCTTTTCCTTGAAACTGCATTCTTGGACCTAATTCTCCTTCTAGTTTAGGGAAAACAAAGTATCCTTCTGCTTGTGATGCCCATTTTCCTAATGGACCTTTATTGTTTTGAATTCTTTCGAATAAATCTTTAACCATGATGTGTAAAAATATTTTTTTAGAAGTTGCAAATTTACGAATATTTTTTATTTTTTTGTGGTACTACTTACTTTTTTACTATCATTAAAACATGCTTGTTTTCTATTAGACCTATTTTTTCTGAAAACAGTAAGAAATGGATAAAATGTTATTCTTTTACTTTCGATTTTTTGTATAGAGTAGCATCGTCTGCAAATTTTTGTAGTTCTATTTTTGGTTCTCCATATATCCAAATTTCTGATTTTCCAGAGGCATTAATAGCTAAGGCTCCATTTGTAAATACGCTACAATTTGTGGCACCTTCGGTGGTTAAGTTCATTATTTTGGAAGTTGCATTTTTTCCGGTATATTTTGCATTATTGTCTAGCCTAAGTTTTATTTCGGTAATATCTCCTTCTAGGGTAACTTCTGTTTTTTGGTACATATCTAGTTTTAAAATTGGACTAGAAATTAATGATTTGAGTATTGCATTTTTACTCATTTCTATTATAACATCTTGACTTTTAAGGTTTAGTTCAATTTTCGCCTTGTCGTTTGCTAATAGTGTAAAGTTTGCTGCATTTACATTCATAAAGGATTTGGAATAATCATAAGCTTTGACGGTTATACTAGGTAGTTGTAATTCGGAAATTGCGTTTAATTTTGCTTCGTGTCTTACATATATTAGCTTTAAAGTATCGGTATATATTACTTTTATTTGTAATTTTTCAAAGCCTGTTATGTTTTTGTTGGTATTTAGGCGTAATGAATTTCCATGATTTTCATGATTAATAGCTGCATGCAAATTTTCGTCTGCTTCTATTTCGATGGCACTTTTTGTTCCTTTAACTAAGGTGATTTCTAGATTGTCTTCTATTTCTAATTCGGCAAATGGTGCAACATTATGTTTTACTACAGTTACTATTTTAGAACCTTTAAGGTTTGCTTTTTTTTGTGCCATTACAATTGTGACACTACATAAGGTTAAAAAGAGGAAAATTGTTTTTTTCATGGTATTTTAGTTTGGAACAAATATAAAAAAAATCATTCGCTTTGTAGGAATGATTTTTATTTTATTTTACTTTTTTGATTTAATACTATCCAATATTTTTTGAGTACTAATTTTATTTTTAAGATGAGAATAATATAAAAAGTAGAAAAGCAATCGTGTGTTTTACAAAAAAGATTAGAATTTTAAGCATAATTATTCCGTTTTAATGATTATTCCGTCTTTGCTAATTTTTAATTCTTTTATATCTTTATCGGATATAGTTGTATCATTTTTGATAGAAATTCCATCTTTGTTTATGGTAACATTTGGGGAATTTGAAAACACTTTGCTATCTACATTAATTTCGGTATCGCTATCAGGACAGTTTAAGCATTCTACCTTGTTTTGTGTAACCTTATAGTTATATGTTCCAGTGTCATAATGTAAGTCGAAAAAATCGTTATCGGAGTAATCGTATCGTTCAATGCTACTATCTACTTTAAATAAGGTTTTATTCGGCAAAAACAAGATGATTTCTACTTCTTGCTCTCTAAATTTATTTTTTAATTCGGTAATTAAATAATTGTCAAATATAATATTATTTCCATCTATTTTAAAATGATATTGAATGTTTTTTGCTTTTTGTGTTGCTTCTTGAATAGATTTTCCACAAGATTCTTTTTCAATTTGTATGTATGGAAACCGCTCTTCTGTTTTTTCAATTTTTATACTCACTTCATTTGAATAGATTATTGGTACATTATTAGAATCTTGCATTATTTTAAATTCTACAGTATCTTCTATATTTTTTGCATACATATTATTGTGTGCAAATTTTATAAACAAGGTATCTTTTGGATTTGTGTGTATTTCAGTTTTTGATACCACACGACCATCATAAGCAAATGCAGTAGCTTGATTTATTCCAATAGAAATGCACAAGGCAATTGCTATGATCCAAATTGCAACAAGGGTATAATTGATGGTATTTCCTAACGATTTAAAACTTGGAGATAATAGTTTAAAACCTAACATTGTTAGAAATAAAAATGGAATTCCTACTGCAAAAAACATTAGCAATCCAAAAGACCAAATAGGATAATTGCTGAAATTTCCAGATTCTACAAAGCTTTGCCACGGAAAATCTATAAAGATATTAGTGCCTAAGGTGAATATCCCTACTAGTAAAAACATGATTATAACTAAGCCAGTTAAAACTAATATTCCTCCAATTATTTTAGAAATCACTAGAAAAATTGTTTTTATAATATCCCCAATACTGCTCCCCATACCTCCAATATTCGTTTTTATTTGGTTTCCAAATTTATCATAATCGGTAGATTTTATTTTGTTAGAAATGGCATCAAATTCGCTACGGACTTTTTTTTCGATATT
>DZCQ01000002.1:0-66225 GCA_022730285.1 Flavobacterium psychrophilum
ACCAAAATTCTATAATTGTATTTGTCGCTCAAATTGTTGATTAAGTGATATGTAGTGAATATGTAGGGAGGTAAATTCTGAAAACACTAGTTTATTTGGCATAATAGTTGATTTTATCTATATAGTTTAATTAATTCATATTTATATTGAATGATTAGATGTTTGTATATAGAATTACGTTTTTTATTTCTATATTTTATTTTTATTAATGACAAAATGACTTAAATTAATCATGTCGAAGCAAAATATAATTACATTTGACAATCTGTCATTGCAAGAGTTTGACTCAGAAGCAGATTTGATTCCGTTATTAACTCCTGAAGATGAGGAGGAAATGAATAACGAGAAATTACCATCAGAATTGTTAATTTTACCATTAAGAAATACTGTTCTTTTTCCAGGTGTAGTTATTCCTATTACTGCTGGTAGAGATAAATCTATAAAGTTGATTGATGCTGCAAATGCGTCTTCTAAAATTATTGGTGTAGTTTCTCAAAAAAATGAAGCAGATGAAGATCCACTTGAAGAGGATATTAATAAAATAGGAACAGTTGCTCAAATTTTGCGTGTTTTGAAAATGCCTGATGGAAATGTAACTGTTATAATTCAGGGAAAGAAACGCTTTGAAATTGAAAAAGTTACTAGTACAGATCCTTTTTTAAAATCGGTTGTTAAAGAAGTTTTAGAGGATAAAACAGCATTGAATGATGAGGAATTTTTGGCTATTATCGATTCTGTTAGAGAGTTAGCAATTAGAATAATTACTGAAAGTCCAAATATACCTACAGAAGCTACTTTTGCTATTAAAAATATTGATAGTCATTCTTTTCTAATAAATTTTGTTTCTTCAAATATGAATTTGACATTAGAAGAGAAACAGAATTTATTAGAAATTAATAATTTAAAAGAACGTGCTTTAGCAACTCTAAAATATATGAATTTAGAGTTACAAAAATTAGAACTTAAAAATAATATTCAATCTAAGGTACGGTTTGATTTAGATCAGCAACAGCGTGAGTATTTTTTGCATCAGCAAATGAAAACTATACAGGAGGAGCTAGGTGGTGTTTCTCAGGAAGAAGAGATTGAAGAAATGAGGACAAAATCTTACACAAAAGTTTGGAATGAGAAAATACAGAAGCATTTTGACAAGGAATTATCTAAAATGCAACGTACTAATCCTAGCTCGCCAGATTTTGGAATGCAACGAAATTATTTAGAACTCTTTTTAGATTTGCCTTGGGGAAATTATTCTAAAGATAAATTTGATTTAAAAAATGCTGAAAAGATACTAAATCAAGAGCATTTTGGGTTAGAAGATGTAAAAAAGCGAATTATTGAGCATTTAGCAGTTCTTAAATTGAGAAATGATATGAAATCTCCTATTTTATGCCTTACGGGCCCTCCGGGTATTGGAAAAACATCTATCGGAAAATCTATTGCAAAGGCTTTGGGTAGAGAATATGTCCGAATGTCTTTAGGTGGTTTGCGTGATGAAGCGGAGATTAGAGGTCATAGGAAAACCTATATTGGTGCAATGCCTGGTAGAATTTTACAAAGTCTTAAAAAAGCAGGTACTTCTAATCCAGTTTTTGTTTTAGATGAAATAGATAAATTATCTAATAGTAATCAAGGAGATCCATCTTCTGCTTTACTTGAAGTTTTAGACCCTGAACAGAATAGTGAGTTTTACGATAATTTTCTAGAGATGGGTTACGATTTATCGAAAATACTTTTTATAGCCACTTCTAATAATCTTGCTGCCATACAGCCAGCTCTTCGAGATAGAATGGAAGTTATAAAAATGTCGGGATATACGATAGAAGAAAAAGTAGAAATTGCAAAAAAACATTTATTCCCTAAGCAACTTAAAGCACATGGTTTAAATACAAAGCAACTTTCTATTGCTAAAAAACAACTTGAAAAAATAGTGGAAGGTTATACTCGAGAATCTGGTGTGAGGGGTTTAGAAAATACGTTAGCAAAAGTTATAAGAAGTAGTGCTCGAAGTATTGCTATGGAGGAAGTTTATAACTCAAAAATTACTGATGAAAATATAATTGAAGTTTTAGGACAGCCCAAACTAGAACGGGATAAATACGAAAACAATGAGGTAGCTGGAGTGGTTACTGGTTTGGCGTGGACATCTGTAGGAGGAGACATTTTATTTATTGAAGCTTTGATTTCTCCTGGAAAAGGTACAATGACAATTACTGGAAATTTAGGTACTGTTATGAAAGAATCGGCAACAATTGCATTAGAATATATTAAAGCAAATGCTATTTTATTGAATATTAATCCAGATATTCTTACTAAAAATAATATACACTTGCATGTGCCAGAAGGAGCAACTCCTAAAGACGGCCCAAGTGCTGGTATTGCAATGTTAACTTCTTTGGTTTCGGTGATTACACAACATAAAGTCAAAAAGAGCCTTGCTATGACTGGAGAAATTACACTTCGAGGTAAAGTATTGCCTGTTGGAGGGATTAAAGAAAAAATTCTTGCTGCAAAAAGGGCTAATATTAAAGAAATAATTCTTTGTTATGAGAATAAAAATGATATTGATGAAATTAATTCCAGTTATTTGACAGGATTAACTTTTCATTACGTAAAAGAAATGAATGAAGTTTTAGCAATTGCAATTACAGATGCAAAAGCGAAAAATGCAAAAGAATTGTAATAGTTAGCATATTTTTGATAAATTTGTGTATTAATTAAAACGACTATTTTCGATTAGTCGTTTTTTTTCAAAATAATACTTTTGCTTTTGCGTTATATTAGTTACAAATGCTATATGAATGTATAAAAAAATAATTTATTTTTTAATTTTAATATTCTATAATACTATTTTTTCTCAAATAGGAGGGGTAGGTGTTTATAAATTTTTGAACTTAGTATCCTCCCCTAGACAAGCGGCATTAGGAGGCAAAGCCATAACATTATATGATTCTGATGTGAATATGCCTTTATACAATCCTGCTAGTATTAATGCCGATATGGATGGAAAATTAGCCATAAATTATGGAAATTACTTTGGAGATGTAACATACGGTACCGCTGCTTATGCTTACACTTATGATAGACATTTACAAACTTTTCATGCTGGAATTAATTATATAAACTACGGGAAATTTGAGGGAAGAGACGAGTATGGTCTTGAAACAGGAACTTTTACTGGATCTGAAGCAGCACTATCTGTTGGATATGCTTACAATATCCCTTGGTCTAATTTATATATTGGTATAAATGGTAAGTTAATTACTTCTAATTTAGAAAGTTATTCTTCTTTTGGGGCTTCTACGGATATAGCGGCTACTTATATAGATACCAAAAATGATATTAATTTTAGTATTGTAGCAAGAAATTTTGGGACACAAATAACTACTTATAATGGCTTAAAAGAAAAATTACCTTTTGAGGTAATAGCTGGAATTTCCCAAGAATTAGAAAATGTTCCAATTAGATGGCATCTTACTTTAGAGAATTTACAACATTGGAATGTGTCTTTTTCTAATCCAAATAGGAGTCAGCAAACATTAGATGGAGAGGTAATACCAGAGAAAGTTAGTTTTTTGTCAAATACTATGCGACATATAATATTTGGTGTTGAAATTCTTCCAAAAAAGGTATTTTCAATAAGATTAAGCTACAATTTCAGACGTGCAACGGAACTTAAAATTTTAGAGCAACGTTCCTTTTCAGGATTATCGGCAGGTTTTGGGCTACGATTTTCTAAATTTAGATTTGATTATTCTTATTCTCGCTATACATTAGCCGCAAATACAAGTCTCTTTGGGCTTACAATAAATTTGTTTAATAATGATAAATAAAAAAATTACTTTAAACTAGCAAATAATTCGACTTTTGCAAACTAAAAACTATTTTATCAATAAAAATGTTTATTTTTGATAAAATATTTGCCTTTCTGTTTTAGCAGATATCAATTTGGTAACTTTTTATAGAAATTTTTCGCACTAGACTTTATTAAATGCTACTAAGTATTCATGAGATTTTTTTAAAATATAAAAACTACTTATCCTTACCAAAACCTTGGGATACTATTGTTATTTTTTTTCTAAATATTGTTATTACTATTCCATTATTTATCATAATACATCAAAACTTAATTGAATTTGATTGGAGAATACCCTTTGACCGAATTATATTATTTATACTACTTTTAGTACTAATTCAAGTACTCTTACAATTACTGAAAAAGATTATAATTTTCTGCTTGATTTGTTATTTCTTATTTTTGGTATATGGAACTGCATTTGGAAGTTACTCTTTTTATAGAGTTTATGACGATTATAGATCTATGATTTTTACCATGGGCGAAACTGCCTATCCTCAGGATATTATTGTAAGCAAACTACTTCCTTTTCCTAATAAAGGAAAGATTCTTCGTGCTATTAACTATAATAATCCGAAAGTTCGCAATTTTGCATTATATGCAACTACTAAATATTTTGCAACTATAAAAAGCCTAAAAAGTTATAGTTATTACCGTACTACTATTCAATGTTTTGCTGTATTTAAAGAAATAAATAAAAAATGGAATTATGTAAATGATCCAAAAGGAGACAATTATATTGCATCTGCGTCAGAATCCTTGCAACATTTTTCTGGCGATTGCGATGACCATGCTATCCTTATGGCTGCTGGTATTAAGGCAGTTGGCGGCACTCCTAGATTAATACATACAAATGCTCATATATATCCTGAAATGCTAATAGGAAATCAGCGAGATTTAGAAAATGTAATTTTTTTAATAAAAAATGTACTATTTGTTAAAGAGAGCAAAAACAAAGTAATACATTATCATCTAGATGAACATGGGCAAATATGGCTGAATTTAGACTATACTGCAAATTATCCTGGTGGAAAATTTATGGACGAAGAGATTTTAGGTGAACTTACTCTAAATAACTAATTTTCAACTACGGAGCTTGGTATGCACCAATATCTGGTCTATTTGGACTTGTAGGTCTAGGCATATTTAAAATGTCATTTGGAAGTGGAGAAGCAGATTCTAATCCTTTTTGAATTGCTGCAGAACCAGGTATAATATTCAACTGATTTTTAGAATAATTCTTAAATTTAGGATCGTAAACTGTTGCATTACTTATTAAATTCTGGAACGATGGTGTGCCGAGAGAAGTATATAAGGAATTGTTTCCAAATTGATTGTTAGTATCATTAAATTTTATTAAGCAATTATTGAATTGTGAATTAAAATTAGCACCACTATTTTTGTTAAACCCAATTTCTATGTTATTAGAACCATAAATTATGGAATTTTTAAAATTTGCTTGTACCAAATCTGCAACAAAAAGAGTATTGCCATCATAAAAAGTATTATCCACTAAAACTGCTGGCGATTGTCTGTTTCCACTTGTCCAATAATTTGTAAAGGTGCAAAAGTTAAAATCGTAACTTCCTCCAAGAGTACACGCAAGAGCATATTGACCAGCATTGTTAATAACAATATTTTCTCCATTTATTTTTGAATTTCTAGCTAAAATTCCAACATTGGCAGAGTTATAAATTTGCGTGTTTTTTATTTGAACAGTAGAACTTGCCTCTTGCCCTTGAATAAAAATCCCTACCGATGCATTTTTAATAGTTAAATTAGTAAAAATGTTGTTCACGCTACCATTTGTTAGCAAAATTGTACCCCATTGCCCTGGAACTTCGCTAAATAATGGTTCTAATCTATCTCCTTCAAAAATGACTTCATTTTCTAATTGTGCTGTTAAAGAAGGAGTACCATTTACTTGAATACTTCCTGTGTTTCCAACAATTATTCCAGATTGGTCATGAAAGTGTACTCTAGCACCTGCATTTACAGTTAATGTTTTTCCAGGAGCAACTGCTGCATATCCATATATTACATAAGGTTTTGCATTGGTAAAGGTTAATTCGGTATCGTCCAGAAAAAAACCATAAATTCTATTTGTTGGGTCTGAACCTATTTGAATACTTTCGTAAGTTCCATCGGTATATTTTTCGGGGTATAAAAAAATAGCATCTTGCACCAGTGTTACTAAATTCACTTTTTGCTGTAAGGCACCAGAATCAAACAAAATTTCGTCTGTATAAAGCATGTCTGCAGGGTTTGCAGAAGCAATATCTATGGTGGTTTCTATAAAAACAAACAAACTATCGTTTGCTAATAGTGTTACATTAGGAAATATTTTTCCATCTCCAATTGTGTTAGAGTCAGACCCGTCTATTCCTGTCATTCCATCTACCATTAATCTGTATTTTGAGGCTTCCCCTTTTGCTAATGCTATACTTGGAATGGTAATATCATTATTACTTCGGTTATATACTTTGAGCATATATGTGCTTGAGCCTACACTAGAAAAGACGGTATCTAAATAAA
Source organism: Flavobacterium psychrophilum (assembly GCA_022730285.1). Taxonomy (GTDB): domain Bacteria; phylum Bacteroidota; class Bacteroidia; order Flavobacteriales; family Flavobacteriaceae; genus Flavobacterium; species Flavobacterium psychrophilum_C. The sequence continues at coordinate 6,392 of DZCQ01000002.1, forward strand.
CAGTAGTTTTAGAAAATTCTAATTTTCCAGAACTTGGAATAGTATTAAAATCTTTACGGCAAGCACTTATTGATAGAACAATAAGCAAGAAGCTAATATATATATATCGCATAAAAGTTTTTTTGATAAAGATAAAAAGAAACTTGGTGTTTTTTAATGAGCTACATTTTTTAAATCTTCTGGATTGTGTTTATGTTTAAATAATATTGCAAATGCAATTGCTATTATTAACGAATATACTGCAAAAGAAAGCCAAATGTCGTGCCAATTTTTATGCCCATTTGCATCTGTAAAGTACAAATCTATTACTTTTCCACTAATAATTCCTCCAAAGAATGCACCAAATCCGTTAGACATCATCATGAATAGGCCTTGTGCAGAAGATCGCATACTTGGACTAGTTGTAGTTTCTACAAATAATGAGCCAGAAATATTGAAAAAGTCAAATGCCATTCCATACACAATACACGAAAGAATTATCATCCATAAACCATCTGTTGGATTTCCGTATGCAAACAGTCCGAAGCGTAAAACCCATGCAAGCATACTAATTAACATAACTTGTTTTATTCCAAATCGTTTTAAGAAAAATGGGATTGCAAGTATGAATAGCGTTTCGGATATTTGTGAGATGGACATAATTATGGTGGAATATTTTACCACAAAAGAGTCTTTATAAGTAGGAACATTTGCAAATTCTGATAAAAAAGTATCTCCATACATATTTGTTAGTTGTAAAGCTCCTCCTAAAAACATAGAGAATATAAAGAATAGTGCCATTTTGTAAGTTCCAAATAGCTTAAAGGCATTTAATCCTAATTTATCTAATGTAGTAGCATCACTAGAAATTAGTTTTTGTGGAGGGCATTTTGGTAAGGAAAAGGCATAAATTCCTAATATAATTGCAGCTGTTGCAGAAATGTAAAACATATTAGCAGAAGCTTTATTTCCTGTAAGATTAGTTATCCACATTGCTACAATAAATCCGATAGTCCCCCATACTCTTATTGGAGGAAACTCTTTAATAACATCAAAATTATTGTTTTTCAATATGTTATATGATATAGAATTCCATAAAGAGAGAGTAGGCATGTAGCAAATCATGGCGGCAAACATTATCCAATAAAAAGTTGTTGGATTATCTACCGTTGGAATATAAGCAATGCAAATACCACCTAGAATATGCAAAATACCATATAATTTTTCGGCATTTATAAATTTATCTGCTATAATTCCTGTTAGTGCGGGCATTATTATAGAGGAAAGTCCTATGGTTGAAAAAATAACACCAAATTCGGCTCCACTCCAATGTTTTGTAGAAAACCAATAATTCCCAATTGTAATTAACCAAGCTCCCCAAATAAATAATTCTAGGAAACTCATGATTGTTAATCTAATTTTTATATTCATTGTTTTTTGTAAAAGGTTAGTTACTTTTATTATTAATTTAATGTAAAACTAATAATAAAAATGAGTTTACAAAATAATATCACCTTTTATTTATAATACTTATCACTAAATTAAACTGTTCTTCTTTTGTTAAATTAGAATTGTCTATTTCAATTGCATCTATTGCTTTTTTTAATGGTGAATCTTTTCTGTTTGTGTCTATATTATCTCGTTCTTGAACATTTTGTAAGATAGTGTTGTAAGTAATAGATTTGTCTTTTTCATACATCTCTTGGTATCTCCTTTGTGCTCTTGTACTGGCACTTGCGGTCATAAATAGTTTGAGTTCAGCATTGGGGAAAACCACGGTTCCTATATCTCTGCCATCCATTACAATACCTTTATTTTTTCCCATTTCTTGTTGTTGTTCTACTAGTTTTGCTCTAATTTCTGATATTTCGGCAATTTTGCTAACAAAACTTGCTACTTCAATAGTTCTAATTTTATTTTCTATATTGATGCCGTTTAAATAAATTTCTGAATAGCCAATTGTTGTATTATATGCAAAGGTTAAATTTATATTAGGCAATTTTTTAATTAATTCTTCTTTATCAAAATGTTGGGCAGAAATAAGGTTGTTTTGCAGTGCATATAAGGTAATTGCTCTGTACATTGCCCCAGTATCCACATAAATATAACCTAAATAGGTCGCAATTTGTTTTGCTAAGGTGCTTTTTCCTGTTGATGAAAATCCATCTATTGCTATAATTATTTTTTTCAAAACTATATATTATTTAATTGAAGGCGATACAAATGTACTTCTTTCTTTAAAGATTAGGATAAAAAAAAACCATCATTTTAAATGATGGTTTACTATTGAGCCGGCGGAGGGACTCGAACCCACGACCTGCTGATTACAAATCAGCTGCTCTAGCCAACTGAGCTACGCTGGCGTTCTCAATACGGGTGCAAATATACAGTTGAATTTTTAATTTTCAAAATATATCTACTTTTTTTTTAATTACAATCCGTTAATTTTAGCAACTAATTGATTAGCAGTTTGTTCTAATTCTGTGTTAATTTGTTTAAAATGTGCTTTTTTATTCTCTACATTTTTTGCATTTACTTTTGTAATTAAACCATCAAATGAAGTGATTGCTTCTTCAATTAACTGATTAGTAGCTTCTGTTGGTTTTCCAGAAGTTGTCATTTCATACAAGTAAACTGCTTCGATAATATCTCCTAATACGTAGTTGATGTCTTTTTTTAAATTTTTAACGTTCGCCATTTTTTTTTATTTTTTTTAGAAATTTTATTTAATTTTTTCTATTTTGGGTACAAAAGTACAATTTATCTTGGTATTACAAACTATCTTATGTAAATTTCTAATAAACTTGCATTTCCTATCAGTTTATAATTATTTAAAATGGCTGGAATTAAAATGGTATCTCCTTTTTTATACGACTTTCTTTGGGAGTTATACTCTATTTCAAAATTTCCATTAATACACATTAATACTGTAAAAGAATTTTTATTGTTTGAAGAATTGTATGTTCCTTGTAGAGGAATAAAATTGGTTTCAAAATAAGGACAGTTGGCAATTAAATTAGATTGATTAGAATTTTTAGAATAGTTACACTCTGGGTTTATACTAGTATAATTTATGGCTTCTAATGCTAAATCTATGTGTAATTCGCGAGTATTCCCCTTACTATCTTTTCGATTCCAATCGTATATTCTGTATGTAATATCGGAGGTTTGTTGAATTTCGGCAATTACGATGCCTTTCCCAATTGCGTGAATGGTTCCCGTATTTATAAAAAAAGCATCTCCTTCTTTTACAGAAATTTCTTTTAAAATGCTTGGTAGAGTTTCATTTTTTAAATGAGTAAGATATTCCTCTGGAGAACAATTCTTGTTAAAACCTACAATTATTTTTGATTTTGGATCAGCCTGTACCACATACCACATTTCTGTTTTCCCGAATGAATTGTGTCTTTTTTGTGCAAGAGCATCGTTAGGGTGTAGCTGAATGGATAAATCTTGTTTTGCATCTAGAAATTTAAACAGCAAAGGAAATTCTTTTCCAAATTTTTTAAAAACAGAAGTTCCTAGAATTTCTTCTGGAAATTCATTTATTAATTGATTTAACGTTTTTCCTTGGTATTCTCCATCTGTAACAATACTTTCCTCATTTTTTATCCCCGATATTTCCCAACTTTCCCCAATAGTGTTCGTTGGATTATTTTTGTGTAATAATGTTTTAAGTTTTTCGCCACCCCAAATTCGGTCTTTTAATATTGGTTCAAAAATTATTGGATGCATTGCTTGAATTTTAAGTTTAGTAATTAATTAATTCTATTAATTTTTCTTCAAATTTATCTTTTGCCAAGTATTGTTCTTCTAAGGATTTTACAAACGGAATTGGCGTTTCTAAACTTCCTACACGTTGTACAGGTGCGTCTAGATATTCAAAACAATTTTCCATAATAAGTGCCGAAATATCACTACTAATTCCTCCAAAAAGAGTATCTTCTTGTAAAATAATGCATTTTCCTGTTTTTTTTACAGAATTAAAAATTGTTTCTGTATCTAAGGGTTGTAACGAGCGTAAGTCTATGAGTTCTATTTCTAATTCGGGGTATTTTTCTACTGTTTGTAAAGCCCAGTGTACCCCTGCTCCAAATGATATTATGGTTGCTTGACTACCATTTTTTAGGACAGAGGCTTTCCCGAATGGAATGGTATAATAATCTGTTGGAACGTCTTGATAAATACTTCTGTATAGTTGTTTATGTTCAAAAAATAGTACAGGATTAGGATCGTTAATGGCAGTGTTTAGCAAGCCTTTTGCATCTGTAGGAAATGCGGGATATATAACCTTAAGTCCTGGGGTTTTAGTAAACCAAGCTTCATTAGTTTGCGAATGAAAAGGCCCTGCTTGTGTACCACCACCACAAGGCATTCGTACAACTACATCGGCTTTTTCTAGCCAACGATAATGTGATTTTGCTAGCAAATTTACAATTGGGTTAAATCCAGTAGAAACAAAATCCGCAAACTGCATTTCTACAATTGCTTTGTATCCATTTATAGATAATCCCATTGCTGTTGCGACTATTGCACTTTCGCAAATTGGAGTATTACGAACACGTTCTTTTCCAAATTCTTGCACAAAGCCTTCTGTTATTTTAAAGGCACCACCATATTCTGCAATATCTTGCCCCATGATTACCAAGTTAGGGTGTTTTTGCATAGATTGTTGCAAGCTATTAGAGATGGCATCTACAAAACGGATATTTTTTGTTTCGGAATTTGTAGGGGTTATAATTTCAAAATGATATGGTTTATACACATCTTGAAGCTCTTCTTGCAAATTAGCTACTATTTCTGGCTCTTCTTGTACCAATGCCCAATTGGTATCAATTTCACTTTTTAAGACAAATCTTATTCTCTCATCTTCTTCTTCCGTTAATACTGCTGTGGCTTTTAAATAGTTTCTAAAATTCTCTATTGGGTCTTTCTCTGCCCATTCATTCATTAATTCCTGTGGTACATATTTACTGCCACTTGCTTCCTCGTGACCACGCATTCTAAATGTTTTAAATTCTAACAAAATAGGGCGTGGGTTTTCTTGTAATGATTCTTTTAGTTTTTGGATTAAATTAAATACCTCCAATACATTGTTTCCATCTACAATATAAGATTCCATGCCGTATCCAATACCTTTGTCGGCTAGATTTTCGCATTGATATTGTTCATTTGTTGGTGTGGAGAGTCCGTAGCCATTGTTTTCTATGACAAAAAGTACAGGTAGTTTCCATACAGAAGCAATATTTAGAGCTTCGTGAAAATCTCCTTCCGATGTGGCACCTTCGCCAGTAAAAACAGCTGTAATTTTTCCGTTTTTAGACAATTTGTTTGCAAGAGCAATTCCGTCTGCTACCCCAAGTTGTGGTCCTAAATGGGAAATCATTCCTATTATATGGTATTCTTGTGTGCCAAAGTGAAAACTGCGGTCTCTTCCTTTTGTAAAACCATTTTTCTTTCCTTGCCATTGCGAAAAAAGACGGTTTAAAGGAATGTTACGTGTGGTAAATACTCCTAAATTTCGATGCATTGGCAAAATATATTCGTCTGAGTCCAGAACAGAGGTAATGCCTACCGAAATTGCTTCTTGCCCAATGCCAGAAAACCACTTGGATACTTTTCCTTGTCGAATTAGTATTAGCATTTTTTCTTCTATAAGCCTTGGTTTTAGTAGGCTGGTGTATAAATCGAGTAGAGTAGTGTTGCTATGATTTTTGCGATCGAAATTCATTGAATATTTTTGTTTTTTGTATTATTTTAGAATTGTAGCAAAGGTATTAAAATAGCCCTGATAGAAATGAAAATCCTTTTAAAAAAAGAAGTTGAAAAAAAAAGATTGTAATGGATAGCAGGTTTTAGCTTCAAGAGAATAGATTTATTTTTGGTATAACTTATTTATTAAATAAAAATCGGCTATTACAAGTGCTGCCATTGCTTCGACAATAGGAACTGCTCTTGGAACCACACATGGGTCATGTCTGCCTTTGCCTTGCAATGGTATTATTTCTGAGGTGTTAGTAAGAACATCTTGCTTTTGTATTAAGGTAGCTACTGGTTTAAAGGCGACTCTAAAATAGATATCCATTCCGTTAGAAATGCCTCCTTGAATACCTCCAGACAGGTTGCTTTGTGTAGTTCCATCAGGGTTGTACAAGTCGTTATGCTGGCTACCTAGCATTTTTGCACCACAAAATCCACTTCCGTATTCAAATCCTTTTACGGCATTGATGGAGAGCATTGCCTTTCCTAATTCGGCATGTAATTTATCAAAAACGGGTTCTCCTAGTCCAATTGGTACGTTTTGTATGACGCATGTTATGGTGCCACCAATGGTGTCTCCTTGTTTTTTAACTTCTTTTATTTTTTCTTCCATCTTTTTGGCAGATTGTGTATCGGGACATCTTACTGCGTTAGATTCGATGAGTGAGAAGTCTAATTCTTGGTATGGTTTATTTATAAAAATATCGCCAACGGAAGATACAAAAGCATTAATCTGGATAGATGGAATTAGTTGTTTTGCAATGGCTCCTGCTACTACACGGCTTGCGGTTTCTCGTGCAGAGCTTCTTCCGCCACCACGGTAATCGCGAATACCATATTTTTTTTGATAAACATAATCTGCGTGACTTGGACGATAAGTGTTTTTAATTTCAGAATAATCGGCTGATTTCTGATTGGTATTTGCAATGGTAAATCCGATGGGAGTTCCTGTGGTTTTTCCTTCAAAAATACCAGACAAGAATTGTACTTCGTCTTCTTCTTTTCGTTGGGTTACTATGCTGGATTGTCCTGGTTTTCTACGTTGCATTTCTTGAGTTATAGATTCAAAGTTAATGGCTATATTTGCGGGACAGCCTTCTATAATTCCTCCAAGGGCTTCTCCATGAGATTCTCCAAAAGTGGTGATTTTTAATATATTTCCAAATGTATTTCCAGCCATAATATTGTTTTTAACAAAAGTAGAATAATAGTACTAGCATAAAAATTTTTTTATTAAAAAAAAAGTATAACTTATATAAAGTACCATTAAATAGATAAAAATTAACATATATAGTTTAAATTAAATTAATTAATTGTGTAACTTGCACAAATTTAGATTAATTGCTTAATTTTAACACTAGATATATGTTGTTTCAAAAATCAAATTTACTTAATGAGTTGCTTTACCACAGGAGTAAAAGTACCACGGAAGAAAATCTTTTAAAAGATGTTCAATTTATTTTAGATGAAAATCAGAAAAAAAGAGATTTGATTAAACAAAACTTGTTAAACAAGAATGCGGTTAATAGCAATGCTTTTAATTTTGATTTGTTGGAAGCGAATAAAATTTTTCATGTGAATCAAATTAAAGATGTTTGCGTTTCTTACAGATTGCGTTTTTTGGATAGTTTTTTATTTAAAAATGAAATTCCAGAAGAAGCAATATCTATTATTAATAGCTTAGAAAAAACACACAAAACAACTTTAGATGGTTTTAAAATTATTGCTCCAAGCAAGGCTTTTAAGTTAATAAATTACGACGACCCACTATTATTTGCTCCAATAGGAAATGATTATTATTATTTGATACACAAATGGGGAAATGATTTTAGTTGGTATCGAAAGCTATTAGTGTTGCCATTTAAAAATGTCATGAATTTTTTGGTTTTTACTTTATTGATTAGTTTGCTTGCAACCATGGTTATTCCGATGGATAAATTGACAAAAATGGATAAGTTTGCTCCTATTATTGTTTTTTTATTTATGTTTAAATCGATAGTAGCTGTTGGGGCTTATAATTTTTTCGCAATGGGTAAAAATTTTAATAATGAAATTTGGAACAGAAAGTTTAAAGAGAATTAGACTTTTTTTCTATTGATTACAATGTAGTAAAGTTGGTAAAATAAATTTTATTTTACCAACTTTTTTCTTATTTGCAATTTTTCTTAATAATATGTATCTATTAGTTTTTGTTTCTAAAAACCAATTTTCCGTCGAAGGCATCTATTAGAATAATGCTATCTGTAGCAATAGTTCCAGCTAAAATTTCTTTAGACAATTGATTTAAAATATCTCGCTGTATTACTCTTTTTACGGGTCTTGCCCCAAATTGTGGATCATACCCTTTTTCAGTCAGATAGTCAATAGCTTCTGGAGTTGCATGCATTGTAATACCTTGTAAAGCTAACATTTTTGTAACATTTTTTAGTTGGATGCCTACAATTTGAGCAATATTAGCATTGGTTAGAGGTGTGAACATTACAATTTCGTCAATTCTATTAATAAATTCTGGACGAACGTTTTGTTTTAACAATCCAAGAACTTCTGTTTTTGCCAATTCAATTACATTTTCAATATTTCCTTTAAAGTTTTCAAATTTATCTTGTATAATTTGGCTTCCCATATTTGATGTCATTATTATAATGGTATTTTTAAAGTCTGCCAATCGTCCTTTGTTGTCTGTTAATCGTCCTTCGTCTAAGACTTGTAGCAAGATATTAAAAGTATCAGGGTGTGCTTTTTCTATTTCGTCTAACAATATTACAGAATAAGGTTTTCTACGTACAGCTTCGGTTAGCTGTCCTCCTTCGTCATATCCTACATATCCTGGAGGTGCTCCTACTAATCTGCTTACACTATGTCGTTCTTGGTATTCGCTCATGTCTATCCTAGTCATGGCATTTTCATCGTCAAAAAGATATTCTGCGAGAGCCTTTGCTAATTCGGTTTTTCCAACACCAGTTGTACCAAGAAATAAGAAGGTTCCCATTGGTTTTTTCATATCTTGCAACCCAGCACGACTTCTACGAACGGCATTGCTAACCGCTTCTATTGCTTCTTCTTGTCCTACTACTCGTTTGTGTAGTTCGTTTTCTAGATTTAATAATTTTTCTCGTTCTCCTTGTAGCATTTTCGTAACTGGAATTCCTGTCCATTTTGCTACTACTTCTGCAATATCTTCTTTTGTTACCTCTTCTTTTATAAGAGAATTTCCAGATTGGTTTTCGGCAGATTGTTTTAGTAGAATATCTAGTCTCTCTTGTGCTTCTTTTATTTTCCCATATCTAATTTCTGCTACTTTGCCATAGTCACCATCTCTTTCGGCACGTTCTGCTTCGTATTTGTAATTTTCAATTTCTGTTTTTACTAATTGAATGTTATCTACAACCTCTTTTTCCGATTTCCATTTTGCGAAAATTTCGTTTCGTTCTTCTTTTAAATTTGCTAAATCTAATCCTAGAATTTTGAGTTTAGATTCGTCTTTTTGTCTTCCTAAAATTTGTTTTTCAGTTGTGTTAGGCGAACCTTCAATTTCTCGTTTTATGGCTTCTATTTCAATTTCTAGTTGCATTATTTTTCTATCCAAAACATCTAATTCTTCTGGTTTTGAATTAATTTCCATTCTAATTTTTGAGGCAGCCTCGTCCATCAAATCTATGGCTTTGTCTGGCAAAAATCTGTTGGTTATATACCGTTGAGACAATTCGACAGCGGCAATAATGGCTTCGTCTTTTATTTGTACTTTATGGTGTGTTTCGTATTTTTCTTTTATTCCTCGAAGAATAGAAATAGCACTTTCGGTATCAGGTTCGTCTATCAATATTTTTTGGAATCGACGTTCTAGTGCTTTGTCTTTTTCAAAATATTTTTGATATTCGTCTAATGTTGTGGCACCAATAGCACGTAATTCGCCACGAGCCAACGCAGGTTTCAAGATATTTGCAGCATCCATTGCCCCTTCACCACCACCAGCTCCTACAAGAGTATGAATTTCATCAATAAAAAGGACAATATCACCCTGCGCTGCTGTTACCTCTTTTACTACCGATTTTAATCGTTCTTCAAATTCTCCTTTATATTTTGCGCCAGCAATTAAGGCTCCCATATCTAGGGAAAAAACAATTTTATTTTTCAAATTTTCTGGCACATCTCCATCTACTATTCGATGTGCTAATCCTTCGGCAATTGCAGTTTTTCCAACTCCGGGTTCCCCAATTAACATTGGATTATTTTTAGTTTTTCGGGTTAAAATTTGTAATACTCTACGAATTTCTTCATCACGACCAATTACCGGATCTAGTTTACCAGATTTTGCCAATTCGTTTAGATTTTTAGAATATTTGTTTAGAGAATTGTAGTTTTCTTCGGCAGATGCAGAAGTTACTCTTTCTCCTTTTCGCAACTCGTCAATAGCTGCTTTTAACTCTTTTTCGGTTACCGATTGGTCTTTTAATATTTGTGTTACTTTGGATTTAGAATTATATATTGCAAGAAGTAAATGTTCTATAGAAACATATTCGTCGTTCATTTTTTTTGCAATAATTTCTGCTTCGTTCAGTGTTGTGTTTGTAGTTCTAGACAGCATCACTTCTCCGCCAGAAACTTTTGGAAAACTCTGAATTGTAGCCTCCAGAACTTGTTTGAATAGTGGAATATTTACGTTTAATTTTTTAAGAATAAACGGTGTTACATTTTCATCTACTTCTAAAATAGCTTTAAAAAGATGCTCGTTTTCTATTTGTTGTTGTCCTAACTCTTGTGTTAATTCTTGCGATTTTTGAATCGCTTCTTGTGCTTTGATGGTGAATTTATTAATGTTCATATTTTTATTTTTTTAAATTAGACTTAAAATTTGTATGTTTGTAAAATAATCGTCAATAGTTATTCCAATTCACGAAATAAGACTTTTTGACGCTTCTTGTAGCTTAATTTTATAAAAATTTTATTAAAATAAGACAAAATGACATTATTTAAAAGTATTTTTGGTGCGCCGAATGCAGATGTTTCTAAATCTAAATTAAATTGGATTGCTCTAACAGATATAAATCAGTTGGAAGAAATTAGGGAAACTTCTTTTAAAAAACCAGTAATAATTTTTAAGCATAGTACTCGTTGTGGAACTAGTAGTATGGCTTTGAAACAGTTTGAAAGAGAATTTAATTTAGAAAATGAAATTAGTACTTATTTTTTAGATATTCTAGAATATAGAGCTATTTCTACCGAAATAATTAATAGATTTGGAATAGTGCATCAATCTCCACAATTATTGTTAATTAAAGATGGAAAATGTATTTATAATTCCTCACATTACGAGATTGATGCCAGTTTGTTAGCTTCAAAAATTTAATATTCTCCACCAGCACCGCCACCACTAAAATCACCATCGCCATATTCCATGGGAGAGTTGGTGCTACTTTCGGTTTTTACTCCAAATTGTATTGTTGATGAAACAATTTGTGCATTGTGAACTAATGTACTATCCGAAAATCTGTCTTTTTGATAGGTTACTCCACTGGTTTTATTTTTTATTTTTTTAATAGTAAAATAAGAGATGAAAAATAAGATAATTCCACCAATTGTTAAGGCAATTTCTGTGGGTAGAATAAAATAGTAATATCTTATGGTAAAAATGCTAAATCCTGCACATATAAGACCTGTCCAAAGCAATATTCTATCTTTTTTAATGATGCTATATACAATATATAGTATTGGAATTACTACCGTAAATATATAAAATACAAACGAGTAAGGCAACTGGAAATCATTGGTGTATTGTGTGTTAAATTCATTTATTAATAGGAAAGTTTCTCGAACAATAAGATAATTTCCTGCCATGTAGAATAAAAATAATCCAAAGGTATTTAAAGCGATTAACCCTTTTGTGTAATACGGTTTTATTTGATTTTCTAGTTTCTTTTTTGTACTAAAAACAAAAATTATCGCTACTAACATTAACACAAAAGGTACTAGAAATTGATTTAAATAATCATAAATAAATATTGCTGAAAACCCAGAAAAACTTATTCCAAAAATCAAAATATCATAAGCATGTAAATATCTTAAGTAAGAAATTAAGCTAATGATGGAAGCAAATAATAAAGTGAACAATAAATTTTGATTCAGAATATAAAAGACCGTAATTGTAAAAAAAAATTGTGTGCCTATTATAAAAACATCGTCTAAACCTTGTCCATAATAATTGCTTTGTTTTGCAAATATATAAGAAGTACCTAACCCTATAAAGCCATAAAAAAGAGAGGCAACCCACCAATTATCATCATAAAACAATATACCTCCAAAAATTAAGGTTAAGGTTCCACTAATGGAGGAATACAAAAGTAACCCCAAAAACATAAATCCGAGTCTAACTAAAATATTATCACTTGTTTTTAACCTTGGATAAGTCGAAATAGCACATAATTTATTGGCACTTATAAATGCTGCTTTTTTTAGTTCTGTAGCCTCGTCATAAAGCAAATAGTTGTATAGTAATTGTGTATTATATATTATCATGGATATCTTTTCTATTAAATTTTTTAATTGCTTTTATAAAAAGCATTATCGAAATTACAATATATGCTGTAAAAAAAACACTTAAAATTATTAGCAAATCAATATCTAAATCCAGAAAATCCAATAGATAAAACAGAATACTATTAAAACCTATATATGCATATAAAAGAATAAAAATAAAAAGAGATATTGCGTTTTTCTTAAAGCTTAATTTATAAAAATAGTAGCTAGATGCAGTTAAGATACTAGCAGGAATAAAGCTAAAACCTTCTACAAGATAGCTCAAACATGCAAGACTAATTAAATGTAAAGAATAAGTTAAATAAATAATATCAAAATGTTTTTTTAAGCCTATTTTATTAGAATAAATAACCCATAAAACAAATAATATTCCAATAGATATTGCATAATAAGAAAAATTTTTAACGGAAAAAAACATTCCGTTAAAAATAGAATATGGACTGATACTTAACCCAACATACGCAATAATTCCTGTAATTGCTATTGATAAAACGCTTTTGTTGTCAAAATAATAAGCAGTAGCAAAAGCAATTATTGTTGGGATAATAGTTGCAAGTCCATAATTTTCACTAAATGGTTTGTATTGGTATTGCAAATATCCTACAAAGCTAAAAAGCAATATTGTTGCTAATAAAATTAAATAGTCAAAAATAGGATTGTCAAATCTAACTTCTGTTTTTTGAAATCCTTTGCATTTTTTAAAACTATAATAATAGCTTATTACAATGGCTAAAAACAAGAAGGCTAAAATTGCATTATGACCAATACTGTTGATATTTTGGTAAATTAAAATTCCTAACCCAGTTGTAAATAGCAACACAGAAGCATACAAAAACAATTGCAATTCGTTGTGTAAAGAAAAAAGATTCGCACTTCTATACTCCTTAATTAAAGAATATTCTTCCTCTGATAAAAGTTGCTTTTGAAACAATTTTTCGGTTAATAACTGATGGTACTTTTTCATAAAAAAAAATTATGAATACTAATATACGTTTTTTTTGAATTTAAAATGCTAATTTCATTTTTTCATTAATTTTTTCTAAGCAAAGATTATTTATACTTCCTTCGTGAGTGTGTTTGGTTTGTTTTGGCGATTTAAAAGTTTCGTTTTCTACTTGCTCTGCAATAACTTTATAAGCATCTCTAAATGGTATTCCAGCAATCACCATCTCATTTAAAGCATCAACGGTAAATAAATAATCGTATTTTTTATCTGCTAAAATATTGTTTTTCACTTTAATGTCTTTGATAGAAAAAACAGTAATATCTAAACACGCTTTTAGGTTTTGTATGGCAGGAAACAATCCTTCTTTTAATAATTGAAAATCACGATGATAGCCACTAGGTAAATTGTTGGTTATTAAGGTTATTTCGTATGGTAGAGCTTGTATTTTATTGCATTTTGCACGAATTAATTCAAAAACATCAGGATTTTTTTTGTGAGGCATAATGCTGGAACCAGTTGTAAGATGAGCTGGCAAGCTGATAAAATCAAAATTTTGGCTCATATACAAACATACATCCATTGAAAATTTTGCCAAAGTTGCCGCAATACTACTCATTGCGAAAGCAACTGTTTTTTCTGATTTTCCACGACTCATTTGTGCGGCAACCGAATTGAATTTTAAAGTTTCAAAACCCAATTCTTTGGTTGTAAATGTTCTATTAATAGGAAAAGAACTTCCGTATCCTGCCGCCGAACCTAATGGATTTTGATCTACAATTTTCAAAGCAGCATTTAACATGGTAATATCGTCTATCAAAGTTTCTGCATAAGCAGAAAACCACATTCCAAAAGAAGAGGGCATTGCAATTTGCAAATGAGTATAGCCTGGCAACAGCACATTTTGATGCTTTTCTGCCAATTCCATTAGCAAATCAAATAGTATTTTTACTTGCTCTTTCAGCTCTTTAATAACATCTCTGAGGTATAAATTTACATCAACCAATACCTGATCATTACGAGAGCGAGCAGTATGAATTTTTTTTCCAGCATCACCCAGTTTTTCTGTTAATAAATATTCTATTTTAGAATGAACATCTTCAAAATTATCTTCAATTTCAAATTTATTTTTCTCAATATCGACTATAATATCTTCCAAAGCTAGCACCAAAAAATTTGCTTCTTCTTTGGTTAAAAGTTCAATTTGATATAGCATTTTAGCGTGAGCAATAGACCCCAAAGCATCATATTTAGCAAGTACTAAATCTAATTCCCTGTCGTTTCCAACGGTAAAATGTTCTATTTTTTTATCTGTTGGTATTCCTTTTTCCCAAAGTTTCATATTTTTTATTTTTATAACCCTGACAGGGTTTTGAACCCTGTCAGGGTTAGTTTCTCTAATTATTTTTAAAAAAATCCGTCAATATTTGAATATACAATAAGATTCCTTCTTCTATTTCGCTTATGTATATAAATTCATCTGCCGAATGCGACCGAAGGCTATCTCCTGGTCCAAGTTTTAAGGATTTGCAATATAAAACCGATTGATCCGAAAGTGTTGGAGAACCATAAGTTGTTCTTCCTAAGGTAATTCCTACTTGCACTAATTTGTCAGAAAGAGGTATGGATGAGGCGTTTAAGTGCATGGAGCGGGGTTTAATTTTGGCATTTATATTTGCTTTTATAGTCTCTAAAATTTCAGTATTGTTGTAACAATCATTCACTCGAATATCTACAACTAAATGGCATTCGGCAGGAACCACATTGTGTTGTTTCCCTGCGGATATTTGCGTTACCGTCATTTTTACGGGTCCTAAAACTTCCGATATTTTTTCAAATTTGTAGCTATTAAACCATTCCATCACTGCTATTGCATTATAGATAGAATTATCATTATTGTGATGTGCTGCGTGACTTGCGGTGCCTTTTACAACCACATCTAGCACTAACAAACCTTTTTCGGCTATTGCTAATTGCATTAATGTAGGTTCGCCAATAATGGCACAATCTAAATTTGGTAAATGTTTCAATACGCTATTTAACCCGTTTTTTCCGCTGCTTTCTTCTTCGGCAGAAGCTACCATCACAATATTGTATGGTAGATTTTCGTGATTATAAAAATACGTGAAGGTTGCAATTAACGAAACCAAAGCACCGCCAGCATCATTGCTACCTAGTCCATATAATTTGCCGTTTTCTATAATCGCTTCAAACGGGTTTTTTGTATATGCTTGATTTGGTTGTACAGTGTCGTGATGGGAATTGAGTAAAATAGTTGGTTTATCTTTGTCAAAATACTTATTGAAAGCCCAAATATTATTGTTTTCTCTTTGAAAATCAATGTTGTTTTGTTCAAACCAATTTTCAATTAGGAGTGCTGTTTTGTCTTCTTCACTCGAAAAAGAAGGAGTTTCGATTAATGATTTTAATAATGCAAGGGCATTTTCTGTAAGAATTTCTATACTTTTCATAGTGTGATTTTAGTGCACGATGCGTTATTTTCGTGTAATATATTGTAGTTGCCAATTTTTATATTTTGAACTCCTTTTGATAAGCTATTGAAACAATTGTCTAACTTAGGAATCATTCCTGAATGTATTGCTTTTGTTTCTTTTAACTCAAAATACAATTTTTGATTAATAATTTCAATTACAGAAAAATCGTCTTCGGGATTATACAAAACGCCTTTTTTTTCGAAAAAATAATGCAACGTAACCTCAAAAAAAGCGGATAATGCGATTGCCAATTCACTTGCAATTGTATCTGCATTCGTGTTTAATAATTGTCCGTTTCCATCGTGTGTTATGGCACAGAATACGGGAATTATATCTATTGAAAGTAGCGTTTTTAATAGTTGTGAGTTTACTTTTTGTACCTCTCCCACAAAACCATAATTTATAGTGGGGTGGTTTCTTTTAGTAGCTTGAATTAAATTTCCGTCCGCTCCAGAAAATCCTATTGCATTTGTGTTGTTGGCTTGTAATTGGGCTACGATATTTTTGTTAATTTCTCCTGCGTAAATCATTACAACTAAGTTTAACATTGGAGCATCAGTAATTCTTCTTCCATCAATAATGTTTGGAGTTAAGCCAATTTTTTCTGCCATTTTTGTAGCCGATTTTCCACCACCGTGTACTAAAATTTTGTTTCCTTTAATCTTGGAAAAATGTGTTAAAAATTCGGACAATTCAGTTGGATTATCAATAATATTTCCACTAATTTTTACAATTGACAAAGGTTTTAGATTCTCATTTTTGGATATTGAACTCATTGCTGCTAATTTTAAAGTTTTTTTATTGAATTTTCTCTAAGATTTTCTGTAATACTAATTGAGCTGCATAGGTTCTGTTATTTGCTTGTTTTATCACAATCGAATTTTCGCTATCAATTACTTCATCTGTTACTATTATATTTCTTCTAATAGGCAAACAATGCATAAATTTAGCGTTATTGGTTTGTTTCATTTTATCGGCAGTTATTGTCCAATTTGGGTCTGAATTTGTAATTTTTCCATATTCGTTATAATTGCTCCAGTTTTTAGCATATATAAAATCGGCATTTTCAAAAGCTTTGTCTTGATTGTATTCAATTAAGGAATTTTTAGTTATTTCAGGATTTAATTCATATCCTTCTGGGTGGGTAATTACAAAGTCCATATTTTCTTGCATTTGCATCATTTCTACAAACGAATTAGGCACTGCTTGTGGCAAAGCTCTTGGGTGTGGTGCCCAGCTTAGAACTACTTTTGGTCTATCATTTGTTTTGTGTTCTGCCATTGTAATAGCATCTGCTAATGATTGCATCGGGTGTCCTGTGGCACTTTCCATATTTACAACGGGTACTGTGGCATATTTTAAAAATCCAGAAATAACGGTTTCGGCATTGTCTTTTTCTTTGTCTTTTAGTTCGGCAAAAGCTCGAATGGCAACTATATCGCAATACTGCGACACAACTGCTGCTGCTTCTTTAATATGTTCCGAAGCACCTTGGTTCATAACAGCTCCATCTTCAAATTCTAGTGTCCAACCTTCGCTAGTAAAGTTCATTACCATAACGTTCATACCCAAATTTAAAGCCGCTTTTTGTGTACTCAACCGAGTTCTTAAGCTGGAATTAAAAAACAGCATTCCTAGGGTTTTGTTTTTTCCTAGTTTTTTGTTTTTAAGTGGATTTTTTTTAATTTTTAGTGCTTGTTCCACCCATTTTTCAAGAGAATCTATGTCTTGTATAGAGGTAAAGTTCATAATTATTTTTGTATTAATTGTTCTTTAAAAAATATTCTTGGTTTCCTACTTTAATTCTGATAATATTTCTTTTAATGCCTTGATAAATAAATCTATATCGTTTTTTTTAACGGTTAATGGCGGAAGAATTCGCAGTAAATTTTTGTTGTTTGCATTTCCAGTAAAAATGTATTTTTCGATAATTAATTTTTTTCGTAGTTCTGACACATCAAAATCAAATTCTACACCCAGCATCAAGCCTTTCCCTTTTATCTTGACAATTTCTGGAACTTGTTTGATTGCTTCCAAGAAATAGTCGTAAACTTCATTCACATTGTCCATTAATTTTTGGCTTTCCATCACTTCAAGCACTGCAATTCCTGCTGCACAAGCGAGATGACTTCCACCAAAAGTGGTTCCTAAAAGTCCGAAACTTGCTGTAAATTTTGGTGAAATTAAAATTCCACCTATCGGAAAACCATTACCCATTCCTTTGGCAAGCGAAATAATATCGGCTTTGATGTTGTGGTGTTGGTGGGCAAAAAACTTACCACTTCTTCCATAACCCGATTGTACTTCGTCTAAAATTAGCATGGTATTATTGGCTTTGCAAACTTTTTCTAAATCTTGAAAAAAATCAGTTGTTCCTTCATCTAAACCGCCAACTCCTTGAATTCCTTCGATAATTACGGCACAAACATCTCCTTTTTCTAATTCGGTTTTTACTAATTCGATGTTATTTAAAGGCAAAAAAGTAACAATTTGTTGGGCGTTGATTGGAGCTACAATTTTTTTGTTGTCCGTAACTGCAACGGCAGCTGAAGTTCTGCCGTGAAAGGAATTATGAAAGGCAATTACTCGAGATTTTCCAGTATGAAACGAGGCTAATTTTAACGCATTTTCATTAGCTTCGGCACCAGAACTACATAAAAATAAAGAGTAATCGTCATAACCAGAGAGTTTTCCTAACTTTTCTGCTAGTTCCACTTGCAAAGGATTTTGAATAGCATTTGAATAAAATCCAATATTATCCAACTGGTTTTTTAATTTTTGGACATATTCTGGCTGGCTATGTCCAATAGATATGACTCCATGACCACCATATAAATCAAGATATTCTTTGCCGTTGCTGTCAATTATTTTACAGTTCAAGGCTTTCACTGGAGTGATGTTGTACAAAGGGTAAACGTTAAATAAGTTCATTTTTATTTTTATTTTTAGCCCTGTCAGGGTTTTAAACCCTGACAGGGCTGTTGGGTTGTTAGAATCCGCTTGGTTTTAAATGCAATCCAATACTTTCGTCTAGTCCAAACATTAAATTCATATTTTGAACGGCCTGTCCTGATGCTCCTTTTGTTAAATTATCGACAATAGAAGTAATCAATAATCGGTTGTCTTTTTTCATTAAACTAATAATACATTTGTTAGTTTGTACTACTTGTTTCAGGTTAATATCGGAAGTAGTAACTGTTACAAAAGGTTCGTTTTTGTAATATTCTTTGTATTTTTCAACAATATTTTCCAAACTATCGTTGATTGTTGTATAAAGTGTGGCAAAAATTCCTCTGCTAAAATTTCCACGATTGGATAGAAAAATTATTTCGTTTTTAAAATCAGTTTGCAATTGATGCGTACTTTGATTGATTTCTGCTAAATGCTGATGATTAAAAGCTTTATAATGCGACATATTATTGGTTCTCCAACTAAAATGTGAAGTTTCGGAAAGGCTTACTCCAGCTCCTGTACTTCCTGTTGTGGCATTAATATGAATATCTGCTGTTAATAAATGATGCTTTGCTAACGGCAGTAACGCTATTTCAATAGCCGTTGCAAAACAACCTGGATTGGCAATAAATTGTGCCTTTTGAATGTCCAATTTATTTAACTCGGGTAAGCCGTAAACAAAGGATTTCTCGTTAAATTTTTTGTCTTTTATAAGTCTGAAGTCATTCCCTAAATCAATGATTTTAGTTTGGTTTGAAAATGAATTTTTTTCTAAAAAGGCAATCGATTTTCCGTGGCCCAAACACAAGAAAATGACATCCACGTTTGGGTTTATTGTATCGGTAAAATTCATTTCGATGTCGCCCATCAAGTCCTGATGTGCTATGGAAAGTGGTTTTCCTGCATTTGTTGTACTGTACACAAAGTCTATTTTTGCATTTGGGTGAAACATCAATATTCTGATGAGTTCGCCAGATGTGTAGCCTGAGCCACCAATTATTCCGATAGTAATTTTCATTTTATTCTTTTGTTGTATTGTGAATGCGTGAGGGATAGAAGCGGTATCCTTTTGTGGAGCGATAGCGTAACAAAAGATTTAGCGGATAGCCCGACCCGAAGTTTTTTACGTAGGGTCACGCCCAAGTTTGTCATAATTTTATTTTACTCGTTGTATGTTTCTTTGTTTACAGTAGAGAATATGTTTTGTGCATTTCCTAAAATTTTGATAAAACCTTTTGCGTCGTCTGCTGTCCAGGCATTGTTCATTTCGCCATATTGTCCAAAACAGGTATTCATTAAATCATTATCTGATTCTATTCCGTCTAGCGAAAAATGGTAGGGTTTTAAGGATACGGTAACGGTTCCGTTTACTGTTTTTTGGGTATCTTGCAAGAAGGTTTCGATGTTTCGCATTACTGGATCTAGAAATTGCCCTTCATGAAATAGCATTCCGTACCAGTTTCCTAGTTGTTCTTTCCAATATTGTTGCCATTTTCCAAGGGTGTGTTTTTCTAGTAAATGGTGTGCTTTGATGATGATTAATGGTGCAGCAGCTTCAAAACCAACTCTTCCTTTAATTCCAATAATGGTATCGCCAACATGAATGTCACGACCGATGGCAAAAGCACTTGCGAGTTTTTCGAGCGTTACAATGTTATTGGACGGTTTGTCTTTTTTGCCATTTACAGCAACTAATTCACCTTTCAGAAATTCTAACGTAACTTTCTCTTCGCCTTCTTTTTGTAATTGCGATGGGTAGGCTTGGTTTGGAAGAGGAGATTTTGCGGTTAGGGTTTCTTTTCCTCCAATACTTGTTCCCCAAAGTCCTTTGTTGATGGAATATTGTGCTTTTTCCCAAGAATATTCTACGCCATTTGCTTGTAAATAATCTACTTCTTCTTGGCGTGATAATTTTAGGTCACGAATTGGGGTTATGATTTCTATTTCTGGAGCAATGGTTTGAAAAATTAAATCAAAACGAATTTGATCGTTTCCTGCACCTGTACTTCCGTGGGCAATGGCTGTTGCTTGTATTGATTTTGCGTAGTTTATAGCCTCTATTGCTTGAAAAATACGCTCGGCACTTACGGATAGAGGGTAAGTATTGTTTTTTAATACATTGCCAAATATTAAATATTTGATTGCTTTGTCGTAATATTTATCTAAAATAGAAAGATTGACGTGTTTGGTACTGCCTAATTTGTAGGCTCTTTCTTCGATGTCTTTTAATTCGGTGTCATTAAATCCGCCTGTGTTTACAAGCACAGTGTGTACTTCGTAACCTTTTTCGTTTTTTAGATATTTTAAGCAGTAGGAAGTGTCTAAACCTCCACTGTATGCTAATACTATTTTTTTCATTTTTTTTATTGTTGTAATTGCGTTGTTATTTTTTTAAGAAAAGAGCTTGTTTAATTGCTTTTAACCTATCCCAAATCCGAACATTAAATGGGTGTTTTGGTGGTATTTTATGGTTTTCTTCTGGGTCATAAAGCATTCCTGTACAAAGGCACATTTTATTGTTTTTACTTTTCAGAATTTCGTAGTTGGTACAGGTTTGACAGCCAGACCAAAAACTTGGGTCTGTGGTTAATTCTGAAAAAGGAACTGGTTTGTATCCTAAATCGGAATTAATTTTCATTACAGCAAGTCCTGTTGTAATTCCAAATACTTTTGCTCCTGGAAATTTTTGTAAGGAATAATCAAAGACAAAAGTTTTTATTTTTTTTGCCAACCCTTGATTTCTAAAATCGGGGTGTACAATTAATCCAGAATGGGCAACAAATTTTTCGTGTTGCCAACTTTCTATATAACAAAATCCTGCAAAAATACCATCTTGATTCAATGCAATCACTGCGTCTTTGCTTTGAATTTTTTTCTTGATGTATTCTGGGGTTCTTTTAGCAATTCCAGTGCCTCTTAATAATGCGGAAGATTCAATTGTATCGCATACTTCTTGTGCATATTGGTAATGTTCTTCTTGTGCTATAACGATAGATATTTTCATTTCGAGAATTATAATGTATGTTTATTGTTATGAGTAATTTGAATTAGCGATATTATTCTTTCTTTTAATATTTTTTGTAAATTAATAATTATTTTTCACACAGAAAATGGAAAAAGAATAATATGGAATAAAAAAAATATTTTCTTAGAGAATAAAATTTCTGCAATAAATAATGGTAATTTCAAAGTGATAAAAATGAAAAATAAGTGAAAATAAAAAAACAATTTCTGGAGACTATGTAATTATAGTATCCGCACTTCGGGAGAAGTGGCAAGTCTGTTTTTCCGTAATATAGGGGTTATATGTGTACTTATTTTAATCATCGATACAAAGATACATTTTTTTTTATTTCCACCTAAAAAAGCAGTTGTTATTTTGTATTTTTTAACAAGAAATACATATATTTATTAATGTTTCTTTCTGAAAGTAGTAATATGTTTAGAAGAAATAGCATAATAGAAAGGTTTTATAAATATGAATGCAATATATTTCTATACAAAAAAAAGTCCTTGAAATTCAAGGACTTTTTTAAATTTAGTTTTAAAATTGTTATTGTTTTACAATTTTTTTGTTGTATTCTTTTCCATCAACAGCAATTTTAACAATATAAATACCTGTTGGAAGTTCTTTGATATTAATGTTTTCATTGATAGCTTCCTCCACAGAGTTAGAAGTTTTAGAATATACATTTTGACCAGTTAGGTTAAAAACATCTATTGCTACAATTCTATCTAATGTATTGTCAATTTTTAAGAAAAATTCACCGTTTGTAGGATTTGGATAAATATTAATTTCATTCGAAATGAATATTTTGTTAGCAACTAACTCATCATTTTTACTAATAGGAGTGAAGTCATTATTTGCAATTCCAGAAGCACAATTAATCGCTACTTTAGAGATAGTTCCATTTGAATTGTTGGTTGTTCCTAAATTATTTTTTGCTACAACTCGGAAAGTATAAGTGC
The DNA here is from genome assembly GCA_022730285.1 of Flavobacterium psychrophilum. Taxonomy (GTDB): domain Bacteria; phylum Bacteroidota; class Bacteroidia; order Flavobacteriales; family Flavobacteriaceae; genus Flavobacterium; species Flavobacterium psychrophilum_C. Next base: position 29,024 of record DZCQ01000002.1, read on the forward strand.
TTCCTGCAGTGATTCCCCATGTGTTTAGAAACTGATTTCCAGTAATATCTTGTGCATAAGGTGTCGCATTTCCATTTCTATAAATGTCATAAGCAGTAGCATTTGCAGAGGTTGTCCATGTTATGTTCATTCTACTTGCAGTTCCTGAGCAATCTGGGGTTACTGTAATGTTAAATGCACCAGGAACACAAGCAACAGCTTTAATGGTTTGAGTTCCATTAGAATTAGTGGTTTGTGTGCTAGTTGAATTTTTTGCCTTAACACTATATGTATAAGTTGTTCCAGCAGTTATCGCATAGCTATTAGTCCATGTTGTACCAGTTACATTTTCATAATACAAGACATTATTTCTATATATATCGTATGCAGTTGCATTTGCAGAAGCCGTCCAAGTTAATTTATTTTGACTTGTTCCGTCAATACATAGTGGCGTTGCAGTAAGTGTAAAAGTTCCAGGAGTAGGAGTGCTACAATTTTTTGCCACAACACTTTGCACACCATTAGAATTACTTGTTTGAGTTGTACTTGCATTTTTTGCTTTAACAGTGTAAGTATATGTTGTTCCAGCTACTACATTTGTTGTATTTATGTATGGGCTTGCAGCATTAGAAAACCACAAAGAACCATTTCTGTACACATCATAAGCTGTTGCACCAACTGATGTAGTCCAAATAAGTTTTACTTGTGTGGTTGTACCATTGCACTCTGGAGTTGCAGTAAGCGTAAATGTACCTGGTGCTACTACAGTACCAGAACAAGTCATAGCTAAATTAGATTTTAAAGCATTAAAAAAACCTAATGCAAAATTGTCTCTACCAGTTGCACTTAGCAGTTTTTCTTTTTCTGCAGCATTATCAACAAATCCCATCTCGTTAAGACAAGCTGTTGTAGAACGACCAAAAATTCCTAAATTATTTCTATTGAATGGAACGCCTCCATTTCTGCTATATTGGCTTGCTCTTCCAGCTACTTCTGCTTGTACTTTGGTAGCATAATTCTTATGTACTGTTGCACTAGCAGTATTTGCAGTAAGTTCAGGGTCAGTTCCGTAATAGGTTTCTGTCCCTCTAGCAGTACTTGTTGCATTTGCATCGTTTGTAGCGTCTCCATCTGCATTACAATGAAAACTTAACAATCTATCTGCACCATAGTTTTGTGCTTCTAAAGCTCTAGTACTTACACTAGTCCACCATTTTTTAGAACCACTCTCGGTTCTACTCATTATTACATTTACATTTCCACAGCTATTATTTAATAGATTTTGCACTCTTATTGCCACAGCTAGGTTAGTATTTATTTCGGTAGATGTTCTGCCATCAGGATTGCCACCTGTTGAAGTATATCCGTGTCCTGCATCAAGATAAATTGTTTGTGAATTTCCAATTAATGAAAATAAAAATAGGATTGAAAGGGTTAATATTTTTTTCATTTTTTTAGAATTTAATTTGAGAAGTGTAAATTTTGCCTGTTTTTTCGTCTGAATAGATAATTTGGTTTGTACCAAAAAAACTTGGGTTACTTTCAAACGAAGCGTTTGTGTGGGTTAATTTTGTAGAACTTCCCTTTGCAATGTCAAAAAGATATAAATCGATATTATCTAATTCGTGTCCATCAGTACTTTCGTCAAAATATCCTATAATGTACTTATCGTCTGGAGACCAAGATGTTGCAAGTCCGTATCCTAAATCTTGTAATTGACCAGATCCATCTATATTGTAAATTAATAAATTAGATCCATTGTGTAGAGCAACCTTTTTTTGGTCATGCGATAGTGTTGCACTGTGAAATTGTCCTTCGTCATTTGTAACAATCCATTTTTTTTGAGAAACTAAATCTTGGGCTTCAATTTTACCTGTTTTAACATTGGTAAATACCACAACATTACTTGATGTTTTTTCACCTTTATACGAAGGAATTAAATTGTGGTTTATTGCTAAAAAAGTGCTTTTTTTAGTTTTAAGATTATAACTCATTACCTTGGAGTCCATAATATAACCATTTTCTGGTTTTACTTTATAAAATATAGTATTCCCGTCTTCAGACCAGCTATATCCATAACCACTATTATCTATGGAGCTAATTTGTTTACTTTTTTTTGTTTTAGTATCGTAAATTACAACACTATTGTAGGATTTGTTGGTTAATAATATTTTGCTTCCATCAGGTGACATTAAAGGGTTGGTGTAACTCCCTTTTAATTCTAATTTTTTAGTTTGAAAAATTTCTTGTGAAGAAGCATTTAAACTAAAAGCAAAAATACATGCTAATAATATTTTTTTTTTCATTTGGGTTATTTTGGTATATGTTAATAATGAGGCAAATATGCAAAAAGAAATTGGATTATCATAATATATTTATTAACAAAATGTTAAGAATTTTTATGAAATAATTTTTAATTTCTAACAACTTAAATTGCTACTTTTGGGACTTATTTTTTATACAATTAAAACAAAATTGATGAAACTACAATACTACATACCTTTTCTGTTCTTTACGTTTGTAACTTTTTCGCAAGAAATTGCTGGATATTGGGATAAAGAGCGAATTACTAACAAAGAAATAAATCTTTCTGCCGGAAATAGAATTAGTGTGATTTCGGAAGATTTGCCAATTGGGACTACAGAATTTGTGTATCGAATTACTTTGCTAGACGAAAATCAAAAAATGGTAAACGATTTAGCATCGGTTTTAAAAGCTATTCCAGATCCTTATTTTATTGGAAAAGGAACGGGTGGAGCAATTTCGTTAATTTCTAGTATTTCTGGGACGGATACTTGCATATATGCAGTTTTTACTTCGGAAAATGAGACGAAAAATTTTATTAAAAATGGATTATTCGAAAAAGCTTGTTTGTACCAAAAAAATCCAGTTTCGAAAGATGTAAAAGTTATTTCTGTAGAAAAAGGAACTTGCTTAAAAGATTCTACAAGAACACTATGGTTTGCTTTTGAAAATAAAAATTGGTTAATGAACGAAAAAATTGTTTTAGAAATTGTTCCTTGGATAGACACTAAAGCAAGTAGAGGTTGGACTGCTACAAATAAAAATAGTGTTTTGTCATTCATCAAACAAACGAAAATGACTTCTAGATTGCATGATGAGTCTGTTTTTTTGTATTGTATTTTCGGAAAAATAGAGTCAGAATATAGATTCCAAGATTTTAAAAATTTATCTTTAGAAGAAAAAAAAGCGTTTGTTACTAAAAATGAACGAATTTGCTTAACAGAAACTAATTTAACTTTAAAATATAATAAAGTAATACGAAACGAAGCTAAAAATATCGCATTGGCTAAAAAACAAGATATTGCAATTCAGTTAATTATTGATGAGATAATAACACAAAACACAGTGGTTGCACAAGATTATAACACTCTTGCGGAACTTTATATTGAGACAAAGCAATTTGACAAAGCAATGGAAATGCTAAAAAAAGCACAAAGTTTGGACACAAGCGATTTGCTGATACAATTAAATTTAGCACACACTTATATGTTTTTAAATAATATTGCTATGGCAAAAGCAATTCACGAACAGTTCAAAAATCAAAATATTAGCGCTAATCAAACATGGGTTAATAAGGCAATTAACGATTTAGATTATTTCAAAAAAATAAATTTAAACACTTCAAATTTCAAAAAAATACTTCGAGTTTTAGAATAATAACTTTAAATCACTCCTTTTGAGAGCAAGATATTATAAATATATATTAGATTTTAAAATTCCATCAGGAACTTCAAGAGGAATTTTAACCCAAAAAGAAACTTGGTTCATAATTATAGAGCAAGATGGCAAAAAAGGCATTGGAGAATGTGGTATTTTAAGAGGATTGTCTGCCGATGATAGACCAGATTATGAAGATAAATTACAATGGACTTGTACTAATATACATTTAGGTTTCGGAGAGTTATGGAATTTATTAGTAGAATTTCCATCGATACAAATGGGTATAGAAATGGCTTTTTTGTCCTTACAAGCTATGCAAATTAGCAATAATTCGTTTCTGTTATTTCCATCTAATTTTACAAAAAGGTTAGAAAATATACCAATTAATGGATTAGTTTGGATGGGAGATTTGGATTTTATGAAAAAGCAAATTGCAGATAAAATTGAAAGTGGATTTACTTGTATAAAATTAAAGATTGGTGCTTTAAATTTTGACGATGAATTGATATTATTAAAAGAAATTAGAGAGTATTACACTGTAAATGATTTAGAAATTAGAGTAGATGCAAATGGCTCTTTTACTTATACAGAATCTTTAAATAAATTGATTAAAATATCTGAATATCAAATACATAGTATAGAGCAGCCTATCGCTAAAAACAATACTGACAAGATGGCGCATTTATGTAAAAATACCAAATTACCAATTGCTCTTGATGAGGAACTAATTGGCGTGTTTTCTTTTCAAGCCAAAGAAAATTTGTTGCTTAAAATTAAACCACAATATATCATTTTAAAGCCAAGTTTTATAGGTGGTTTTAAAGGAACTTTGCAGTGGATTGCTTTAGCCAAAAAACACAAAATTGGTTGGTGGATTACTTCGGCTTTAGAGTCTAATATTGGTTTAAATGCAATTGCACAATTCACGTATTTGCAAAATGTAACCATGCCACAAGGTCTAGGAACTGGCAGTTTATATACCAATAATTTTGAATCTCCATTAACAATTACAAATGGAAGTTTGCAATACAACAATGCAATTCCTTGGAAAGTTACTATTCAGGATAATGTAATTGCGAATTAATTTTGCTTTAATTATTTATAGGTGGTTATAAAAACAGTTATCAGCAAAAAAATAAATTTACAAAAAAAACTAATTTTTAAAACTCATCTTTAGCTTGGTATTTCTTTTTATTTAATAATTCAGATGCTGTTTGGTAGTAAGATATGGTTTCTAACACTAGATTGTTTTTAGCGCTTTTCACTTGAATTTCTTCAAAAAATAATTGAAAATCTTTGCCCAATTTAGGATTTAAAAGTTCTTGAAGCTGAAATTGTTTTACCTCTTGTTTAGGGGATAAAATGGTTAAATAATCATCTTTAATAAGTCCTAAGTTTTGATATGTTGCAATTAATGCACGAGGTTTGTAGTTGGATTTTAAAACATCTTGACCAAAAAATTTACTTTGATAGCTAAAATCTAATAGACCAAATAATGTTGGCATAATATCTATTTGCGACATTAATTCTGGATAAATAGCTGGTTTTATAAAACTAGGACTATATATCATAGCAGGAATTCTGTATTTATCCATTGGTAACTCGGTTTTTCCAGAACTAGAAGCGCAATGATCGGCTAAAATTACAAATACCGTATTTTGAAACCATGTTTGTTTTTTTGCCATTTTAAAAAACTCACGAAGTGCATAATCAGTATATTTTACACCACCTTCTCTTGATTTTGCTTTTCCAGAAATATCAATTTTCCCTTCAGGATATGTAAACGGACGATGGTTGCTTGTTGTCATGATATGGTTAAAAAACGGTTTTTTTAGCAAATTTTCTTGGTTCATTGTTTGAATTGCTTTTTTGTAAAGATCCTCGTCACATACTCCCCAAACGTTCGAAAATGTAATCTCATTTGCCGAAAACGATTTTTTATCAACAATTCCATACCCATTTCCAGTAAAAAAATCTTGCATATTGTCAAAATATGCATCACCACCATAAATATATTTAACAGTATATCCCTTTGATTTAAAAATACTTCCAGTAGAAAACTTATCTTTGTTGTCCTTGCGTTTAACCACACTTTCTCCAGGAGTGGGGGGCAAACAGAGAGTAACTGCCTCTAATCCTCTAACGGTTCTATTACCTACGGCATATAAATTTGAAAATAACAAACTTTTATCTGCCAAACTATCTAGAAATGGAGTAATATTTTGCTCATTACCATATTTTTTAAGAAATTCGGCACTATAACTTTCTATGGTTATGAGTACAACATTTTTGCGTTTTTCAGTACTATTTGCTACTATATTTTGCAAAAAATTAGAGCCTTTAATCGTTGGAATTTGTTGCTCTAAAATTGCCAATGCTTCCTTATTAGGTATTGTTTTATAAAATTTGAAGTAATCTAACTCGCTATTCATAAAAGCTTTGTAAAACTTATTCATTCCGTTAGATTGCAATTCGCTCGCAAATATATTAGAAGAATTTTCTTTTGAAGAAATTATCGGAATCAAGAAAATTGAAATGCCAAACAAAACAAAATAAGATGCTGTAAAAAATGCCTTTTCTATAAGCGTAGGAATTGTACTCAAGAAAATTTTAGATTTTTTTACAATAAAATAAGTAAAAAATATAGCTATAGAAACTAAAACCGTATAAATTGGAATTACAGGATAAGATTGTACAATATTACCAATAACTTCATTTGTATATACTAAATAATCTACCGCTATAAAATTGTATCGTACACCAAATTCGTTCCAAAATAAATATTCGCTAATAGAATTTTGTAAAATTGCAATTACATATATAAAAATAACAAATGAAAAAAGCCAAATTCTAATTTTATCTCGATAGTTAGGTAAAAACAAAAGAAGTCCAAATAATGTAGTTTTAATTGCAATAAATGCGATGCCAATTTCGGGTAAAGCACCACCATATTCATTTAAAATAGTATTACTAAATGAAACATATAGTAATAAACTTACAAATAATACAAACAAAATATAACCATACGGATTATAATATTTAGAATTAGATATAAATACTAAATATAACCACAAAAATGACGAAAGTATTATAAAAACTAGTAAATCTGAAAGAAAACCAAAAGCAAAAATTTTAATTATTGTTGTATATTCAAAACTGGTTTGTGTAATTGGATTGAAAATTAGTAATATTCGGATAATAAAATTGCATAAGATATAAAACAATCCTAAATTGTAAAATACGGCATATTTTTTTAAGAAATCAAAATTCATCGTGTTTGTTTTTACACAAAAATAACCTTTTTTTAAACTTAAAATTATTAATTAGATGTTTTTTAAACAAAAATTAACAGACTACATTAGTTTTGGATATTTTCTATTTTGATAAGGCTAATTTTTAGTATCTTTGTAAAAAAACTGAGCAATGGATTTACTTCAAATACCAAACATAAAACATTTAGATAGTGGTAATTTTTTTATTTTGGCAGGACCATGTGCTATCGAGGGAGAAGAAATGGCTCTTCAAATTGCCGAAAAATTAGTTGTTATTACAGACACTCTTAAAATCCCTTACGTTTTTAAAGGTTCTTTTAAAAAAGCAAATCGTTCCAGAATTGACAGTTTCTCTGGAATTGGTGATGAAAAAGCATTAAAAATTCTACGAAAGGTATCTGAAACATTTCAAATACCAACAGTTACCGATATTCATACCAATGAAGATGCAGAAAGAGCGGCACAATATGTAGATGTTTTGCAAATTCCAGCATTTTTAGTCCGTCAAACGGACTTGGTTGTAGCTGCTGCAAATACAGGTAAAACCGTAAATCTAAAAAAAGGACAATTTATGAGTCCTGAAAGCATGCAACATGCCGTACAAAAAGTATTAGACTCTAATAATAAAAATGTAATGGTAACAGATAGAGGAACCATGTTTGGATACCAAGACATGATTGTAGATTTTAGAGGTATTCCAACCATGCAAACTATGGCCACCACTGTGTTAGATGTTACACATTCCTTGCAACAACCTAACCAAACAATTGGCGTAACAGGTGGTCGTCCAGATAGAATTGAAACTATTGCCAAAGCTGGAATTGCCGTTGGAGTAGATGGTATTTTTATAGAAACGCATTTTGATCCTGCAAATGCAAAAAGCGATGGTGCAAATATGTTGCATTTAGACTATTTTGAAGATTTAATGACAAAATTGGTAGCAATTCGTCAAACTATTAATAAATTTTAAGCATAACCATGAAAACATTTTTTAAAATCGGACTAGTAATCTTATTTCTATCTCAAAGCTTTGTGTTATTTTCTCAAACAGAAGATTTACCAGTTTCAAACGAAAAATATACAGCACATAACAAAGGAAAATTTTATATTTTTTGGGGAGGAAATAGAGATCATTATTCAAAATCAGATATACATTTTACAGGAAACGGATATGATTTTACACTTTATGATGTGCAAGCAACCGATAGACCCAAAGGCTGGCATATAGATTACATCAATCCAGCACGTATGACAATTCCGCAAACAAATCTTAGAATAGGATATTTTATTACAGATAAATATAATGTTTCATTAGGAGTAGATCATATGAAATATGTAATGAAACAAAATGTACCCGTAAATTATACTGGAAATTATTTAAATCCAGGGACTTATGGCGAAGTTTTACCAGGAAATCAGGTTTTACTAACCGAAGATTTTTTAACTTTTGAACACACTGATGGATTAAATTATGTGAATGCAGAAATCTCTAGAGTAGATGACTTGTCTAAAATATTTTCTATTGCTAACACCGATAAGTTTCAAATTAATATAACCGAAGGGGTAGGAGCTGGTGTATTGTATCCAAAAACAAATGTAAAACTATTTAACAAAACACGTCACGACGATTTTAATGTTGCAGGTTTCGGGTTTGCAGCAAAAGCAGGATTAAATTTTACTTTTTTTAAATACTTTTTTATTCAAACAGAGTTAAAAGGTGGTTATATTAACATGAATAATGTTAAAACGACTTTTGACAATGCGGATAAAGCTACTCAAAAATTCTACTTTGTAGAGACTGTTTTTGCAGTAGGTGGTATATTTAGAATATAATAAATGCATACTAATTTTTCAAAGCCTTTTATTATTCAATATCCTAAAATTGGAGAATCCTCGTTAGGTTATATTTCCTTAGCCGAAAAAGAGAATTTGCCTTTTATCCCCAAAAGATTGTTTTGGACCTACTTTACGCCAGAAGAAGTAGTAAGAGGTGGGCATGCACATTTAGAATTGCAACAAATACTAATTGCAGTAGCTGGAAAAATAACCATTTCTACGGAATTGATTTCTGGGGAAAAACAAGATTTTATATTAGAAAACCCTTCGCAAGGAGTGTATTTGCCAAAATTATGCTGGAGCTATCAGCAACATAGCCACAATGCGGTGCAACTGTGTTTAGCAAGTGATGAATATGTAGAAGAGGATTATATTAGAGATTATTCTCAATTTTTAAAATTACGCTAGTTTAGTTGTACAAATTTTAAAAGTATTTGTTCAAAAAACGATACAAAAAATTTGCACAAATTTAAACGAATTAAATTTGTGCAAATTGTTTAAAGCAAAATACTACAATTAAAAACAGATTAGTATTTTTTTACACATTAAATCTAAAATGCATTACATCACCATCTTTTACAATGTATTCTTTTCCTTCAACCTTAAACTTACCAGCTTCTTTTGCTTTCGCTTCGGTACCATAAAATATATAATCTTCGTAGGAAATAACCTCTGCACGGATAAAACCTTTTTCAAAGTCTGAATGTATAACGCCAGCTGCTTGTGGTGCAGTAGAACCAATAGGAATAGTCCAAGCTCTAACTTCTTTAACCCCTGCCGTGAAATAAGTTTGTTGTTTTAAAAGTTTATATGCGGCTCTTATCAACACAGATGCTCCTGGCTCGGTCAAACCCATATCTTCCAAAAACATTTTTCGTTCCTCGTATGTTTCTAATTCTGTAATGTCAGCTTCTGTTCCTACAGCAAGTATAATTACTTCTGCATTTTCGTCTTTGACTAATTCTTTGATTTTTTCTACATGTGCATTTCCTGTAACAGCAGATTCTTCTTCTACATTGCAAACATATAAAACTGGTTTTGAAGTAATTAGCTGGAAATCTTCAAACAATTGTTCTTCTTCATAACCATTAGGAACTACGGTTCTTGCTGATTTAGCTTGCAATAATGCCTCTCTAATTTTATTAAGCAGAGCTTCTTCAGTTTGTGCTTCTTTGTTGCCAGTTTTAGCTGCTCTTTTTACTTTTTCTAAACGTTTTTCAACAGTTTCCAAATCTTTTAACTGAAGTTCTATATCAATGGTTTCTTTGTCTCTTACTGGATTTACATTCCCATCTACGTGTATAATATTATCATTGTCAAAACATCTTAATACATGAATAATAGCATTGCACTCTCTAATATTTCCAAGAAATTGATTTCCCAAACCTTCTCCTTTGCTTGCACCTTTTACAAGTCCCGCAATATCAACTATATCTACAGTTGCCATTTGTACACGTTCTGGTTTTACTAATTCTTCTAGCTTTGCCATTCTAGGATCTGGAACATTTACTACTCCAATATTAGGTTCTATGGTGCAAAAAGGGAAATTTGCACTTTGTGCTTTTGCATTTGACAAACAATTAAATAAAGTCGATTTTCCTACATTAGGTAGTCCTACAATTCCTGCTTTCATGTTGTATTATATTAGGGCGAAAAATATTTTTAAATTTTAGAATGCAAATATAGTATATATATTTTAAACGCATAAATTCATTTTTATTTATTATTGCTTAATTGCAATGCATTGATTTGTTAATGTTTAGATATTTTTATGTGCTAAATTTAAGAAATTTGTTAAAAAATATTAAAAAACACCATTATATTAACAAAATTTTAATATAACTTTGCCCTTTAACCAATTAAAATATTTTATAATGAAAAAAATCTTATTATTCGTATTATTTTTAACAAATTCTTTGCTTTTCTCTCAAGAGGAAATTAAAGGAAAGGTTTTAGATAATTTTGGGAGCGGTCTTCCAGGGGTGAATGTTAAAGTGAAGGGAACAAGTACAAATACTGTTTCTGATTTTGATGGAACTTACAAAATTAAAGCTGCACAAGGAGAATCGCTAGAATTTACCTATTTAGGCTTTCAGAAAAAAACAGAAACTGTTGTTGGAACAGAAATTAATGTTACTTTGGCAGAAGAAGGAAACAAACTAGAAGAGGTAGCGGTTGTAGGTACAAGAACTGCAGTGCGTAGTAATACCACTTCTGCTCTGCCTGTAGATATATTATCTGCAAAAGACCTAGTTAGTACTGGTCAACCTACGTTTGATAAGGCTTTACAATACAGAGTGCCTTCTTTTAACACAGTTAATACTCCTGTTAATGATGCTACTTCATTATTAGACCCTTATGAAATTAGAAATATGGGACCAAGTAGAACTTTGATATTAATTAACGGAAAACGTAAAAATCTTAGTGCATTAGTTTATGTGCAAACTTCTCCAGGACGTGGTGAAACAGGTGCAGATATTTCTGCAATTCCTACCGATGCCATAGAAAGAGTGGAGATTCTTAGAGATGGTGCTTCTGCACAATATGGTTCTGATGCAATTGCTGGTGTAATGAATATTATTCTGAAAAAAAATACAGATGGTGGTACGGTTAATCTTAGAACAGGAATAACTGGCGAAGGAGATGGGGAATATTATGGTATTAGCCTTAATAATGGTACAACAGTTGGAGAAAATGGATTTGTAAATTATACCGTAGATTTTTCTAAAACAGAAATGTCTAATAGACCTGGTACCGTTAGTGCAGATGGAGAATACAGATATTGGGGAGGTTCTACTGCTGGAGTAAATACTATGGCAGATATTCAATCTTTTTTAGCTAAAAAACCAGATGCTGGCAATATTAATGGTGCACCAGAAACGGCTGCTGCAAAATTCTTAATAAATGGTGGTCGTAAAATTAGCGAAAATACTGAAATGTATTACAACGCTGCTTATGTTTACAAAAAAGTGAACTCTTTTGCAAATTACAGAACTCCTTATTGGAGAACAGCTACTGACTATCCTTATTTGCCATCTTTGTATGGAAATGGAACATTAGCTTCTTACCAAGGTTATGTACCTACATTTCAAGGAGAATTAAATGATTATAATGCCACATTAGGATACAAGTTTAAACAAAATGATTGGAATGTAGATGCAAGTATTACCACAGGAGGGAATCAACAAAACTATACTGTTGGAAATTCTCATAATCGTAGTAAAGATTCTGCTGGAAATTTTATTTATGCACCAAATCCAAATGTATATAACGGTCCTCTTTCTTTTAATCCTGGAGGGGTAGGTTTTACACATTATGTTGGAAATTTAGATATTAATAAAGCAATTTCAGATAAATTTAGTCTTGCATTTGGTTCAGAAATCCGTACAGAAGTATTTGAAGTTAGACCAGGAATCGAAGCATCTTATGTAGGCGTAGGAGCAGATTCTTATCAAGGAAATGCACCAGAAAACTCTGGAAAATTTAACAGATACAATATTGGATTTTATTTAGGTGGTGCTTACGATTTTACTAAAGATTTCATGGCAGAAGGTACTGTTCGTTACGAAGATTATAGTGATTTTGGAAGTGCAACTGTTTGGAAATTAAGTTCTAGATACAAATTTGCAGAAGATAAAATTACAGTAAGAGGATCTGTTTCTACTGGTTTTAGAGCTCCTACATTACACCAAATTTATACTCAAAAAGTACAATCTTCTTTTGGTGGTGGAGGTATTCAGTTAGAAGGTATTAGTAATAATGTTTCTTCTGCAGCAAGACAGTATGGTGTACCAGGTTTAAAAGCTGAAAAATCTGAAAATGTTACTTTTGGTTTAGGAACTAAAATAACTAAAAACTTTAATGCTACAATAGATTATTACAGTATAAAAGTAAAAGATCGTATCATTTTAGGAGATAAAATCACATACAGTCCAGGTAACATACAATCTTTTTTCACTAATTCTATCGATACTAAAACATCTGGTATAGATGTAGTTATGAACTACAAAAACATCATGCTTGGAAGTGGAAAAATGGGAATTAATTATTCTGCAAATTTCACACTACAAAATGAGTTAGACGGAGAAGTAAGAAACTTACCAAGTGTTGTTGCATTACCAGGAAATCAATCGGTATTTGGAGAAACACAACAAGCTTTATTGTTGACTTCTCGTCCTAAAACCAAACATATTTTAGGAATAGATTATTCTGTAAGCAAATGGGGATTCTCTTTGAATAATACATTATTTGGAAAAGCTGAGTTTATGAATGCGGATGTTTACACAGACCCAGATCCACTTTCAGCAACTTTTGGTAAAAAAGGTTTAACAGTAGAGTTTCAACCAAAATTGGTGACAGATTTAGGTGTGAATTACAAAGCAACTGAAAAATTTACTGTTTCGCTTAATGCAAATAATTTATTTAATGTTTTACCAGAGTGGAAACTTGTTGCAAATAATGCTTATGGAGAATCTGTATTAAATAATCCTTCTGAATTAGCAAACCAAATTAACGATTTAACATTTAACGGTCGTTATTCTCAAATGACTTATGATGGTTCTCATTTTAGCCAATTAGGTACTATTTGGAATTTATCTTTGAGCTATAAGTTTTAGTTAGTTTTAGTTAGTTTTTTTATTTAACCAAAAAGGGTTGCTTGTGAAAGCAACCCTTTTTATTTGTAAAATATCATGGAAATATTTCTTTTTTTATAATGACATTTTGTGTTTTTTGTAATTTCAATTTTTAGAATACTAGGAGTCTGTCGGTTTTATAAGCAAACTTTACGGCAAATTATTTGGGATAAAGGTTACTTATTTAAAGCCTTTTCAATAACTTCTTTCTAATGGAATACTTTAGTAACAAAATAATTCCAAAAACTGCTATGAACTAATTTTTTGAACCACCTTAAGTATAATTTTTGATTATTGAAATTTTGATAAAAGAATTGTAAAACCTATCTTTGCCAGCAATATAAAAAATACTGCCTCATTTATTAAATACTCCACCTTGATTTGAAGTCTTTAATCAAGGAATTTCTATTTTATTTTTAACAAAATTTATTAGGTGTGATACTGACTATAACTTACATTATTTTATTATGCAAAAAGTATTCAAATTATTTGATTTAACACAAAAAGTAAACTACAAAACCGAAATATTATCTGGACTAACTGTTGCTTTGGCATTAGTTCCAGAAGCGATTGCTTTTGCTATGATAGCAGGATTTTCGCCACTTACTGGATTGTACGCAGCTTTTGTTATGGGATTAGTAACTTCTATTTTAGGTGGAAGACCTGGAATGATTTCGGGAGCAACTGGTGCTATTTCGGTTATTTTTGTTGGACTAATATTGGAATTAAAAAATACATTTCCGGGAATAAATTCAGAAACTATTTTACACTACGTTTTTGTTACTGTAATGATTGGAGGTTTGCTTCAAATATTGGCGGGTGCTTTACGATTAGGAAAGTTTATTCGGTTGGTTCCCCATCCTGTAATGCTTGGGTTTGTTAATGGATTGGCTATTATTATTTTTATGGCACAATTACCTAATTTTTATCAAAAAGGAACTTCAAATTTATTAGAAAATTATACAATGCTCACAATGTTAGGACTTACTTTATTGACAATGCTAATTATTTGGGGCTTACCAAAGTTAACTAAAGTCGTACCTTCATCATTAGTTGCGATTATTGTGGTTTCTGCTATAGTTATTGGTTTTAATATTGATACTATGACAGTTGCTGATACGTTAAATGAAGGAGAAACTATACAAGGTGGATTTCCTCCTTTCTCTTTTCCGTCTATTCCATTAACTTGGGAAACTTTTAAAATTATTTTCTCGTATGGTGCTATTGTTGCAGGTGTAGGATTGATTGAAAGTTTGTTGACGTTAAATTTGCTTGATGAGATTACAGAAACCCGTGGTAATGGTAATAGAGAGTGTATTGCTCAAGGAATTGCAAACTTTTCTTCGGGTTTATTATCAGGAATGGGTGGATGTGCTATGATTGGTCAAAGTTTGATTAATACTTCAGCAGGTGCAAGAGCTAGATTATCAGGAATTGTTGCTTCTGTCATGTTATTATTCTTTGTAATGTTTGGCTCAAGTTTAATAGAAAAATTACCAATGGCTGCTTTAGTAGGATTAATGTTTATGGTTGCCATTGGAACTTTTGAATGGGCAAGTTTGAAAACTTTTAGAAAAATGCCTTGGTCTGATGTTATAGTGATGGTTATAGTTACTTTGATAACCGCTATAACTCATAATTTAGCTATTGCAGTTTTAGTAGGTGTAGTATTAGCCGCATTAGCTTATTCATGGGAAAGTGCAAAAAGAATTAGAGCGAAAAAATATGTAGATGCACAAGGAATCAAACATTATGAAATTTTTGGCCCTTTGTTCTTTGGTTCTGTACAAAATTTTGCTGAAAAATTTGACATTGCTAATGATCCAGAAGAAGTGGTAATTGATTTTGAAGAAAGTCGTGTTGCAGATATGTCTGCTATTGAAGCATTAAATTCTATTACCCATCGTTATTATAAGCAAGGTAAAAAAGTGCATTTACGACATTTGAGTCAGGATTGTATTAATTTACTTAATAAAGCAGAAGCTATTATTGATGTGAATATTATGGAAGATCCAACATATAAATTAGCTATCGATAAATTATAAATTTATTTTTAGAACCTACCTTAAATGGCGTGTAGTTTTTAGATAAACTGAAGTCCAATTAAAATTAAAATAATTTGTATTGCAAAAGTAATAAATCCGAAAAGAAGTCCTTTTCTTCCAGATTTTATAAGAGAATAAAAGCTCACTTTAAGTCCAATTGCTGCCATTGCAATGGTAAGAACTATTTTCCCCATCGTATTCATTAAATCTAAAACTTTTTCATTTAAAGAAAAGAAAGACACAAAAATAGTTATAAATATAAAAAGCCATAAATACCAAGGCAGTTGTAAATGTTGTCTCCAATTTTTGTCAGGGTCATGACTTGTTAAAAAGTTAAATAACAAAAGGGCAGGGGAGAGCAGTGCTACTCTTGCTAACTTTATTGTAATGGCATTATCTCCTATTTGTTGCGACATTGAAAAGCCAGCACCAGCAACATTTCCAACAGAATGTAAAGAACCACCAATAATAAGACTACTGTCGAAACTAGATAATTTTAGTATTGGCAAAATAATAGGTAACAAAATCATACCTATTACTCCATATAAATTGACTACGGCGAGAGAAATTCCAATATCTTCTTTTTGGTTTGGATAAGATGGTGCCAATGCTGCAATAGCACTAGAGCCACATATTGCAGTACCAAAGCCCACAAAAAGTCCTGTAACACTAGGGCAATTCATTTTTTTTGATAAGTAAATAGTAATTAGTAAAATGGCTATAATTACAATACTAATTAGTACAAAGCTAGATGCACCAAGTTTTACAATATTAGTATAATTAATACCGAATGCTAAAAAAATAACCGAAAATTCTAGCATTTTAGTGCTTGTAAAAGTTATACCTGAATGGTATTCGTTAGGGATTTTTATTAAATTACTTATTCCTATTCCCAATAATAAACCTAGTAAAATAGCATTGAAAAATGAAAAATAACTGGATAAAACAAGCGAAAAAACTCCAATAGAAGTTGCTAATAATATCCCATAAAATTTATTTTTTAATGCCATATATACTTACTGTTGTTTTGTAGATGTTGCAAAAAGATTAAATAACAATCCGCCCATTAATGCTCCATACAAAGTGCTATTTAATGGCTTTGATGTAATTGTACAAGTTCCTGAGCTACAGCCAACATAATAATAATATGCATAGCCAACAATTGCACCTATAATAGTCCCAACACCTGTAATAATAATTGTTTTTTTATTCAAAATAACCTATAAATTAATTTTTCCAACTGCACAATTAACATACGATTTAGATTTGCTTATAAAAGAATTATTTCCTTTTTCTGGGTATCCTAAATCAGTTAATTTATTAGTTACTAATGTATTATCAAAATCATTTGTTCCAGAAACACTAATGGTTTGTGTTTCTAAATCTATTTGTACTTCTTCGATATTTTCTATTTTAAGCAGTGCATTTTTAATACTGTTCATGCAACCACCACATTTTATATTTTCAACTTCTATTGTAAATTCCATGATTTTTTTAATTACTTTTTTCGACAATTGTTTTTATAATTTCCTCTTTTGAGAGTACGCCAGATTGTTTCCATAATTGTTTTCCATTTTGGAATAAAATCATGGTAGGCACACCACGAACCTGATATTTGGAAGATAGTTCCTGATTTTTATCTACATCAATTTTAATTATAGAAATTCTATCCCCTAAATTTTGTTTTACTTGTACTAACACTGGTGCTAGCATTTGGCATGGACCACACCATGTTGCAAAAAAATCTACTAAAACCGGTTGATCCGAATTTATTATTTCGCTAAAACTTGTTTTTCCCATTTTATTCTTCTTTATTTTTGATAGGAATATCACAATTTCCAGTATTGCAATTTCCATTATTACAGCAACTTGAATTTAGGACTGCCATTCCTGCAAAAAAGACACCAGGAATAGCTAAAATATAATTTTTACTTGTTACTGCTTCGATTATAATAATTATTCCTACTATTAGTCTTATAATTCTTATAAAATTCCAATTTGCAAGGATTTTGTTTTTCATTTTGTTAGTTTAAAGAAACAAAAGCTTGAACTAAATATATTGTTAATTCAAGCTTTTGTAGTTTTTGGAACGAATTATTTTTTTAATTTTTCATTCACATTTTGCCAAGAACCACCATTTGTAAGATTAGTAATTCCATTTTTTTGTAATATAGAAATTGCTGCGGCACTTCTGCTACCACTTCTACAGAATATAATAATATCTTTTTTATTTTTAAATTTAGCTATACTATTCTGTACTTGATCTAAAGGAATATTAACAGCACCTTTCATACTTCCTTGTGCAAATTCCCCAGGAGTTCTTACATCTACTAAAAAAGGAGTTTGTTTCGCAACTTCAGTTTTGTTTACTTTTTTAGTTTTCTCTTTCGCAGTTTGTGCTATGCTAGAATTACTGTAAAACACAAATAAACTTACAAAAAATATTTTAAAAATCATTTTTTTCATCAGTAAATTATTTATTTACGGCATCACTCACATCTTGCCAAGTACCACCATTTGTAATATTTGTAAAACCACTTTTTTCTAAAAATGCTTTTGCTTGTCCACTACGAGCACCACTACGACAAAATACAACAATATGCGATTTATCTTTCAATTTATTCACTTGATTAGGAAGTTGATCCAAAGGAATATTTATAGCCCCTTTCGCACTTCCACCTGCAAATTCTCCAGCAGATCTTACATCTACAAGTGTTGCTCCGTCTTTTATTGTTTTTTCTAATTCGCCGTTTGAATCTCCACCTCCAAAAATATTGCTAAAAAATCCCATTCTTTCTTTATTTATTAAATTATTATTATTAGTTATGCTTTTAGTACCTTACTTTGGCACACAAAATCTGTTTTTGGTATAGATGTTTCGATAATTGCATTAAACCCACCTTCTATTTCCGAAAAATTATGATAACCTCTTGCTTGTAAAATAGAAGCTGCCATCATGCTACGATAACCTCCTGCACAATGAATATAAAAGTGTTTCTCTGGGTTTACATCTTTTACCCAGTCATTTATATAGGCAAGTGGACGGCTGTAAGCATCTTCAACATGCTCTGCTTGGTATTCGCTCTCTTTACGAACGTCAAATACCACACTTTCTCCAAGTTTAAATTCTGACGCAAACTCTTCTGCAGAAATTCTATTTACTTTATCAATTTCATATCCTGCTTCTTTCCAAGCTTCAAAACCACCTTCTAAATGACCAACTATTGAATCAAAACCAACTCTTGTTAATCTTGTAACAGTTTCTTCTTCCATTCCTACTTCTGTAACTAGAAGTATTGGATGTTTTACATCTGCAATTAGAGCTCCAACCCAAGGAGCAAAATCACCGTGAATACCAATATTTACAGACTGAGGGATATATCCTTTTGCAAAATCCTCGTTTTCACGAGTGTCTAATATTAATGCACCTGTTTCGTGTGCTACAACTTCAAATTGATTTGCTTTGATAGCTTTCATTCCATGTTCAAATACACCTTCAAAACTTTCTATTTCTTTTTTATTCATCGCAACATTCATGCCAAAATATGCTGGAGGAGGCAGTAAACCATCGGTTACTTCTTTTACAAATTCTTCTTTAGTCATACTAGCTCTCAATGCATAGTTTGTAGCCTTTTGATCTCCAATAGTTCCAACAGTTTCTTTACTCATATTCTTTCCACAAGCAGAACCAGCGCCATGTCCAGGATATACAATAACGTCATCTGGAAGTGTCATAATTTTTGTTCGTAGAGAATTGTATAAAGTTTCTGCTAGTTGCTCTTGTGTCATTGAGGCAGCTTTTTGAGCCAAATCTGGACGACCTACATCTCCTAAGAAAAGGGTATCTCCAGAAAAAATGGCATATTCTTTACCACTTTCATTTATAAGTAAATAAGTTGTACTTTCCATGGTATGACCTGGGGTATGTAGCACTCTTATTTTTATGTTTCCTATTGAAAACTCTTCATTATCTTTTGCAGATATAATTTTAAATTCTGGATTTGCATTAGGACCATATACTATTGCCGCACCTGTTTCTTTACTTAAATCTATATGACCAGAAACAAAATCTGCGTGAAAATGGGTCTCAAAAATATATTTAAGATTAACTCCATCTTTTTCTAATCTATCTAAATAAGGTTGCGTTTCTCTTAAAGGATCTATAATTGCTGCTTCTCCATTAGAGGTAATGTAGTAAGCTCCTTGTGCTAAGCATCCAGTGTAAATTTGTTCTATTTTCATGATTGTAATTTACTTAGTTTTTGCTAAAAATATAAATCGCCATTTTTAAAATTCAAAAAATGGCGATTTTATATTAAAATTGTTAGGCAACTACAGGATTATCTAGATTTACCCATTCGTTAATACCTGGTGAGTAGTTTAGAATGTTAGTAAATCCATTTTTTGCTAAAATAGAATATCCAATGGCAGCACGGTCTCCACCTTGACAGTGAATAATTACTTTTTTATCTTTAGCAATTTTGTCTAAGTTATTAGGTAGAGTACCAACAAACACATTTATTGCCCCATCAATGTGTCCTGAATTATATTCAGCCACACCACGTAAATCTACTATTTGTACATCTTCATTAGCTTTTAATGCTTTTACTTCTTCAATAGAAATTAGATTTTCTTTTTCCAAACTTCCTGTATAAACATCTGTAGAAGGGACATATCCAAGAATGTTATCCAAACCAATTCGCATTAATTTTCTTGTTAAGTCATCTAGTTTAGATTCGTCTGCTAAAAGAATGAATGGTTCTTGGTATGTTAAAATCCAACCTGCCCATGTTGCAAACGAATTGTTTCCTTGAATATTGATACTTCCTGGTATAAATCCTGCTGCAAAATCTGCTTTATCTCTAGTGTCTAGCAATTTAATTCCTTTTGCAAGAGCGTCAGATAAATCAGCAGTACTTAATTTTTTTAATTGAGGAACTTCGGTAAGCAATGGTCTGTCCACTTTATTTAAGTGTTTCATCATTGCGAAATACTTAGGTGGCTCTGGTTGATCTGTTAATAGGTATTTTACAAATCCTGGTTCGTCATTATTATATTGAAATGCCCAGTTTCTTGCCTTTTCGTACCCAACAGTTGTGCTAGGAACAGAGCCTAAAGATTTTCCACATGCAGAGCCTGCTCCGTGACCTGGCCATACTTGTATAAAGTCTGATAATTTATTAAATTTTTGTACAGAATTATACATTTGAATTGCACCAGCATCTGCTGTACCTACAACTCCAGCAGCTTTTTCTAATAAGTCTGGTCTTCCAATATCTCCAACAAACACAAAATCTCCTGTAAATAGCATTACTGGTTCCATGCTTGCAGGGGTATCTGTTAATAAGATACTGATACTTTCTGGGGTGTGTCCTGGTGTGTGTAAAATTTCTAATAATAAGTTTCCTAATTTTACTACATCTTTGTCTTTTAATCCATGGTGAGGAAATTCATATTCCCAACCTTCTCCACCTTCTGCGGAAAGATATAGTTCTGCACCTGTTAAAGCGGCTAATTCTCTTGAACCTGCTAGAAAATCCGCATGGATGTGTGTTTCAAAAATATGAGTTATTGTCATATTATTCTGTTTTGCTATTTCGAGGTAGGTATCTACGTCTCTTTTTGGATCTATTACCGCAGCTACTCCTGCTTTTTGGCATCCAATAAAATAGCTAGCTTGAGCTAAACTTTTGTCATAAATGTGTTGAAAAAACATAATTCTATTATTTATATGGTTACTAATTCAAAGCAAAATTAATTATACTTATTATATAAAATTGTGACATAAGTTACATTAAGAATATTTATATGATAAAAATCACATTTTTATAACTTTTGCTGTATGTACATCGTATCTCATGGCTATAATTTTAGTGCCATGTTCTTTCATAATTGGATTTTCTTTTATCAATTTAGTAGAATGTTTAATATTTGCATCAATACACTCTTCTAAATGGTTTTTTTTATGAATTGTTTTTTCTTCTTTTTCATTCGCTATCATTTCTACAATATCATCTATGTGCGATAGATGTTTTTTATAATTATTTGTAGTGTCAGACACATAAGCTGTTATTGCACCACATTCGGTATGTCCTAGAACAATGACTGTCGAAACATTTAAGTGTTCTACTGCATACTCAATGCTTCCCATATCTATGTTAGATATTAAATTACCTGCATTTCTTATTATAAACAGGTCTCCAATACCTTGGTCAAAAATTATTTCGGGTGACACTCGGCTATCGGAACATGTTAAAACAACTGCAAAAGGGTGTTGTCCATTTTGGTTTGCTAATATTGTTTTTTTATTTTGGTGTGGATGAATGGATTTTTCATTTAAAAATCTTTCGTTTCCTGACATTAATCTTTCAACTGGCTCTTGTTTTTTGCTAGTTTCTATTGTTTCCGAAGTGTTTTTTGCTTCTTTTTTGCAACTATTTAAAGTAAAAGTAAGAATAGCTAGAATTATAATTGTTTTTTTCATTATATATTAGGTTTTATTATTTTTTACAAATTTTAGAAAAGGAGACGGAAAAAAGTGGTATTTTTTATTTTAAAAACGGCATTTACTATTTTATTTTTCCCAAATAGATTTTCGTTGTAATGCTAAAATAATTTCGTTGTCTAACATTTCTGCCATGTTTAAGTTTGCATAAACTGCTTGTTGCGGAAAAATACTTTGCGGCGAAAGTCCTGGATTTGTATTAATTTCTATAAAATGAGGAATACCATTCATAATGATAAAATCTATTCTAGAAAAACCAGACATTGCTAGTGAATGGTATATTTTTTTAGCAGTTTTAACGACTAATTCTTTTTCCTCTTCCGAAATTCTTGCAGGTGTTATCTCTTCTGATTTTCCTAAATATTTTGCTTCATAATCAAAAAAGCTATTCTGCGAAAGTATTTCGGTTATTCCTAGCACTGTTATTTCTTCTTTAAAATTAAAAATACCAACTGAAACTTCTGTCCCATTTAGGTAGGATTCTATAAGAATTTCATTGTCTTGTTCAAAGGCAAAATCAAGTGCTTTTTCAAATTGTTCTAAAACATCTACTTTAGATACTCCTAAGCTACTCCCTGATTGATTTGGTTTCACAAAAAAAGGAAAACCTAATTCAGATACAATTTTATTAAAGTCAATACTATCTTCTTTGGAGAGGTAAATAGATTTTGCTTTTGGTATATCAAACTTTGACAACACCGATAAGGTATCTCTTTTGTTAAATGTTAATCCAGATTGATAATAATTGCAACCAGTATAAGGAATGTTTAACAGTTCCCAATATCCTTGCAAATGTCCGTCTTCGCCTGGAGAACCATGTACTGTATTCACAACAACATCAAAACTGGTAGAAATTCCATTTTTAGTAAAAGAAAAATCTCCTTTTTGAATTGGAATTTTCTCGCTGTCTATTAATACATACCATTCATTTATCAAAATATGTACTTCAAATACGTTATATTTAGCAGTATTTAAATGGGTTAAAATAAACTGTCCGCTTTTAAGAGAAATTACACTTTCTCCAGAATACCCCCCCATAACAACTGCTACATTCATCTTTAAATAAATTATTTTTTCTAATTACAAAAATATCATTTTTTTTGAAATGAAACCACATTAAAATTTTATTATCTTTGTAAAAATACAATTTATATGAGTTTACAAAAATTTTTAGTGAGTGTTAGTTTTTTTAAGCAAGTTTTTCTTGCAATTTTGATAGTGTTAGTTACTCTTTTTCTTTTCATGTATTGGTTAGGCTTTACTACTAATCATGGGCAGGAAATAGCTGTACCTAATTTAAGTAAACTTACTTTGGAACAAGCTGAAGAAAAATTAAATGATTTAGATTTAGATTATGAATTGTTAGATACAGTTGATTATAATCCAGAATATCCTAAATTTACCGTTGTCCAGCAAGAGCCACATGCGGGAGCAAAGGTGAAAGAAAATAGAGTTATTTATTTAAAAATAAATGCATCAGAATATACAAAAATTAGAGTTCCAGAACTTGTACAAAAAACATATAGACAAGCAGTTCCAACCTTAGCAGCGTTAGATTTACAAGTGGGAGATACTATTTATATTCCTAATATAGCTAAAGATATGATTCTTGAAATGAGAGTAAATGGGGTTAAAATAAAAGCAGGAGATAAGGTTCTTAAAACTACAAAAATAGACTTAGTTTTAGGAGATGGAAAAATTGGTTTTGAAGAAGAATCAGGACTAATTGAGCAAGATAGTACATTAATAGATTCTTTGCAATAATGAAAGAGGAACTAGAAGAAATATTTCAGGAAGAATTAGAAAATGAGCTATTTGAACATCATAAATTTGTAGCTACAAAAGGGCAATCCATTCTTAGAATAGACAAGTTTTTGATGCATCTGTTAGAAAATGCCACAAGAAACAAAATTCAACAAGCAGCTGAAAAGGAGAATATTTTTGTAAATAACAAACCAGTTAAGTCTAATTATAAAGTAAAACCATTTGATGTGGTAACCATCATGCTATCGCATCCTCCTTTTGAAAATAGAATAGACCCAGAAGACATTCCGTTAGATATAGTTTATGAAGACGATGCATTGTTACTTATTAACAAACCTGCTGGTTTAGTAGTACACCCAGGTCACGGAAACTACACAGGGACATTAGTAAATGCTCTTGCGTTTCATTTTCAAAATTTGCCACTAAATAGTAGCGAAAGACCAGGATTAGTACACAGAATTGATAAGGATACCACGGGTTTGCTTGTTATTGCAAAAACAGAACAAGCAATGACGCATTTGGCAAGACAATTTGAACTAAAAACTTCCGAAAGAGAATATATTGCTATTGTTTGGGGAAATGTTGAAGCAGATTCAGGAACAATAGAAGGTAATTTAGCCAGACACTTAAAGGATAGAATGCAAATGGCTGTTTTTGAAGACCCTACAATAGGAAAGCCAGCAGTAACTCATTACAAAGTACTAGAACGCTTTGGGTATATAACGGTTATTTCGTGCAAATTAGAAACAGGAAGAACCCACCAAATTAGAGCACATTTAAAACATATCGGACATCCTTTATTTAATGATGAACGCTATGGTGGACATTTAATTCTTAAAGGAACTACTTTTACAAAATACAAACAATTTGTAGAAAACTGCTTCAAAATACTACCAAGACAAGCATTGCATGCTAAAACTCTCGGTTTTGAACACCCAATAACTAAAGAATTTATGCGTTTTGATACAAACTTACCACAAGATATGCAAGAATGTATTCAAAAATGGAGAAATTATTCTAATTCTAATACGTTAGACGATGAAAACTAAAACAATCAAAATTTCTTTACTGGCATTTATACTTGCAGAAGGATTTTCTTATGGACAAAATGCAGTTTTAGATAAAAAAGAAGCTGTTGCCTTTTATTCTAATACCATTTCTGAAAAAGAATTGCAAAAACATTTAGCCTACATTGCATCAGATGATTTAGAAGGAAGGGAAACAGGAAGTAAAGGACAAAAAAAAGCAGGAGAATATATTATTGATTTTTATAAAAAAAATGGTATTCCCTTCCCAAAAGGAGCAAAAAATTATTACCAAAAAGTACCAGCAGCTTTTTTAAATGCAGAATATAACGAAAATTTACCCGACTCTG
The DNA here is from genome assembly GCA_022730285.1 of Flavobacterium psychrophilum. Classification (GTDB taxonomy): domain Bacteria; phylum Bacteroidota; class Bacteroidia; order Flavobacteriales; family Flavobacteriaceae; genus Flavobacterium; species Flavobacterium psychrophilum_C. Next base: position 54,118 of record DZCQ01000002.1, read on the forward strand.
AAAATATTTGGGCTTTTATAGAAGGAACTGAAAAATCGAATGAAATTGTAGTAATTTCGGCTCATTATGATCATATAGGGATTCAAAATAATCAAATATATAATGGAGCCGATGATAATGGTTCTGGAACTAGTGGATTACTAGAAATTGCCCAAGCATTTGTTATTGCTAAAAAAGCTGGTTTTGCACCTAAAAGATCTATTTTATTTTTGCATGTAACGGGCGAGGAGCATGGTTTACACGGTTCTAGATACTATACCGAAAATCCATTATTTCCATTGAAAAATACAATTGCTAATGTCAATATAGACATGATTGGTCGTACTGATAATTTGCATAAAACCAATAACTATATTTACCTAATAGGTTCTGATTATCTATCGAAAGATTTATACACTATTTGTGAGAAAGCTAATCGGGACTATGTAAATTTGGATTTAGACTATACCTATAACGATAGGAATGATCCAAACAGGTATTATTATCGCTCTGATCATTACAATTTCGCAAAACACAATATTCCTTCGGTTTTTTTATTTAACGGTGTGCATGCAGATTACCACCAAGCATCTGATGAGGTTGAAAAAATTGAATTTGATGCTTTATCCAAACGTTCTAAATTAGCATTTGCAATAGTGTGGGAACTAGCAAATGGAAAGAATAAACCAGTTTTGGATACAATACAACGAAATAAGTAAGTAAAAAGTTTTAATGTCTTAAAGTTAAAAACTTATATGTGATGAAAAAGATTTTTATCGAGCTGCAATCTGATTTATCACGAAATAAAGAAAAAATCTGCACAAAAAAATCCCAAAAAATAGCTATTAGCTAATATTAGAATCCACCTAAACCATATCCCATATTTTCTTATTTAGGAGAATATATTTTAAAACTCCCATCTTTATAAAAAAATACAATTTTCTCAATTAGATTAGGGTTTGTGTTTAAAATATCCTCGTTATGTAACGGATTTTTTTCGTAATTTTCTGTTGCTACTTGTTTGGGTTGCACAGCAGAATTAAATAAATTCGATTCAGCAGGGAAATTCATTTCTAATGTAGCTGTTTTTTTTTCTAGAATAGGAGTAGGAGGTTTTATTTCTGCCAATTTAGGAAAAATCCCTTTTCCATTTAAAATCCAATATAAATCTACTTCCGGAAAATTTTCAATGATTTTTAATATTAAATCCAAACTAGGTTTATTTCTTCCCGAAAGTAAATGTGAGATGCTAGAACGTTGCACACCTATTTTATCTGCAAAAACAGAAGCAGATATAGCATAGTATTGGAGTACTTTTTCTAGTCTTTTTACAAAATCAGCTGTGTTTACCATTGTAAATTATTTAAAATAAAATTATCGTTTACAAATGTAAATAATCCAAATGAAATCTCCAAATAATGAATGATATTTCTTTATTTTAAGTAAACTTTTAATACATATAATTGATTTTAATAGATTGATTATTAATTACATAGAATAGTATAAATTAATAGATATAATATTTGTTTCTAGAGGAAAAACAAGTGCGTTAAATGCTTAGGTATCGTTTACATTCAACAATAAAGAGTAGTTATTTTTTGTTTACAGATGTAAATAATAATTTGTTTACTTTTGTGAATTAAATTATTTACTATGAATTATCTAGAATTATTTACTTTTTTTAAAGAAAAAAAATTACATGGAAGGTACATTACAAATTCGCACATTGAACCGATATTAAATGATATGGGTGTTAATTTTGAAATAAGTACTCTTGGAAAATCTGTGTTACAAAATCCTATTTACGGTGTAAAAATTGGTTCTGGAGATTGCAAGATTTTGGTATGGTCTCAAATGCATGGAAATGAATCTACAACTACGAAGGCTATTTTTGATTTTTTTTCCTTTTTAAAATCAAAATCAGATAAAAGTGAATCTTTATTGAATAAAATTACTTTTTTTGTGGTGCCTATCTTAAATCCAGACGGTGCAATAGCTTATACAAGAGAAAATGCGAATGCTATCGATTTAAATCGAGATGCTTTAGATTTATCCCAACCAGAAAGTGTTATTTTACGGGATTTATACCATTCTTTTCGTCCAGATTACTGCTTTAATATGCATGATCAACGAACAATATATGGGGTTGGAGACACGAATTTGCCTGCTACCGTGTCCTTTTTAGCTCCAGCGTTTAATGAAAATAGAGATATTAGCCCAACTAGGCAGATTGCAATTAATTGTATTGTATATGCATACAATGAGTTGCAAAAATACATTCCCAATCAAGTAGCAAGGTATAATGATACTTATAATGCTAGTTGTGTGGGAGATACATTTCAGTCTTACAATACACCAACCATACTTTTCGAGTCGGGGCATTTTCCTGGAGATTATGAAAGAGAAGAAACACGAAAATATATTTTTATTGGGTTGCTTAAAGTGTTTGATGTAATTCACGAAAACGATGTAGTTACTAATAAATTAGCAGATTATCTGAAAATACCTCAAAATAAAGTAAGTTTTAGTGATTTTATTTACAGAAACATTAAAATAAATGTGGATAATTCAAGTTATATAACTACATTTGCCGCACAATATGAAGAAATTTTGGTTGATGGAGAAATAGATTTTCAGGCATTTATTTCGGAAATTGATACTACGGATTCTACATTTGGTCATATAGAATTTGAAGGTCTGGGGGGGATTTATTCTGATGATGGAAATTCTATTCCTGAAATCGGAAAAAAAGCAGATTTTTATATTGATAAAAATAAAAAATTTGTTAATGGTTTGATTAAAAAGTAATATATTTGTTATATTATCGCTAATAATTAAAAAAAACACTTAATTAAAATTGCTATTTATGAGTAAATTTCGTTTAGATGAGGTTGATCATCAAATTCTTGACATGTTAATAGATAATACAAGAATTCCATTTACAGACATTGCTAAAAAGTTGTTAATTTCTGCAGGTACAGTACATGTTCGTGTAAAAAAACTAGAAGAAGCAGGAATTATTCAAGGTTCTTCACTTACATTAGATTATGAAAAATTAGGATATTCCTTTATTGCATATGTAGGTGTATTTTTAAACAATACTTCTCAAACTAAATTTGTTTTAGAAAGAATTAATGAAATTCCGTACGTTACTGTTGCACATGTAACTACTGGTAAATTTAACATTTTTTGCAAAATAAGAGCTAGAGATACCAAACATGCAAAAGATGTGATATATATGATTGATGATATTGATGGTGTTTATCGCACAGAAACAATGATTTCTCTTGATGAAAGCATTAATGATAAAAAACGATTAATGCATACTATTTTTAAAGAATTATAGTATAAAAAGAAAGTATTTTAGTATGCTTTTTTTTTAAACAAAAGTTAGTTAAATTACCTGTTTTTCAGTAAAATAGGTAATTTAACTAACTTTTCTGTTTTTAACTACTTAAAAAGTAAATTTTATTCCAGATTATATTCTAGCCTTACTGTAATTCTGGCAGTTTTGTTTTTGCTATATGTATCATTAATTCCTCCATAACTATCCTCCTCAGTAGAGCCTTGCCCAGTTATCTGAAACACTCCCATACTAGCATTTTTTAATTTTCCAAGATTTCCATCTGCGTTGCCCACAATTTTTTCTGCTCTTTCTTTTGCATCTTTTGTAGCATTCTCAATTAAACTGTGTTTTAAGTTTGGCAACTCAGAATAGGTATATTGTACTGAGTTTGAAGATAATTCTATCCCTGAATTAATCAGTTCTGATGTTTTATTAGATACTTCTTCGATACGTTTCATTAACTCTGGATTTTTTTTTGCCGAAAAACTAATAGTTTGAGATGCTTCATATCCGTTAAAAACCTGTTCATATTTCACATCATACGAATTTTCTGTATTTTCTACTTTTACTTCTCTAAATTTTTTCTGAAAATTTACTGCTCCAAAAACAAATTCGTTGCTTTTAAATCCTTTTTTTGTAAAAAAAGCAGAAACAATTCGTTGATCTGCAATAATCTTATTGTATGCTTCTTTTATATCATAGCTATTGGTTGTAAAGCTACCAGACCATAATATTTCGTCAGAAACAAAATCTTTGGTTCCTAAACCTATAACAGATATTGCATCTAAATTTTCATTTCTGTTTTGGAACGATTTTCCTAGAATAAATCCAGTTGCGACAATTGCTATTGCTATAACAATAGTAGATTTTAATTTGTCTTCCATTTTTATAAAAATTATTGTTTTTTTAGAAATTAATAAGTGGTTTACAGTTTGTTAAAAATATGTTTTAAAACATTAAAACTTTCCATTTACTTATTACAAAATCTATTCCAAAATTTATTGGTCACAAAATTAGTTAAAACTATATGCTTTTAGTGTATTTCCTATTTCAGGTTCTAAAAAATTTGACACGAATTTCATAAATTTTCACAAATTTAATTTGTGAAATTCGTGTTAAAATTTATGTTTTGCAACCTTGCAGACTTTCAATCTGCCAAGCCAAATCTATAAACTTCCAGTTCATAGTGATTTATTTACCTTAAAGTTGCTCCTAATTTGGATTCAAAGTTTAAAATTAATTTATTCATAATTTTATCTATTTGAATATCTGTAAGGGTTTTGCTATTGTCTAAAATGGTAAAGCTAATTGTGTATGATTTTTTTCCTTCTGGTAAATTTTCTCCTTGATATACATCAAATAAATATACATTTTTAATTAAATTCTTTTCTGTTTCCCTCGACAGGTCATAAATATCTTTAAAAGTCACGTTGTTATCAATTAGTAATGATAAATCTCTACGGACTTCTGGATATTTTGGTATTTCTACAAATTTAATGTTGCTGCTTAATTGCTTAATTACAGATTTCCAGTTTATATCTGCATAAAAAACTTCTTGTTTTATGTTGAAATTTTTTAAAATAGATTTTTTAACTGTTCCAAATTCTACTAAATTAGAATTTCCTATTTTATATGCCAATCCTTCTGCAAAAATATCTGTTTCTACAGATTCGGGTGTTAATTTTGTAATTCCTAACCTGTTAAATATTGCTAAAATGTAGCCTTTAAATAAGAAAAAATCGGTAGTAATAGAGCTTTTAGTCCAGTTTTCCGGGACTTTATTTCCCGTCATAAATACGGTTAAGTGACTATTTTCTTCGTTTCCTACTAATAATTTATGATACGATTTTCCAAACTCAAACAGCTGTAAATTAGTATTTTTTCTGTTAATATTAAACGAAATTGCTTCTAACCCTGAGAATAATAGTGATTGTCTAAGAGCAGAAAGTTCGTTGCTTAACGGATTTATTATCAAAACATTATTTTTATTACTTAAACTTTCGCTTAACTCTACATAACTTGGAGTAGTTAGCGAGTTTGCCATTATTTCATTAAACCCGTTCGAGGCTAAAAAGTTTGCAATTACGTTTTGAACTTTGTATTCTTCGGTTCTAGAAGAGTGGGAGGTAGAGGCGTTTAACTTTTGAGTAAAGTTAATATTATTATAGCCATAAACTCTCAAAATATCTTCAATTACGTCTATTTCTCTTGTAACATCTACTCTATAAGACGGGATAGCAAGTCCTAATGCTATTTTAGAAATGCTATTTACTTTTATGTCCAGAGAGACTAAAATATTTTTGATAGTATCATGTGGGATTTCTTGACCAATTACTTTACTTACATTGTTAAGGTTTAATAAAACTGGAAAATCTTCCGCCTTTTTTGGGTAAATATCAATTAAATCGGAAGTGATTTTTCCACCTGCAATTTCACAAATTAATATTGCAGCACGTTTTAAGGCGTATGCAGTAATTTCTATATCAATTCCTCTTTCAAACCTAAACGAAGCATCTGTATTTATAGCATGTCTTTTGGCTGTTTTTCTAATGTTAATAGGGTTAAAATAAGCACTTTCCAAGAATATAGAACTAGTTTCTTTTGACACGCCAGATTCTTTCCCTCCTAAAACTCCAGCAATACACAAAGGACCATTATCATCACAAATTACTAAATCTTCAGGGCTTAAAGTTCTCTCAACATCGTCCAGAGTGGTAAATTTTGTATCTTCTAAAAGGCTTGTTACGTGAATTTTTCCATGAATTTTTGCTGCATCAAAGGCATGAAGTGGTTGTCCTAGTTCATGTAAAACATAGTTTGTTATGTCAACAACATTATTTTTTGGTGTTATTCCAATAGCTTTTAATCTATTTTGCAACCATTCTGGTGAAATATCAATTTTTATATCCGAAATAGTTATGCCACAATATCTAGGCACAATTTTAGAATCCGTAACAGTTACATCTATTTTTAAGGTTCTTTTTTCAATTTTAAAACTAGAAATAGACGGAGTTATTAATTCTAATGAAGTGCCATTTTGTAGCATTCCTGCACGTAAATCTCTCGCAACTCCCCAATGACTCATGGCATCTGCTCTATTTGGTGTTAGTCCTATTTCAAATACCTCATCATTTTCAATATTAAAAACGGCAGAACCAAGAGTTCCTGCTGGGATAGTATTTTCTACTACCAAGATTCCATCATGTCCATCGCCTATTCCTAGCTCGTCTTCTGCACAAATCATTCCGTGGCTTTCTTCTCCACGAATTTTTCCTTTTTTTATCTCAAATCCAACACCATTTTTGTCAAATAGCATGGTTCCAATAGTTGCAACGGGTACTTTTTGTCCAATGGCAACATTGCTAGCTCCACATACTATTTGTATAGGGTTTCCATCACCTAGATCTACGGTTGTAATTTTTAATTTATCGGCATTTGGATGTTGTTCACAAGTTAGCACATGTCCTATAACAATTCCTTCTAATCCTCCTTTTATAGATTGGTATTTTTCGACACCTTCTACTTCAAGCCCTAAATCAGTAAGCATTGATGCTGTTTTTTCAGAATCCCAATCTGTTTTTATGAATTGTTTTAACCAGTTGTAAGAAATTTTCATGTAAAATTATATATAATTTGCAAATATAACTATTGTAGTTGTAGATTAAAAATAAGATTTTAATTATTTTAAAAAATGAAACCACGTCTGCTATAAGTTTCTTGATAAGTAGAAATTTTTACTTTCATAAATTTCTTATTATCGCAATTTGAGTTAAAATTAAACAAAAATCACAAAAGTATTTATACATTTGTTTTTTAGAAAATAAAATATTTTTTTAATCATGAAATTACTCGAAAACAAAGTTGCCATAATAACTGGTGCTAGTCGCGGAATAGGAAAAGGCATTGCGGAGATTTTTGCCAAACAAGGTGCAAATATTGCATTTACATACAGTTCGTCTGTAGAATCAGCTTTAAATTTAGAAAAGGAATTAAATAATTTAGGTGTAAAAGCAAAAGGTTACAAAAGTAATGCTGCAAATTTTGCTGAAGCACAGCAATTGATAGATGCTGTAATCTCGGATTTTGGCTCTATTGATATTTTGGTAAACAATGCTGGAATTACAAAAGATAATTTGTTAATGAGAATGAGTGAGGAAGACTTTGATAAGGTTATTGAAGTGAATTTAAAATCAGTATTTAACACTACGAAAGCTGTGCAAAAAACATTTTTAAAGCAACGTTCAGGCTCTATCATTAATATAAGTAGTGTTGTTGGTGTAAAAGGAAACGCAGGGCAAACAAATTATGCTGCGTCTAAAGCTGGAGTTATTGGTTTTTCTAAATCTATTGCGTTAGAATTAGGTTCTAGAAATATCCGTTGTAATGTTGTAGCTCCGGGCTTTATAGAAACAGAAATGACTGCTAAATTAAATGCGGATGTTGTAAACGAATGGCGTGAAAATATTCCTTTAAAAAGAGGTGGCTCCACAGAAGATGTTGCAAATGCTTGTGTATTTCTAGCTAGTAATATGAGTGCTTATGTTACAGGACAAGTTTTAAACGTTTGCGGCGGAATGCTAACATAATTCGATTTTTTTATAATTTTTAGTTAAATTTTTATATGGCATTTAATACAATCCTCTTGATTTTACTTTCTTTAGTACTAGCTGGAGGATTGTCTTATTATCAGTATTTTTATAAGAATAAGAAATATTTAAAAATTACATTTTTTTTAGCCTTTTTACGTTTTTTAAGTATATTTGGCTTGCTATTATTACTGATAAATCCTGTAATATCTTCTAAAAAATATCAAATTGAAAAAACACCGTTACCTATTATTGTAGATAATTCAGAATCGATTGCTTTTTTAAAACAAACTGAAAATGTAAGTAAATTAGTTCAGGAATTACAAGGGAATAAGAAATTAAACGACAAATATGCTATAACTACTTATCGATTTGATTCAAATTTTGATTCAAACAAAAAACTAGATTTTAAAGGAACGCAGACAAATATTTATAACGCATCTCAAAACTTAAAACAAATTTATCAAAATAATTTGTATCCTACAATTTTGATATCCGACGGGAATCAAACAATTGGGAATGATTATGTAAATAATTTTTCTACAAATACAACGGTTTATCCAATAATTATTGGAGACACAACCACTTTTTTTGATATGAAAATTAGCCATATCAACATTAACAAATATGCCTTTTTAAAAAACAAATTTCCTGTAGAAATATTTTTGCAAAGCAATAGTGATAAAAATTGTATTGCTACTTTTAGTATTTTTAACGGAAATACCACTGTTTTTAAGCAAGAAATTTCTTTTTCTAAAAAAAATCAAACCCAAGAAATAACAGCATTATTACCAGCAAATAAAATTGGAGTTGAAAAATTTAAAGCACAAATTAGTACTCCTTTATTTGAAAAAAACAAACTAAATAATACAAAAATATTTGCCACAGAAGTAATAGATGAAAGGTCTGAAATTGCCTTAATAAGTAGTATTAATCACCCAGATTTAGGAGTCTTAAAACGAGCAATTGAATCTAATCTACAACGAAAGGTAACTATTATTAAGCCTCAACAAATCAAATCGTTAGAAAAATATAATTTACTTATTTTATACCAGCCTGATTTACAATTTAGGTCTATTTTATCACAAAATAAAACGTTAAAAATAAATACCTTTACAATTACGGGATTGCATACAAATTTTGCTTTATTAAACGAAAACAAATTGGAAGTAAAGTTTGAAATGACAAATCAAAAAGAATATTTTACTGCAATTTATAATCCGCAATTTAATTTATTTTCTATTGAGGATATTGGATTTAAAGATTTTCCATCGTTAGAAAATCTGTTTGGAAAAATCACGTTACAAGGCAACACTTCTATATTTTTAGAATCTGAAATTAGAAATTTAAATACTAATAATCCGCTTTTGTTTTTTACAGAAAATGGTTTAGAAAGAAATGCTTATTTGCTAGGAGAAAATATTTGGAAATGGCGTTTAGAAAGCCATACAAGAAGTAAATCTTTTGATAAATTTGACGGATTTATTGATAAAATTATGCAATATCTTGTTTCTAATAGCTCCAAAAAGTCTTTAATTGTAAAGCATGAATCTTTTTACAATGCAGGAAATACAATTTTAATTACTGCCGAATATTTTGATAAAAATTATGAATTAGATAATAAAGCTCAATTAAGTATTAAAATTACAAATATCAAAACAAAAGAAGTGAAATTATTTGATTTTTTAAAATCAAACATGGATTATCAAGTTGCAATAGATAACTTAAAACCAGGTAATTATTCAATACTTGTTACCGAAAATAATTCTAAAAAAAGCTATAAAGGTGCCTTTGAAGTTTTAAATTTTAATATTGAAAAGCAATTTAATAATCCTGATGTTTTGCAATTAAAACAATTAGCAACTCAAACCAATGGGAAAATTATATTCCCAAATACATTAGATGGTTTAGTGAAAATTCTTTTAGAAAAAGAACAATTTCCTGCAATTCAAAAAGAAATTATTACAAAAATGCCGTTAATAAAATGGTTTTGGTTACTTATTTTAATACTAACTTGTTTAACGGTAGAATGGTTTGTAAGAAAATACCACGGATTTTTATAACATAATTTTAAGATTTTTTTTTGAAAAATCATCAAATTAATTATATACCTTTACACTATAACAAAATATTTAAAAAATATGAATTCAGAAAATGTATTGGTTGCTCATGCCTCAGAATTTGAGAAAGCAACTTTTTATAGAAAAACGTATTCTCACGTAGCTCTAGCTCTACTAGCCTTTATTTTAGTTGAAACAATACTACTTAAAATAATACCGGAAAACATTATAATCTCTATGATACAAGCTAAATATGCTTGGCTATTAATATTAGGTATATTTTGGTTAGGAACTACATTGTCTAACAAAATGGCATTTGCCCCAACTAGACAGCAACAATACTTAGGGCTTGGTTTATATGTATTACTGGAAGCAATTATTTTTTTGCCTATGATTGCAATTGCCTCAATGTATGCTGGTGGCGAAATGATTACACAAGCTGCTGTAATTACATTGTTTATGTTTTCGGGTCTTACAGCGGTAGTATTTTTTACAAAAACTGATTTTTCTTTTTTACGAACTGTTTTAATTGTAGGAGGATTTGTATCTTTAGGAATTATAGTAGTTGGTACTATTTTTGGATTTAATCTAGGTCTTTGGTTTTCGGTAGGAATGGTGGTATTAGCATCTGCAAGTATTTTATACCAAACAGATCAGATAAAAAATGATTATGGCACTGAACAATATGTTGGAGCTGCATTGCAATTGTTCGCTTCTATAATGCTATTGTTTTGGTATGTACTTCGAATTTTGATGAGTCGTAGAAATTAACTCAATTCTCGTTTAAAAATGATTAAATTATTTTTTTAAGGTTTTAATAATTTTAGAAAAAATTGGATATTTTATAACTAAAAGTTTATTGAAATTCGTTTCAGTAAACTTTTAGTTATTTTACAAAAAATTCAATAGACTAATTTGTTGGTATTGCACTTAATTGATTTTCTGCCCAAAATGAACTACCAATTCCAGACATTGAGAAAGTTCCAGGTATTGAGCCATATTTTTGAATATTTGCCCACATATAAAAACGTATTGTTCCTACAGTGTTATTATTAATTATGGTTTGCCCATTTGCTATACCAAATTCAGTTGGTCCTGCTAAAATACCTGAAATTAGACCACCAGAAACAATATATGGATTTGCACCAGTTACTGTATTGCTGAGTTGAAAATTTGTTCTAACAAAAACACTTTGTCCGGTTGCTAATGTTGTTGATCCTGCAAGTAAATAAGTTCCAAAAAGCATCCATTTCCCTGGCGGTAAATCAATATAAGTGTTGCAATATACAGATGTGGTACTGTTTGGATTTCCGCCTCCACCAGCAAAAACACCAGTTACAGCTGGTTTTATAGAATTGGTTGTTGTCCAAGTTCCACCTCCATTTGCATCGCTTACAAGTACTTTCCCATTTCCTTGTGTTCCATCGGTAATTTTTATTTTACCATTTACTTCTAATTTTTCAGTTGGGTTTGTTGTTCCAATACCCATATTACCTGCATTAGTAATTACTGCTTGGTCAGAGTTGCCTACTCTAAATCCGATATATCCTAATCCAGTATTTGGTTTGTTTAAAAAGGTATAATTTCCATCATTTGATTGTAAAAATCCGTATCCAGTACTATTTGCTTGATTATAGTGTGATATACCTGCCCAAGTTGTTCCCCAACCAACATCTCCAATATAAGTATTGTTAATTCTTGCATTTCCTCCTTGAACATCAAGTTGTTGAAGAGGATTTGATATGCCAATCCCAACAGTACCTGTTGCTTTTATTCTTACTGATTCAATACCATTTGTTTTAAAAACTAGGTCATTGAAATCTGTTGTTCCAATAAAATTGATGGAAGGATTCGTCCCGAAATTTCCAGTAGTATTCCAATTATTTCCGTCTGTCGTCAATTTTTCCCATTCCGTTCCGTTCCAATAGTAATAGCCTTCCCCATTTCCACCAATTATAGCAGGATTGCTATTGTAAATTAATAAACTTATTGCAGGAGTATTTATTGGAGCAATTCCGTTAGAAACATTAATTAAGCTAATTCTTGGAATTAAAATACCAGAGTTTGTAGAGCTAATATCTAAACTTGAGGAAGTATCAGGATTGGTAGTTCCAATTCCAACTTGTGAAAAAGAATA
>DZCQ01000002.1:66325-130916 GCA_022730285.1 Flavobacterium psychrophilum
ATTTTTAATCTACTTTTGGTTATTATTAATTTGCAGCATATAGTATGTTAGTACCATGTACCCATACAGAATTTGTCCAATCCCAATAACCATACCAATCACTATTTGAGGGAAGTGTTACATTTCCATCTCCGTTGGTATCACCACCATGAGCATCATCTTTAATGGATGTTAGAAATGCAGTTGGGTTTAGAGTTAGTGACGCTATATTCAAGCCATAAGTATTTCCTGTAGGAAATTTCATTACTACATCAGCATTTATAGTTATTGAGCCTGTACTTTTTTGCAAATAGCCATCCATTACATAAGGTACTTCTGTTTCATTTAGAGTTACAGCAATGTTATTTCCAGCATCAGGGTACATCCAAATACAATTTCGAGCATTTTTTTCTAATGGATTTATTGGATTACTATAACTGTTATTAGCATTTATTGAATAAGTTGCACTCAAATAAATTGGGTAAAAATTATCATAAAAAACATTATTTGTAAAAATAGAAACAGTTGGGTCACTCATATAGGAGCCTGCATAAAAAGCAAATTGTCCAGTAAAATTTGTGCTACTAGCTGTATGTGCAAAATTGCAATTATCAAAAGTAAAAGAAGGACCAGCAACAGATACTACTACCGCACAACGATAACCACCATCATTAGCACCTGCATAAAGGAAATCACAATAATTAAAAATGTGTCCAGTACCACCATTTAGGTAAAGATTTAGCCAATCTCCTTTTTGAGGTGTAGTTGCGGTTCCATCTCCATTTGTATCACCACAATAAGAATCGTCTGCAATAGATGTGAAAACAATTCTACTGTTTGCAGTTCCATTTGCAAGTATTTTTCCACTGTTGTTTACTCTTAGCCTGCCATTATTTCCAAGTTTAACAATGACTCCTGCTTGGATGGTTAAAATAGAAGTAATTATTATTTCTGAGTTTATTAAATATACATTTCCAGTTATCCAAGTAGTTGGAGTTGAAATATTTGTATTTGTAACTGTTACGACTGGGCAACCTCCAAGAGTTGTGAATGTTTTGTCTTCTCCATAAACAATTCCGTCAGCATTCTTAGCAAAAGCACGAATATGAACTATGGTACTTGGAGCTAACGCAGAAATATCATAAGTGCCACTAAAAACTCCAAGTCCATTTCCTAAAATATCAGTAAATCCGTTTGGGTCATTAGCAATAGGATTTGCAGTTTCACCCAAACAAATACCGCGTTCGGTTACTGTTGATCCACCATCTAAAGTTACTTCACCACCTAGTTTAACTGTTGTTGCAGTTAATTCTGTTGGAGTTGCTGTATTGACTGTTAAAACAGAAGTTGGAGTTAAAGGAGTATCATCTGGAGTACAAGAACTAATAAAGGTAAGAGCAAAAAAGCTAAGAACTAGATGTAATTTTTTCATAATTATTGTTTTGATTATTATTTGAAATTGATTTTTTGTGTGTTTAAATTTTGTCTTTTTAGTGGAAGCATGTGTGTTTTTCATCATTTTATTTTTTTGATTATTATTGTGAGGTAAAATTAATTTTTAAAAATTAGTCTCTTTTCCTATGAAATAATGATTTTATTTATCCTACTTTTATAGGGCAAATAAATGAATATCTTTGAGTTACTTTGCTAAGTAGAATTCAAACTATGTTTTTAAATAAAAGAATGTTTTTCAATTTTACACTATTGAAAAAAATTAACAGAAGCATGAAAAAATCATTATTTATAATATGTATCTTCTCATTCCATTTTTTGAGCTTTGCACAGCAACAGAAATTGGAGAGCTTGAAAAATGCTATTGCTAAAATTCATCAAAAACCTATTGATACAACTCAAGTAAGGCTATTGAGTGCTATTGGTTATGATATGAGGGAAATTGATAGTACACTTTCAAAAAAGCTTATTAAAGAAGCACTATCTAAAAGTATTATGTTAAAAAACAATTATGCAATCGCTACTAGTTACAGGCTTTTAGGACTTTGGTATAGTAGTTTTGATCAGAAAGAGAAAGCGTATCAGTGTCACAAATCATCGCTAATTGTAGCTAAAAAAAGCAATAATTTGTATCTTATGGCAGGTGCTTACTTCAATTTAGGAAATGTAAAATATTGGGCAGGTGAATACGAGAATTGCATAGACTATTTTCTAAAAGCGCAAGAGATTTTTGATAATCCTAAAATTTTTGAAGACAAAACACTGACAACAAAAATACTCGACAAGAAGAAATCAGACTTATATTATAATATGAGTGCCGTTTTTAACACCATAAAAAATCTGCCAAAAGCTGACGAATATATAGATAAAGCTTTGGCTATTGCCAATAAGTATCAAAACAAAACCGTAATTGCTTTTTATACGCAACTAAAAGCCGATAACTATTTTGAAAATGGTAATCTAGAAAAAGCACTTAGAACAAGATTAAAATATTTGCCTGAATTGGAAAAAGGCGATATTGCAAGAACTTATTTGCAAGGATATTACCATTCAATTTCTCAAGAATATTTTAAATTAAACAAAATCGATTCTTCCAAATTTTTTGCTCAAAAAAGTCTTCAAATCGCCAATGAAATAAAGATTAAAGACGGAATAGCCAATTCAAAATGGCAGTTGGGTAAAATAGCAATGAAAGAAAAAAAATATACACAAGCTCAAAATTATTTTAACGAATGTAAAGATTATTATTTGCAAACTAAAGATCCAACCGAAAGAAGAAATTATTTTGAAGTAATGCATCAACTTATGTATGAAACCAAACGATATAAAGAAGCATATCAGTTTTATGACAAATATTCTGCATTAAATGATACCATATTAATAAGTGAACAAACACAACAATTTTCTGAAAGAGAAGCTAGATATCAGTCTGAAAAAAAAGATAAAAATATTTTACTTTTAGAAAAAAAACAACTTAAACAAAAAATATTTATTTATTCATTAGCAACAATTGCTGTAAGTTTACTGCTTTTTAGTTTTTTATTATATCGAAATTATAAAGCTAGAAAAAAAATTGCAGAGCAAAAAATCACACAATTACAACAAGAAAAACAAATTGATGCCACACAAAATATGATTCAAGGAGAAGAAGCCGAACGTACTCGTTTAGCTCGTGATTTGCACGATGGTTTAGGAGGAATGCTATCAGGAGTTAAATTTCAATTAAATAGTGTGAAAGGAAATGTAGTACTAACCGAAAAAAATGCAATTGCTTTTACCAAAAGTATATCACAATTAGATAGTGCAATAGTGGAGATACGACGTGTTGCTCATAATATGATGCCTGAAGCTTTGCTGAAATTTGGTTTAGATGATACACTTCATAATTATTGTGATTCAGTTTCTGAAAATACTGAATTGCAAACAACCTATCAAAGTTTTGGATTAGAAGACAGATTAGATCAAACAACCGAAATTGTATTATACAGAATTGTCCAAGAATTACTCAACAATACATTGAAACATGCCGATGCTAAACAAGCACACATTCAACTTTCAAAAAATGAGAAAACAATTTCATTAACAGTTGAAGATAACGGAAAAGGTTTTGATGTAAATACCTTGAAAAAAAATGGAATTGGCTTAGCAAATATTAAACATCGTGTAGATTATTTGAAAGGAAAAATGGATATTCAATCAGACAAAAATGGGACATCAACTCATATCGAATTTGAAGTAGCTTAATCTATGAAACACAGAATTTTTATTGTAGATGATCATCCTATGGTAATTGAGGGATTTAAAGCATTGTTATCTCAAAATGATGAGATTACTATTGTTGGTTTTGCCGAAAATGCCTTTGAAGCAATTGATTTTATCAAAAAAAATCACGTTGATATTGCTTTTCTAGACATCAATTTACCCGATATTAGCGGAATAGAGTTGTGTAAAAAAATTAAAACTGAGTTTCCAACCATTCAATGTTTGGCTTTAAGCACTTTTAATGACCGAAGTTATGTTTCTAAAATGATTGAGAATGGTGCGAGTGGTTATTTATTAAAAAATTCCTGTAAAGAAGAAATTTTCAAAGCTATTGAAGAAGTTTCAAAAGGAAATATGTTTTTTAATGTTGATTATCAAAAGCAAAATGTTTCCAAATACGATCAAGCACCTATTATAACTCGAAGAGAAAAAGAAGTTCTAATAGAAATTGCCGAAGGTCTTACCAATCAACAAATTGCAGATAAACTTTTCATAAGCATCACAACAGTGAGTTCACATCGTCAAAATCTAATGCTAAAACTCGAAGCCAATAACACAGCTTCACTAATTAAAATAGCAGTAAAATTTAATTTGATTTAGATATTATTTACAAATGCTTTTTTAATAACTTCCGTACTATTTCTTTTTAAAAAAAATTGACAATCTTGCCATTTTGTTCTAAATGCAATTTGTATTGTTGCATTCCTTCTTTGTGCGAAAGATATGGGAAACCTCGTTTATGATTTTGAACACTAATTTTGTACATATAAGTAATATGTCTTGCCAATTCTTTCCATGCAAAAAAGATAGAATGTTTTGGGTCGTAAATATGTGTTGGCTCGCTTGCAGCACCATTTACCTCCACAATAGCAAAGTTTTTTCCTTGCTCTAAATCTGTCCAAGAATTATACATAACATCTAATCTTCCAAAATAAAACTCAGAGATTTCTTGACATATTCCATCAATAGTTTCGTTTAACTTATCGGTTATTAAATTGCTGGCATCCATAAATTTTGCACCACGGGCGTGATTTCCGTAAGGTACAAGGTTTAATTTTTTGTCTTTTTCTAAAATTTCATTAAACTGATTTCCAAAATCTTTTTTGATACTTTCAATTTGCAATTCATAACGTGGATTTGCTCTAATCAATTGTTCAATTGTTGCTTTTCCATTTCCTTCAATTATTGCATATTCTTTGGCTACAATTCCAGTTATTTTTCCTTTTTTCTCCTCTGGAAAACGAACATAGAAAATACCAACTTCTTTATTATAAGGAATTAAATCTTGAATTAAATAATCAAAATTTGCCTTAGAATTATAGGTTTGTAATTCTTCCAAATTATATATTTTTTTCACAGCCGAACCTCGTAAACCAATATCAGGCTTTGCAATAAATGGAAATGGAATACTTGATTTTTTTAAGGCAGAAATTACTTCTTCAATATTATTATTTTCTAAAACTAATATTGTTTTTGGATAATATTTTTGTGGAATAAAATCGTAAATATTCTTTTTGCTTTCTAACATAAATCCACCATTTTTCATCTTTGGATTGCAGGTGTTAAAAAAGAAAATGGTTTGAACCTTTATAGCATAAAAGGTCCATAAAAAATAAATAGGAATATACACAATTTTAAATGGCCAATATTCCCAATGAGTAAGTTTATGAAAAAAAAGTTTCAACTTATTGAAGTGTAATTAAATTATAAAATTCTTGTTGATTTTGCAAATCGTGGTACGAAAGTACAATTTTATTTTCTTGAATCATAGTTTGTGTAATGCTTAAGGTTTTCAATTCGTTATTTCTGTTGATGATTAAACCATTTTCTGAATCATCTTTTTTGGCATAACGATGAAATTGAAATAAATTTTCGGCTGAAATTTCATTTGAAGCTATAAAAATCTGAAATAATTCTTCTCTTTGCTCACGAATTTCTTTTGGATATAAAGTTGATGAAGACCAAATGTAACTTTGGTTACTATCTAAATTTAAAGTAGTTTTTTCGATTTCATTCCAACGTAATTGGTACAGTTTTTTATCCTGAAACAACACAATTGTAAAAGGCTCAATAGCTGACAAATCGATTGAATTCCATGCTAAAATTGGCGAATTTGAGCTTATCAAATCGAGAACAATCAATCCGCGACTTTTTCTGTAAGATGGTTTGAGTTGATGTTTTTCATCGGCACCATTTAGCAATACTAAAACAGTTCCGTTTTCGGAAACAGCATACCAAGTTCCACCAGCTTTTTGATCTTTTGGGAAATAGATGTTTTTTTGATTTATAAAATATTTTTGAGGTTCTATAGCACTTTGGCGAGCTACTTTTTCGTCACGGTTGTGTGTTAAAATTGCTTTTCCATTAGAAGAAACAAAACTTACTGTGCACATTTTTTTCTATATTCAATGGTAGAATGTGCTACTCCAAAATTTTCATCAATAGTAATAGAATCATTTTGTAAAATCGCTACTTTTATAAGTGCTTGATGATGAATGGAATGCTCTAAGTTATAAAGTAATTCTCTGGTATAATTACTTTCAATTTCCAGTATTTGATTACCAATAACTTGTTGCAAAATTAAATTTTTATTTGGCTTTTTAAGATTTTCAATAATACATTCAATTGCAGTTTTTGCAGTTTCAGTACAGTTTTGAATGGTATAATCTCTTTTTCTACTATCATAATTTATAATACCACTTTCATATTGGTTCTCTAAACATTGAAAAAGTTCAATAATGTGACGTGTATGTTCACCAATAGTTGCCTTACTCAATTCTAGGTATTGACAAGTATAATCATCGGTAGATAATTGAGAAAGCAAATGGGACAAATCTGTTAGATTTTTTTGAATAGAAACAATTGGCATACTATATTTTTTTTTTGAGAATACAAATATATCTTAAATTACAATACAACTTTTAAAAATTAGAAAACAGCATTTGTATTTATCATTTCATAAAAAAAAAACCGAGCAATTTCTCACTCGGTCTTAATACTTAATACTAAAAACTTAATACTTATTTAACTTCTTCAAATTCTACATCTTGAACATCGTCTCCTTGCGTTTCAGCTTGTGGCTGTGCTTGTTGCTGTCCTGCATCTCCTTGAGCATACATTGCTTCGGTAGCGGTTTTCCAAGCAGCATTTACATTGTCAAGACCTTTTTGAATTGCTTCTAAATCTTGCGATTGGTGTGCCATTCTTAACTCAGTCAAGGCATATTCGATAGCAGTTTTGTGTTCATCTGTAATTTTATCGCCTAGTTCTTTTAATTGAGATTCTGTTTGGAAAATAGTAGAGTCAGCTTCATTTATTTTTTCAGCTCTTTCTTTTGCAATTTTATCAGATTCTGCATTTGCTTCTGCATCTTTTTTCATTCTTTCGATTTCATCTGCTGTTAATCCAGAAGATGCTTCGATACGAATATCGTGCGATTTACCAGTTCCTTTATCAGTTGCAGAAACTTTGATAATACCATTTGCATCAATATCAAAAGTAACTTCAATTTGAGGAACTCCTCTTGGTGCTGGTGGAATACCATCTAAGTGGAAACGACCAATTGTTTTGTTATCAGCAGCCATTGCTCTTGCACCTTGCAAAACGTGAATTTCTACAGATGGTTGTGAGTCAGCAGCAGTGGAGAAAACTTGCGATTTTTTGGTTGGAATTGTAGTATTAGATTCAATTAATACTGTCATTACTCCACCCATTGTTTCGATACCTAAAGATAAAGGTGTAACGTCAAGTAACAATACATCTTTCACGTCTCCAGAAAGAACACCACCTTGAATAGCAGCTCCAATTGCTACAACCTCGTCAGGATTCACTCCTTTAGAAGCTTTTTTACCGAAGAATTTTTCTACTTCGTCTGCAATTCTTGGCATTCTAGTAGAACCTCCTACTAAGATAACTTCGTCAATATCAGAAGTTTTTAAACCTGCATCTTTTAATGCCTTAGCAACTGGTTCCATAGAACGTTTTACTAAAGCATCAGATAATTGTTCAAATTTAGCTCTTGATAATTTTTTCACTAAGTGTTTTGGTCCAGAAGCAGTAGCTGTTACATAAGGCAAGTTGATTTCTGTTTCAGCAGAAGATGACAACTCGATTTTTGCTTTTTCAGCAGCTTCTTTAATTCTTTGTAATGACATTGGATCCAAACGCAAATCAATTCCTTCTTCGGCTTTGAACTCGTCTGCCAACCAGTCAATAATTGTTTGGTCAAAATCGTCACCACCTAAGTGCGTATCTCCATTGGTAGATAATACTTCAAAAACGCCATCCCCTAATTCTAAGATAGAAATATCAAAAGTACCACCACCTAAATCGTACACGGCAATTTTTTGATCTGTTCCTTTTTTATCTAAACCATAAGCTAATGCAGCAGCGGTTGGTTCGTTAATGATTCGCATTACTTTCAAGCCTGCAATTTCACCAGCTTCTTTAGTAGCTTGACGTTGTGCATCGTTAAAGTAAGCAGGAACTGTGATAACTGCTTCTGTAACTGTTTGACCAAGATAGTCTTCAGCTGTTTTTTTCATTTTTTGAAGTGTCATTGCGGACAATTCTTGTGGAGTGTATAAGCGACCATCAATATCTACACGAGGTGTATTGTTATCTCCTTTTACTATTGTGTAAGGTACTCGTTTTGCTTCCTCTGCAGTTTCAGAAAAAGTGTGTCCCATAAAGCGTTTGATAGAAGCAATTGTTTTTGTAGGATTTGTAACTGCTTGTCTTTTAGCAGGATCTCCTACTTTAATTTCGCCACCTTCTACAAATGCTATAATTGAAGGTGTTGTTCTTTTTCCTTCAGAATTTGGTATTACTACCGCTTCTTGTCCTTCCATTACAGATACGCAAGAGTTGGTTGTTCCTAAATCGATTCCGATTATTTTTCCCATTGTTTACTATATTTAATTTATTTATATAATTCTTTTTTTACTCTTTTTAGAATTAGTCAAGTTTTGTGCCAATACTCAAAAGAAATTAATTTTGTCAGTTATACTTTATTTTGCATGTAAAAAGTATGACAACATGACATTTTAAATATGTATTGCTCTATTTTCTGTGGTTGCTAAAGCAGCTTCTTTCATTGCTTCAGAAAATGTAGGGTGTGCATGACTTGTTCTAGCAATATCTTCTGCAGATGCTCTAAATTCCATTGCGATAACTGCTTCTGCTATTAAATCTGCAGCACGAGCTCCTATAATGTGTATGCCAAGAATTTCGTCTGTTTTTGCATTTGCTATCATTTTTACAAAACCGTCTAAATCTCCACTTGCTCTAGCTCTTCCTAGGGCTTTAAATGGGAAACTTCCTGTTTTGTATTCTATTCCTTGTGTTTTTAATTGTTCTTCCGTTTGTCCTACAGCAGCAACTTCTGGCCATGTATAAACAACACCGGGTATTAAATTATAATCAATATGTGGTTTTTGTCCTGCTAGCATCTCTGCAACCATTGTGCCTTCTTCTTCTGCTTTGTGGGCTAACATTGCTCCATGTATTACATCTCCAATGGCATAAATAGATGGACAATTTGTTTGTAGAGAATTGTTTACTATAATTTGTCCTTTATCCGATACTGTTACACCTGCATTTTCTAATTGTAATCCATTAGTATAAGGTTTTCTTCCTACAGCAACTAATGCATAATCTCCTTGTAGAGTGATAATTTCTCCTTTGTTATTTTCGGCCTGAACTTCTACAATATCCACATTTTTCTCTACAGACTTAACTTTATGTGATGTATAGAATTTCATTCCTTGTTTTTTCAAAACCTTTGTTAATTCTTTGGATAAAGAACTATCCATTCCAGGAATTATTCTGTCTAAGTATTCTACAACAGATACTTGTGCTCCAAGTCGTAAATAGACTTGTCCTAATTCAATACCGATTACACCACCACCAATAATAATAAGATGTTTTGGAATTTCTTTTAATTTAAGTGCTTCGGTAGAAGTTATAATTCGTTCTTTATCGATAGAAATAAATGGTAAATTAGCTGGTTTAGAGCCTGTTGCGATAATGGTATATTTACTCTCGATAACTTCCATAGAATTATCTTTTTTTGCGATATTTATATGGTTTGCATCTTTAAAGGAGCCTATTCCTTCAAAAACGGTAATCTTATTTTTGTCCATCAAAAATTGCACTCCACCACAAGTTTGATCTACTACTGCTTGTTTTCGGGCAATCATTTTTTCAAAATCTATGGTAATATTCCCAGATATTTCTATTCCGTTTTCGTGTAAATGTTTTAGTTCGTCATATTGGTGAGACGATGCTAAAAGTGCCTTGGAAGGAATACAACCTACATTTAAACAAGTTCCACCTAGAGTTGGATATTTTTCAATAATAGCAGTTTTAAAACCAAGTTGGGCACAACGAATTGCGGCAACATAGCCTCCTGGGCCAGAACCTATAATGGTTACGTCAAATGAATTCATGATTAATTTTTTTTTATTTTTTAGTAAAGCAAAAATACACTTTTTAGTTCAATTTTAAAAATGAATTTAAGGTGGGTTCTAAAAATTAGTTGATACCTGTTTTTGGAATAATTTTGTGCGGATTTTCCCCATATTTAGTAATCAATGTAGAGATTTATTAAAGTACTATATGTGTTGTGTTTTTTACTTCGGATATTGTAAATGTGCTATGTGTGCTTCCTATGTGTTGTAGTGTGGTTAATTTATTTACTAAAAATGCTCTATATTCTTCCATGTCTTGTACTAAAATTTTAAGAATATAATCATAATCGCCACTCACATGATGACATTCTAGTACTTCTGGCAATTTTACTACTTGTTTTTCAAATTGTGTTACAAATTCTTTTAGATGCTGAATTAATTTTACATGACAAAATACAACAAAATTTTTATTTATTTCTTTTTTATTGAGCAAAACAACATATTTATCTATAATATTTTCTCGTTCTAATTTTTTTATTCGTTCATAAATAGCGGTTATAGAAAGATTTAACTTCAATGCTAATTCTTTTGTATTTTTTTTACTATCTGTTTGTAATAAATATAAAAGTTGTTTGTCGATAGAGTCTAATTTCATGGTTTAAAATAATCTAATATAAATTAAAAAATAATAATTATGCTTTATAATAATTTATAAAAATACTATTTTATAGTTTTATAATCTAATTTTATAGAATTATATTGTAATTAAATTAGATGTTTTGTTTTTTTGATAAGCATTTTAAAAAAACATAATTTTAAAAATAACTTATCTTATGAACAATTTTAACCCAGCAGATGCAATTCAGGATTTACAATATTTTGGTGAATTTGGAGGCGTAAACCCTTCTATATCTGATAGTTCTACTTACACTTTTTTGTCAGCAAAAACAATGTTTGACACCTTTGAAGGAAATGCGGAAGGTTGCTATTTATATTCTAGGCATTCTTCTCCTAGTAATTTATATTTAGACAAAGCACTCGCTGCGATGGAAGGTACTGAAAGTGCGAATGTTGCAGCTTCAGGCATGGGAGCAATAACACCAACTTTATTGCAACTGTGTGGTAATGGCGATCATATTGTATCTAGTAGAACAATATATGGTGGTACATATGCATTTCTAAAAAACTTGGCACCAAGATTTGGTATTAAAACAACATTTGTAGATATCACAAAATTGGATATAGTAGAAGCAGCGATTACGCCAAATACGAAAGTGTTGTATTGCGAAACGGTTAGTAATCCATTGTTAGAGGTTGCAAATATTGCAGAACTTTCTAAAATTGCAAAAAAGTATCATTTAAAATTAGTGGTAGATAACACTTTTTCTCCACTTTCGGTTGCTCCTAAAAAGTTAGGTGCAGATATTATAATACATAGTTTAACAAAATACATCAATGGTAGTAGCGACACTGTAGGAGGGGTAGTTTGTGCTTCTCAAGAATTTATTAATGATTTAAAAAATGTAAATTCAGGTGCCAGTATGCTTTTAGGACCAACAATGGATAGCTTAAGAAGTGCAAGTGTTTTGAAAAATCTTAGAACACTTCATATCCGTATAAAACAACATAGTGCTAATGCTCTTTTTCTTGCACAAAAAATGGAACAAGATGGCATAAAAACAGTTTATCCTGGTTTACCAAGTCACCCAAACCATGAGCTATATAAAAGCATGATAAACAAAGAATATGGATATGGGGGAATGATGACTATAGATGTGGGCTCTTTAGATAAAGCAAATCAATTAATGGAATTAATGCAACACAGGAATCTAGGTTATTTAGCAGTAAGTTTAGGGTTTTATAAAACCTTATTCTCTGCACCTGGCTCTTCTACCTCTAGCGAAATACCATTGGAAGAACAAAAAGAAATGGGACTAACGGATGGATTAGTGCGATTTTCCATAGGATTAGACAATAATATAGAAAGAACATACAGCATGATGCAACATTGTATGAAAGAAATTGGAATATTAAAATAAACCAACATTTATAAGTATGGTATGCTTTTTTTAGATAATTATAAAAAATAACTATTAGGAAACACTTAAAACTAAGTTGTATTTTTTACTTTTGCAGAATTATAAAAAAAATATACCATGCTTACCATTTCTAATTTATCAGTACAATTTGGCAAAAGAATTTTGTTCGACGAAGTAAACACGACTTTTACACAAGGAAATTGTTACGGAATTATAGGTGCTAACGGTGCTGGAAAATCAACTTTTCTTAAAATAATTGCAGGCGAATTAGACCCAACTTCTGGAAGAGTAATTCTAGAACCAGGAAAAAGAATGTCTGTTTTAAACCAAAATCACAATCTATTTGACGAAAATACAGTACTCGAAACAGTATTAATGGGAAACAAAACGCTATTTGCTGTAAAAAAAGAAATGGACAATTTATATGCAGATTATAGTGATGATAAAGTAGATAGGATAGGGGAGTTGCAAGTACAATTTGAAGAAATGAATGGTTGGAATGCAGATTCTGATGCTGCAACAATGCTCTCAAATTTAGGTATATCCGAAGATTTTCATTATACTTTAATGGCAGACGTGGAAGGAAAATTAAAAGTTCGTGTTTTACTAGCACAAGCACTTTTTGGAAATCCAGATGTTTTAATTATGGATGAACCAACAAACGATTTAGATTTTGAAACCATAGGTTGGTTAGAAAACTTTTTAGCAAATTATGAAAATACAGTTCTTGTAGTATCTCACGACCGTCACTTTTTAGACGCAGTATGTACACATGTATCCGATATAGATTTTTCTAAAATAAATCACTATTCAGGAAATTATACTTTTTGGTACGAATCTAGCCAGCTAGCAGCAAAACAAAGAGCACAACAAAACAAAAAAGCCGAGGAGAAAAAAGCTGAGCTTGAAGAATTTATTAGACGTTTTAGTGCCAATGTTGCAAAATCGAAGCAAGCAACTTCTCGTAAAAAAATGATTGATAAACTTAATTTATCTGATATTAAACCATCTTCCAGAAGATATCCAGCCATTATTTTTGATACCGAGAGAGAAGCGGGAGATCAAATTTTAAATGTACAAAACCTTTCTGCTTCTATTGATGGAGATATTTTATTTCAAAATATAGATTTAAATATGGCAAAAGGAGACAAAATAGTTATTTTTTCTAAAGATTCTCGTGCCACAACTGCGTTTTACGAAATTTTAAACGGAAATACAATTCCAAATTCAGGAACATATAGTTGGGGAATTACCACAACGCAATCTTATTTGCCAGCTGATAATCATAGCTTTTTTGAAAATGATTTAACTCTTGTAGATTGGCTAAGACAGTGGGCAAAAACAGAAGAAGAAAGAGATGAGGTGTATGTACGAGGATTTCTTGGGAAAATGATATTCTCTGGAGAGGAAGCCTTAAAAACTGGGAGAGTATTATCTGGAGGAGAAAAAGTACGATGTATGCTTTCTAGAATGATGATGCTTCGCGCAAATGTATTGATGCTTGATGAACCTACAAATCATTTGGATTTAGAGTCTATTACAGCATTTAATAATTCGCTAAATAACTTTAAAGGTTCCATTTTATTTACCACACACGACCACGAATTTGCACAAACGGTTGCTAATAGAATTTTAGAATTAACACCAAATGGTGCAATAGATAGATACATGACTTTTGACGAATATCTTGAAGATTCTAAAATAAAAGAATTAAGAACAAAAATGTATTCTTAAAGCATTTGTATTCAAAATTGTATTTAAAAAGCAGTACATTTGTAAACTATAAATAGATAATAATATAGATGAAAGCCTTATTGTATAAAGAATTTCGTTCCTTTTTTGGTTCTCCAATTGGATATTTAGTTATTGCACTTTTTTTAATACTAAACGGCTTATTTTTGTGGGTTTTTGAAGGAGATTACAATATTTTAAACGCAGGTTTCGCAGATATGAATCCATTTTTTACTATTGCTCCTTGGATTATGCTTTTTTTAATTCCAGCAGTAACCATGCGGAGTTTCTCGGACGAAAAAATACAAGGTACTATGGAATTGTTACTCACAAAACCATTGTCTATTTGGGAAATTGTAGGTGGGAAATTTTTAGGAGCTTTTCTATTATTATTAATCGCTCTTGTTCCAACATTTATCTATATAAAAATAATTTATGACTACGGATTACCGTCTGGCAATATAGATTTTGGTAGCACACTAGGTTCTTATTTAGGATTATTGTTTTTAATGACTTCTTACACAGCAATTGGTATATTTAGTTCTATTATTTCAGAAAATCAAGTAGTAGCTTTTGTTATTTCGATTTTTATATGTTTTCTTTTTTATTTTGGATTTCAAGGCATTTCTACCTTATCTTATTTTGCAGATTACGCTCCAATTATCATGAGTTTAGGTATGGATTATCATTTTAAAAGCATGAGTCGTGGAGTTATAGATACTCGAGATGTTCTCTACTTTGCAAGTATCACATTCTTCTTTTTAGTACTTTCTGTTTATAATTTAAAAGCATTGAAGCAATAATGAAAAAGTTTTTCACTAATAATAAAAATTTAGTTGGTTTATTGCTTTTTGTAATAATACTAAACATACTTGGGAGTTATTTCTTTTACAGATTTGATTTAACACAAGACCATCGATATACCTTGTCTAAAACTTCGTTGCAAATTATAAAAAAAGTAAAACAACCATTATATATAGACGTTTTTTTAGAAGGAAATTTTCCGCCAGAATTTAAAAGATTACAAACAGAAACAAAACAACTTTTAGACGAATTCAAATCAGAAAATTCAAATATTATTTATCAATTTGTAAATCCTATTGAAAACCCTGACGAAGCAGATGCTATAACAGATTCTTTTATTCAAAGAGGTTTAACTCCAATTAAATTGTCGGTTGAAGATAAAGGCAAAAAAACACAAGAAGTTGTTTTTCCTTGGGCAATAGCTACTTATGGTAATAAAAGCACTAAAATTCCATTACTTAAAAATAAATTAGGAGCAACTACCGAACAAAAAGTGGTAAGCTCTGTGCAACAATTAGAATATGCTTTTGTAGATGCTTTTCATACCGTAACAACCCAAAAACGAAAAAAAATTGCAATTTTAAAGGGAAATAATGAACTTCCCGATATTTTTAAAGCAGATTTTTTAAAAACACTTCGTGAAAACTACTTTATTGCACCTTTCCCGTTAGATTCTGTCCAAGAAAAACCAGATTTAATCAATAGAGCTTTACAAACATTTGATTTAGCAATAATTGCCAAACCTAAAGCAGCATTTACAGATAAAGAAAAGCAAGTTTTAGACCAATTTATTATAAATGGAGGGAAAACTATTTGGTTAGTAGAAAATGTTTCGATAGAAATGACAGACCTATCCAAAACAGGAACCAGCTATGCCTTTCCACTTAATTTAGAATTAAATGATATGTTTTTTAAATACGGTTTTAGAATAAATCCAGTATTGGTTAAAGATATTCAGGCAACCCCAATTTCATTAGCGTCTGGTAAACAAGGAAATGAAACACAATATCAAAATTATCCTTGGTTTTACGCACCTTTCGTCTTTCCAGAAAGCAAGCATCCAATTGTGACAAACATAGACGGATTAAAATTTGATTTCGTAAATGCAATTGATACTATCAAAAATTCTATCAAAAAAACTATTTTGCTAAATTCTTCTATTTATTCCAAAAAAATAGGAACGCCTGTTGAGGTC
This sequence comes from Flavobacterium psychrophilum, assembly GCA_022730285.1. Taxonomy (GTDB): domain Bacteria; phylum Bacteroidota; class Bacteroidia; order Flavobacteriales; family Flavobacteriaceae; genus Flavobacterium; species Flavobacterium psychrophilum_C. The sequence continues at coordinate 82,198 of DZCQ01000002.1, forward strand.
GATTTAAAAATGGTAAATGAAAAGCCAAATCCAAAAGAATATTCTGCAGGAAGCATTCCAGTTGCAGTATTGTTGGAAGGAAATTTTACTTCTATGTACGAAAATAGAGTATTGCCGTTTGCTGACAAAAGCTATAAAACAAAGAATAAAAATTCTAAAATGATTGTCATTTCTGATGGAGATATAATAAAAAATCAAGTTGATGAAAAAGGACAACCTTTAGAATTAGGTTTTGATAAATGGACAAATCAAATGTATTCTAACAAAGAATTTTTGCTAAATTGTGTTAATTATCTACTAGACGAAAATGGATTGCTAAACATACGAAGCAAACAAGTTGATTTACCCTTGTTAGATAAAGAAAAAGTGTACGAGGATTATACAGATATACAAATGATAGTTCTAGGTTTCCCACTATTATTGTTAGCAATATTTGGTTCCATAAACTATTGGGTTAGGAAAAGAAAATTTGGTAAACAGTAATCACAAAATATTTGGCAAACTAATTAATTTGTCCTACATTTGTGGAATATAATTAGTAAAATTCAGTATAAAAATAAATTAAAATGATGAAATTTATAGTTTCAAGTTCCTATTTGCTAAAACAATTACAAGTTTTGGGTAGTGTTATAAACAGTAACAATTCTTTGCCAATACTAGATAATTTTTTATTTGAATTAAAAAAGAATGAATTATTAGTTTCTTCCTCCGATTTAGAAACTACCATGTCCGCATCTTTAACAATAGATTCGGATAGTGAAGGTAGTGTTGCAGTTCCTGCTAAATTATTACTAGAAATTTTAAAAACATTTCCAGAACAACCTTTAACATTTACAGTCGAAGAAAATAGCACCATAGAAATTAGCTCTCAATCAGGAAAATACGCATTAGCTTACGTGTCTGGAGATGAGTTTCCAAAGCCTGTAACTTTAGAAGAACCGTCTAAAACAGTAGTGCCTGCCGAAGTGCTATCTACTGCTGTAACTAAAACTATTTTTGCTGCTGGTAACGATGATTTAAGACCAGTAATGTCAGGAGTATTTTTTCAATTTTCTCCCGAAGGACTAATATTTGTAGCCACCGACGCACACAAACTAGTTAAATATGCTAGAAATGATGTTCACGCATCTGAAATAGCAGATTTTATTATGCCAAGAAAACCACTTACAATTTTAAAAGGAATTTTAGCAACATCAAACTCAGATGTTTTAATAGAATATAATAATTCTAACGCCATGTTTTCATTTGATAACTACTTGTTAATGTGTAGATTGATTGATGGAAAATATCCAAATTATGATGCTGTTATTCCAAAAGAAAATCCTAACAAACTTATAATAGACAGAACATTATTGTTAAACTCTGTAAAAAGGGTTGCTATTTTTTCTAACAAAACCACACATCAAATAAGACTTAAAGTTGCTGGAACCGAATTAAATATTTCTGCAGAAGATATTGATTATTCTAACAAAGCAGAAGAAAGGCTTACTTGCGAATACCAAGGAGATGATTTGCAAATAGGTTTTAATTCCAGATTTTTAACAGAAATGCTTGCAAACTTACAGTCGGATATGATTATGCTGGAAATGTCCACACCAAACAAAGCGGGAATACTAACACCAATTGATGGATTAGATGAAGGAGAAGTAATAACCATGTTAGTAATGCCAGTTATGTTAAATAGTTAACTAAAAAATACATCTAACACTCTATAAAAAAAACAAAAAACAAAAGAAAATGAATATACACGAATACCAAGGAAAAGAAATTCTAGCCAGTTATGGCGTTCGAATTCAGCGTGGAATAGTAGCAAACAATCCTATTGAAGCAGTAGCTGCTGCTAAATTACTTACTGCAGAAACAGGTACATCTTGGCATGTAATAAAAGCACAAGTTCATGCTGGTGGACGCGGAAAAGGTGGAGGGGTGAAATTAGCAAAAAATTTACAAGAAGTAGAAGATCTTGCAAATCAAATTATAGGAATGCAATTAATAACACCTCAAACATCTGCTGAAGGTAAAAAAGTGCATAAAATTTTAGTTGCCGAAGACGTTTATTATCCTGGTGAAAGCGAAACATCTGAATTTTATATGTCGGTATTGCTAAATAGAGCTAAAGGACGTAACATGATTGTGTATTCAACTGAAGGTGGAATGGATATTGAAGAAGTCGCAGAACACACTCCGCACTTAATTTTTAATGAAGAAATAGATCCAGCAGTTGGTTTACAAGCTTTTCAATCAAGAAGAATTGCTTTTAATTTAGGCTTATCAGGTACTGCATTTAAAGAAATGGTTAAGTTTATTGAGGCATTGTACAATGCTTATATAGGTTCTGATGCTTCAATGTTTGAAATAAATCCTGTTTTAAAAACTTCGGATAATAAGATTATGGCAGTAGACGCAAAAGTTGCTATTGACGACAATGCACTATATCGTCAGCCGAAATATGCTGAAATGCGAGATATTAGAGAAGAAAATCCAATTGAAGTGGAAGCAAAAGAAGTAGGACTTAATTATGTAGATTTAGATGGAACAGTAGGTTGCATGGTTAATGGAGCAGGTCTTGCAATGGCAACAATGGATTTAATTAAATATGCTGGTTTTGAACCTGCTAACTTTTTAGATGTAGGAGGTACTGCCGATGCAAAACGTGTTGAAACTGCTTTTAGAATTATTTTAAAAGATCCTAACGTAAAAGCAATTTTGATTAATATTTTTGGAGGAATTGTTCGTTGTGATAGAGTTGCACAAGGTGTTGTAGATGCTTATAAAAATATGGGTGATGCAATTAAAGTGCCTATTATTGTAAGATTGCAAGGAACAAATGCAGAAATTGCAAAAGAATTAATTGATAGTTCTGGAATGCCAATTTTGAGTGCGGTTGAATTTCAAGAAGCAGCAGATCAAGTTCAAGCAGCATTATCTTAAAGTATAATTGAAAAATATAATTATTAACCTAAACACTTATTGTTTAGGTTTTTTTTTATAAATTAACATTAATGTCCGATAAAATTAGCCTATTATTTTTCTGAAATTTGAAATATCCTAAATTATTGATTTTCATTGCTTTTTTTTCTTGAAAAATTGATAATTGAAAAAAATAATTTTCATATATCAATCTCTTAAAAGGGTTTCAAAAAACAAGCAAATCGTTTTGAAGCCATATTAATAGATTTATAAGTTTTTATCGGACAACAATGAAAAGCAAGCAAAAAAAATGCTTAATAAGCTTAAGAAACAATCTGTAAATGTCAATTTTTTTGATGATAATTATCAATTTCTAGAAAATGTAAACTGCTGGCATAGCGACTGGAAATTTGAATCAAATGAAGTAGAATACTATATTTCTCAAATGATTGGATATGATTTTACCTTTGAATATCCCGAAGAAATATACAGTCATAATCTGTTTCCTTATTTACAAATAGAACTTTCTAAACTTGATTTTGAGCTAATGAGTTTTGATACACAATCTGATAGTTATTTGTTTTTTCTTGCAAATAAAAAAGATGTAAATCGAATTTTGGAATTATCACAAATAATAGATGTAAAAAATGATAAGTTATAGCATTTTAGTAGTAAAAACGATATAATATTGTATTTTGATTTACACGGAAATTACATAAAATATTGATTTTTAATTATTTAAATTTATTTTAAGTCTTTTACTTTTCGATTTTAAAACTTTCGACTTACTTAGACGACAGCAAAAATTATATAAAATTAGTTTAGAATGTAGTCTTGTAGATACGAAAAGCGTTGTGTTAATTGTCCGTTTTCGGTAATTTTTGCTTTTTGCAATATTTGCTCTTTATCGTTATTAAAAAATGCTGGAATCACATTTTTCAAAAACATTTCTCCAAAACCATCGCTTGCATCTTTTGGCAGTTCGCATGGCAAATTATCTACCGCCATTACTACAATTGCTCCAGGGTGCGAATAATGGACTTCTTTGTTCTGGCTTGCCAAATAGCCATACAATGGTTCTTCAATTGTTGAGGAACGAAGTGTGCAGGCTATTGGACCATTTACATCACAAGAAATATCTGCTACAACTTTTATTTTATTATCAGGAGCGACAAGCATTTTTTGTGTTACAATATTTGGTGCACCATTTCCGTAAAAATGCCCTGTTATAAGCATATCTGCTACTTTTGTAAATCGCTCAAAATTAGATTTATAGTTTTGTGGGTTTTTATAAAAATCTTCTTTATCAAAAATGACATCTTCTATTGGTTTGTTATATTCCTCTACGTCTATGTGTGTGTAAACTGGTCTGTCATAATTTTTGGACAAAAAATCGGTCACAGATACTTGCTTTATCTTCATAGCATCTAGCATTTCTTTAGCTCCCATTCCAACTTTTCCGTAACCTGTTAGGACAATTTTTATATTTGGAAGCATATTTCTTTGCAATCTTTCTACTAGTGCATTCTTATCTTTCAAAGTCTCTGCTTTTGCTAGATTAAATAATTCAAATTTTAGTCCAAAAGCTCTAATCGCATTATAAGTCCCCACAATTCCTGCATATCTCCCAAAACCAATTAATCGATTATTATTTGTATCAATTACCGTTTCATGATCATATAATTCTATATTTTTATCCAAACATGCCAGCAGTAATTTTTTGTTGTAGGGTTGTTTTTTAATGGTGTGAGAAAAGAAAAAATATTTTTTATTAGGTATTAAATATTCTATCGGAACTTCTTTTACACCAATTAAAACGTCACAATCTTCTAGATTTTGTGTGACAGAAAAACCTAAATCTCGGTATTCTTCGTCGGTAAATATACGAATATCTGAAGATTCTATGCTTATTTCTGCTTGAGGAAAAAGTTGTTGTAGTTGTACAAGTTCTTTTGGGGAAAATACAACCCTTCTATCTGGTGGATTTTTCCGTTCTTTTATAATTCCAAATTTCATTTTAAATATTGTTTTTTTGCTAGATTGTAGTGCAAATATAAAGTAATAGTAGCGTTTTGCAAATACAAATAATAAGTTTCAATTATTTTTTTTTCAAAATTGTTTATTTATATTTGTTTTTATATAGTTGTTTAAAATGAGAATAAATAAATACGTTTTCCCCCTAATTGTTTTAGTGATTTCAATTCTTTGTTTTTCATGTAATAATAAAAAAGAAATTGCTAAGAAGAAACCAAATTATGTTACAAATGGCATTCAAACCATGGAGCCTTATCATGGGAAAATTAAAAGTCTAAATCCAATAGAAAAAAGCCAATTGCAAGCAAGCATAGAATATTTTTATAATAAATATTATATTCCTAATCAATTTTGGGGTGGGTTTCTTGTTGTTAAAAATGGTGAAATAATTTATGAAAAATACAGTGGTATGGCAAATATTTTGGAAAACAAAAAAATAGATTCCCATACACCTTTGCACATTGCCTCACTAAGTAAAGTACTAACAGCAACTGCAATTTTACTTTTAATAAATTCTCATAAAATAGATTTGGATCAAAAAATAAGGACTATTTTGCCTGATTTTCCATATCCAGAAATTACCATCAAAACACTTTTAAATCATAGGAGTGGGCTTCGTAATTATAGTTATTTTACGGATAAATTAGGAATCTGGAACAAAAAAGATACCTTGCATAATTCCGATTTAATTCCGGTTATCAACAAAAATAATATTGCTTTAGAATACAAAACAAATACTCATTTTGCCTATTGCAATACGAATTATGCATTTTTAGCATTAATTATAGAAAAGGTTATGCAGATACCTTATTCTGACGCTATGAAAAAGTTAATTTTTGAACCACTTGACATGCAAGATACTTTTGTTTTTAATTTAAAAAAAGATAGCAAAAAAGTTTCAAATTCTTTCAAAGGAAATAAAATAGTTTACCCTTATAACTATTTAGATGCTATTTATGGGGACAAAAATATTTATTCTACTCCAAGAGATTTATTAAAATTTGATTTAGCAACCTATAATTCCAATTTTTTAAACAAAACCTTGTTAGATTCTGTGTACAAAGGTTATAGTTATGAGAGTAGAGGGATTAAAAATTATGGACTAGGTATTAGAATGTTAGAATGGAATAATAATAAAAAATTATACTACCATAATGGTTGGTGGCACGGAAATACAGCAGCATATATTAAGCTAAAAGACGAAAAAGTAACCTTAATTTGTTTGTCTAATAAGTACACAAAAAGTACTTATGCCTTAAAATCGTTGTCGAGCTTATTTGGAAATTATCCTTATAAATGCATGGAATAAGCTAGGATTTTATTATTGTGTAAATTATTTTGTGCTTTATAAAGAAATATTTTGAATAATATTCTTCCTTTTTTATGAATGTTGTAACGCGTTTTATTTAAAATCCTACTGCCTTATCATCACCACGATAATCAGCTCCTGCTTCCAAAGATCCATTTGGTAACACTAAAATAGCATCTACTTTTCCTAAAACAGGAGGCACTTTATCATCAATATTGTATCCTTTTAGTTTTAAGTTATTAATAGTATTTGTAGAAAAAGCATTTGGTTCAAAGAAAATAGAATCGGGTAACCATTGATGGTGAAATCTTGGAGCATTTACTGCATCTTGCATGGTCATTTTATATTCAAAAACATTCAAAATTGTTTGTAAAACAGACGTTATAATTGTGGAACCTCCTGGTGTGCCTACTACCATTGCAAGTTTTCCTTTTTTCTCAATAATTGTAGGAGTCATAGAGCTAAGCATTCTTTTTTGCGGTTCAATACTATTGGCTTTTGCGCCAATTAATCCATAGGAGTTTGGAACTCCGGGTTTTGCACTAAAATCGTCCATTTCGTTATTAAAAAAGAATCCTAGTTGATCGGAGTATAATTTGGATCCATAAGCTCCATTAAGTGTTGTAGTTACAGAAACTGCGTTTCCTTCTTTATCTACAATAGAGTAGTGGGTGGTTTCGTTACTTTCTGTTGTAGTGGTGATATCTCCATGCTGCACATCGGAGGAAAGGGTTGCTTTGTCCCAACTAAAAGTTTTTATTCTGTCTTTTAAATATTTTTTGTTTAACAATTCATCTGATGGAATTGTAACAAAATCGGGGTCTCCCAGAAAATAATTTCTATCTGCATAGGCTCTCCTCTCTGCTTCTACTATTATTTGTATTGATTTCTCAGAGTTATGCCCATATTTTTCTATGGAAAATGGTTCTATCATTTGCATTATTTGTTGTAATGTCATTCCTCCACTAGATGGTGGCGACATAGAAATTATCTTTAGATTTTTGTATTTAAATACTATTGGTTTTCTCCATTTAGCTTCATATTTATTCAGATCATCTAAGGTTATAATACCTCCATTTTGATTTAAAAAATCTACTATTTTGTGAGCGGTTTCTCCTTTATAAAATTCGTCTTTTCCATTTTGCATTATTCGGGTAAGAGTTTTAGCAAGAGCAAGATATTTTATGGTATCTCCTTTTTTATAATTTTTTGCTAGAAGTGTATTTTCACCACTTATTTTAATAATATCTACTTGATTTTCTTTCAATCTTTTGGACTGTTTTTCTGTAACAACAACTCCTTTTTCAGCAAGTTTTATAACAGGAGTCATTATTTCTTGAATAGACAATTTTCCAAACTTTCCGTGAACTGCAAATATTCCTGCAATAGTTCCAGGTACTCCAACCGCAAGTGCACCATTTACGCTCAAATTTGGTATTACATTGCTATTATTGTCTAAATACATGTCTTTAGAGGCATTTATGGGAGCTTTCTCTCTGTAATCTAAGGAACCAAAATCTCCGTTTGCTAGTCTATATACCATAAAACCACCGCCACCAATATTCCCTGCATACGGAAAAGAAACGGCAAGTGCAAGTTCTGTTGCAACCATGGCATCAAATGCATTTCCGCCTTTTTTCATTATTTCTATCCCAATTGCAGAGGCTTCTTCTCTTGCCGATACTACCATCGCTTTTTGGGTTATAAGTCCATTTTTTTGAGAAAATGTTGTAGTGGTTATGAGTAACAATATGGAGTATAGTATGTTTTTCATTTTATTGATATTTTTAGGAATAAAGTTTAAAAATAGTAATTATTTTTTGATATTATTGTTTAACTGAAAAACTTATCCTTCGTTTTTTTACTTGGAAGCAGGCAGTTTTCTTTTTTTCCAAACCATTTGTATCTATTTTTTGCAATAATATCATAGATTGAATCTTGTGTTTTTATTGGTAATAAATTATAAATAAGGACAATTTTAAAATAGCCACCTAATGTTTTAGCAATTTTAGTTACTGCTTTCGATTTGTAATAGTATGTGTTTGGTGTTTCAAAGAGTATAATGCTATCTATTTGTGCAGAAATTTTTATATGTTTTATAATTTCTTGTCCAAGGTTGGATTGTATGGAAGCAAATTTAAAGCTATCATTTTTATCGTATTTTATAATAAATTGAACCGATGAATTGCATAAATTACAAACTCCGTCAAATAGAATTATTTTTTGATTTGGTGCTATTTCTTTTAGTGTTTTCATTATTTTGATTGTACGAATTCTAATTTATCAATAGCCATTTTTGAGGTAAAAACCCCATAATTCACAAATGCATTGTTTTTTTCTATTTTTTCTATTGTTCCAATCGATTTTCCGTCAGTCATTCGTACTCTATCGCCAACTTTTAATGTGATTATTGGTTTTGGTTCTGGTTTTGATTGGAATTTTTTCTCTTTTTTAATTTCCCTAATTTCTTCTATTTTGCTATTTACTTCTTTTAAGATTTCCTTTTCTACCTTTATAATATCAGGTTTTTTGGTGATTCTTTTAGAATTTTCAATGTCAATTAACTTTAAAAAAGAGCTTATCAAATCTTTTTTGTTTTTAAATTGATGGTATTTAAGTGCTAAATCATCTATTTTTTGTCCAAGATATATTTGTTTTTGATTGCTATCATACAACTCTTGATATCGCTCTAATTTGTCTTGAATTTTATAATTTATTGTTGCCATTTTTTTGCTCTCTTCTCTCGCTTTTGTTTCTTCTTCTTTTAAATTTTCAGAAGTTTTTTCAAGCTTAGAGCGTTCTTTTTGCAAGGTAGCTATTGTTTTTTCAAATCGTATTTTTCCTCCTTCAATTTTCTTTTTTGCTCTGTTAATAAGTCCGTACGGAATGCCGTTTTTTTGGGCTACTTCAAATGTAAAAGAACTGCCAGCTTGTCCTAAAACTAATTTGTATAATGGTTCCAATGTTTTTTCGTCAAAAAGCATATTGGCATTAGTGGCAAATGGCAATTCATTTGCTAAAATTTTTAAATTAGAATAATGAGTAGTGATAATTCCAAATGCTTCCCGATGATAAAATTCCTCTAAAAAAGTTTCTGCCATTGCACCTCCAAGTTCTGGATCAGAGCCTGTTCCAAACTCATCTATTAAAAATAATGTCTTAGAATTGCATTTTTTTAAAAAATAGTTCATGTTTTTTAATCGATAACTATAAGTACTTAAATGATTTTCTATCGATTGATTGTCTCCAATATCGGTTAAAATTCTTTCAAATAAACAAGTTTCACTACGTTCATGCACAGGAATTAACATGCCAGATTGTAACATTAATTGTAGCAAACCAACAGTTTTTAAAGAAATAGTTTTTCCACCAGCATTTGGCCCTGATATAACAATAATTCTGTTTTTTGGGCTAAATTCGATAGTTTGTGGGTAAGTTATTTGATTATTTATCTTGTTATTTAAAAATAAAATAGGATGAAAGGCATCTCTAAAAAATATTCTTCTTTCGGAATTAATTTTTGGCAAAATTCCGTTAATTTTATGAGCATATTTTGCTTTTGCGGCAATTACATCAATATCACTTAAATATTCTTGGTATTGCATAAGTAACAATAAAAATGGACGAATGCTTTCGGTTAATTTTTTTAAAATTCTAGCAATTTCCTCCAATTCTTCTAATTCTAAATGAGTAAGTTCTCTAGAATATTTCAGGGTAGTTTCTGGTTCTATGAAAGCAATACTTCCAGTTTTGGAAGTTCCAATAACGCTTCCTTTTACCTTTCGTTTGTACATATTTAGCACGGCTAAAACCCTTCGATTGTTTACAAAACTTTCTTTTATATCATCTAAATATCCTTGTGTAAATGCTTGATTAAGTGCAACTCCGAAACTTTGATTCACTTTTCCTCTTACAATATTTATGTTTTTCCGAATTTCTAACAAATTGATAGAGGCATTATCCTTTATTTCTCCATATTTATCTAAAACAAAATTAATTTCGTTCACAATTGCTTTTGTAATCTCAATTTGACTGGATTTTATGGCAAGTTTTGGATAGTATTCTGCAAATTTCGCAAAATATTGTAACAAAATGTTCGTGTTTGCAGATAAATCAGCAATTTTTTTGAAACTGATTGCTTCCAAGGTGCTATTTTCTATTTTCAATAGTTTAATTTCAGCCGAAATTGCATCAAAACCATGATTTGGAATTGCATTGTTATTATGAAAGGAAGCTATATATTCGGAGGTTTCTTGTAGTGAATTGTATATTTGTTCTTCGCTAGAAAAGGGTTTGATAGCCAATGCTTTTTGTTGTCCAATTTCGGTATTGCATAGACTAGAAATAGTTTCCAATAAGGTGTAAAATTGTAAATCTTGTAGTGTTTTTTCTGAAATTGAAATCATTTATTATAATCTTTTTGCAAAGTTACAATTATGGTTGTTAAAATTTAAATACCTTGCTGTTTTTTATGTGTAAACTATGATATTTATCAAATTATTTAAATTTATTTAAAAAGTATGGTATTAAATTAGACTTATTAGTATCTTTGTGCTTTAAAATATTAATTCTTTTGAACGCAACAATTCGTACTTTTTCTATTAAGACTTTTTATTCAGATTTTAAAGAAATTACAAAAGCAGGACTTGCAGTAAGCGTTGTTTTTTCTTCTTTGGCAGGTTATTTACTTGGCATAGATAGTTTTACTTGGCATTCTTTTTCTGTATTAACACAATTAGCAATTGGTGGGTATTGTATGGTTGGAGCTTCTAATGCATATAACCAGATACTCGAAAAAGATCTTGATGCCTTGATGGATAGAACTAAAAACAGGCCAATTCCTTCTGGACGAATGTCTGTTAATGTTGCATTTACAATTGCCACAATCTTAACAATTATTGGTTTAGTAATCTTGTATCTGATAAATCCTAAAACCGCCATGTTTGGTGCTATCTCCATTTTTATATATACAAGCTTATACACACCTTTAAAAACAATAACTTCTTTTTCTGTTTTTGTAGGAGCATTTCCTGGAGCCATTCCATTTATGCTCGGGTGGGTTGCTGCAACAAATAATTTTGGAATTGAAGCGGGTATTTTGTTTTTAATACAATTTTTTTGGCAATTTCCGCATTTTTGGGCAATAGGCTGGTTTCTTTATGATGATTATCAAAAAGGTGGGTTCTATATGCTCCCAACAGGAAAAAAAGACAAAGGTACGGCATCACAAATTGTATTATACACTTTTTGGTTAGTTATAGCTTCCATTTTGCCATGCTTTGGTTTTACAGGAAAATTATTTTTAACTCCAGTTGCAGGTTTTTTTGTATTTTTGCTAGGGATTTGGATGTTGTTTTATGCAGTACAATTGTTTCAAAAAAGAACAGATAAAGCTGCAAAAACATTAATGCTTGTAAGTGTTGCTTACATTACTTTGTTACAAATTATATATATTACAGATAAATTTTTACGTTAAATAAAATGACAATTCAAGAAGAAAATCAACAAAATGCTAGATCTTATAAACTAATGTTGTTGTTTGGAATGATAAGTATGTTTATGGTGTTTGCTGGACTTACCAGTGCATATATAGTAAGTGCATCTAGAAAAGATTGGATACATACAATGATTATTCCTCCAGCTTTTACTGTAAGTACTATTTTAATATTAATTAGTAGTGTTACAATTTTTTTAGCAAATGTTGCTATCAAACACGATAAACACAAAAAAACTACTTTATACTTATACACAACATTAGTTTTAGGATTGCTATTTGTGTATTCGCAATTTGTAGGATTTAAGGAGGTTATCGCAATGGGCTATTTTTTCACAGGAAGTGAAAGTTCTGTAACTTCTTCTTTTTTATATGTTTTAACAATTTTACACCTTGTTCATTTAGCAGCAGGAATAATTTCTTTACTAGTTGTTATTTACAATAATCATAAGCATAAATACAATTCCACTCAAAGTACAGGACTAGAGTTAGCTGGAATGTTCTGGCATTTTCTGGATTTTGTATGGGTGTATATATTTTTATTTTTATTTTTTGTTAAATAAAAAAAAAACAGTACTTTTGAATACTTAAATTAAATAAAATTATATGTCACACACAGTTACAAATAACGCCGATGAAGGCAAAATTTGGGGAGGAGCAACCGAATCTATGGGTGCTAGCTATGGAAAAATGATGATGTGGTTTTTCATTGTTTCAGACGCATTAACCTTTTCCGCATTCCTCGCCTCATACGGGTTTTCAAGATTTAAATTTATAGATTCATGGCCAATAGCCGATGATGTTTTTACGCATTTCCCGTTTTTACATGGCGTTTCTGCACCTATGTATTATGTTGCTTTAATGACTTTTATACTTATATTCTCGTCAGTTACGATGGTTTTAGCGGTAGATGCTGGTCACCAAATGCAAAAGAAAAAAGTTACAATTTACATGGCTTTAACAATTATTGGAGGATTAACATTTGTTGGCTCACAAGCTTGGGAATGGAAAAACTTTATAAAAGGAGAATATGGTGCTGTTGAAACAAAAGGAGGTTCTATTATGCAATTTATAGATACTTCTGGAAAGCGTGTTGCATTAGAAGATTTTGTAGGAAAACCTTATGTAAATAAAGAAAGTTCAGGTGCATTACATGTTGAAGAGCACCCACACCCAGAATATACGGTAAAACAAGTAATAGATGCTTTTACTGCTAATCCTACCTTACTTTTACGTACTCCAAATACAGATCCTGCAACAAAAGAAAAAATTATTTTGTCTCGTGCCGAATCACTAAAAATGATTAATACAAGTAAATATGTAGTAGAAGGTGCTAACTTACAACGCAATGAATACGGACAAAGGTTATTTGGTGATTTTTTCTTTTTTATTACCGGTTTTCATGGTTTTCACGTTTTTTCAGGAATAGTAATTAATATTATTATCTTTTTAAATGTTTTGTTAGGAACTTATGAAGCTAGAAGAAGTTATGAAATGGTTGAAAAAGTTGGTCTATATTGGCACTTTGTAGATTTGGTTTGGGTATTTGTATTTACCTTCTTTTATCTAGTTTAATTTTAAAATATTTTATTTATGTCACACGAGCATACATCTAACGTTGGTAGAATTTGGAAAGTATTTTTCTTGCTATCATTTATTACAATTGTCGAAGTGTTTTTAGGAATTGTAAAACCACACTTTTTACAATTCACAGATTTTTTTAACTTGAATTTACTAAATTGGATATTTATTATTCTAACCATTTATAAAGCTTATTGGATTATGTGGGCTTTTATGCACTTAGAAGGTGAAAGACTTTCGTTAAGGCTTGCAGTTGTTGGAACATTATGTTTTTTAATTGCATATATTGCATTTATTTATATTGCAGAAGGAAGTTATCAGCATGATGTATTGCATAATTCTACTATGAAGTGGAATTTTTAACATATTTTTCACATAATTTAAAAAGAGCTTCATAGTGTGAAGCTCTTTTTTTTGTATCTTTGTAATGACAAATATCTCAAATCGATGAAAAAAAAACTAGTCCTTATTATTCTTTTAGTTTTGCCGGTTTTAATTTATTTGATCTTCGCGTCAGCTACTCATAACTCATTATTTTTAGGAACAATTTCTAAAGATAATAAGGAATTACCTAATTGGAAATCTACTGATGCTAAACAGATAAAGTTATTAAATAAAATTACTGTTCTTGGTTTTTTAGGAAACGGAATTACTAAAAATCAAGAGAATATGTTTAATTTAAATCAAAAAATTTACGGTAAGTACGAAGGATTTCATGATTTTCAAATTGTAATGGTAGTGCAAGAAGGTTCTGAAGTGCAGGTTAAAAATTTATTAGAGAAATTAACACGTTTTTCTGATGATTTGTCTGGTTGGAAATTTGTTTATGCCAAACCACAAGAAATTCAAAATTATTTCAAAACATTTAATTTGCATGATTCTTTAGATAGTGATAATAGTACTACTAATGTTATTATTGTAGATAAAGATAGAAATCATAGAGGACGAAAAGGAAAAAATAAAGAAGGGAAACAAGAATATAAAGAAAGTTATAATACAAATTCGGCTGCTGATTTACATAATGATATGTCAGACGATGTTAAAATAATTTTGAGAGAATATAGACTTGCATTAAAAAGAAATAACAAAAGAAAAGATTTTCATTTGCATGAAAATAAATAATTTAGTATAAATATGAAAAAATCTTATATCGGAACCGCATTTATTATATTAATATTTGGGATATATGCTGTACCCAAAATAATTGATAGAATTAAAAATGGAGATGTTGTCAAAAATTCAGAATTGGATATTACAAATACCAATAAGGGTGTTAAGAGCGATTTATTTACTATTGGAAAAGTGCCAAGTTTCTCGCTGACAGATCAAAATAAAAACACTATAACTGACAAAAGTTATTTAGGAAAAGTATATCTTGTAGAATTCTTTTTTTCTACATGCCCTACTATTTGTCCTATTATGAACAAGAATATGAAAGTAATTCATGAAAGATTTGGAGCTAATCCTAATTTTGGAATAGCATCGGTTACAATAAATCCTGAAAATGACACTCCAGAAGTATTGAAAAAACATGCCGAAGACATCAAAGCAATTGGAAATAATTGGCATTTTTTAACAGGAAACCAAGAGTATATTTATTCTTTAGCTAATAAAGGGTTTAATTTATTTGCTGGCAAAAATGGAAAGGTAGCGGGAGGATTCGAGCATTCTGGATTGTTTGCGTTGGTTGATAAAGATGGAATGATTCGTTGTAGAAAAGACGAGTTTGGAAATCCTATTATTTATTATGATGGTATTGATAATAAAGGAGTTATAGAAATACAAGAAGATATTAAAAAATTATTAGCAGAGTAAGATGAACAAAGAATCTATCGAAAAAAAATATAATATTTGGATTACTATTTTATCAATTGCAATACCTATTGTGGTAGCAGTTTTGTTTAAAATAAAATTAAAAGATGTTGGAATTATTGTAAAACCATTAACTTTTTTACCACCAATTTACGCTACTTTTAATGGAATAACAGCGGTAGTTTTGGTTTTGGCAGTTATTGCAATTAAAAGTGGAAAACGAAAATTACATGAAAATTTAATGAAATTTGCTATACTTTTATCTTTAGGATTTTTGGTTATGTATGTTGCTTATCACATGACTGCCGATTCTACAAAATTTGGAGGTGAGGGAATTACAAAAATAATTTACTTGTTCATTTTAATTTCGCATATTGCACTCTCCATAATTATTATACCATTAGTGTTAGTAACTTATGTAAGAGCACTTTCAGAGCGTTTTGATAGACATAAAAAAATCGCAAAAATCACGTTTCCAATTTGGTTGTATGTTGCAGTGACAGGTGTTATAGTTTATTTAATGATTTCTCCTTACTATACTTATTAGTAATTATAAAAATGAAAAAATATTATCTATTATTATTTTTTATTGCAATAACTTCTATTACTGCAACTGGGCAATGTGCTTTATGTAGAGCACAATTAGAAGGAACAGGAAATGTTATGGAAGCCGAAGCAATTAACGACGGAATTGTTTACCTAATGGTAATTCCGTATATTTTAATCGCCTTAGTTGGATATGCAACTTACAAGCTGTTTCAAAAGAATAAGTTAAAAAAGGCTTAAAATTATATTAAACCTTTTTTAAATAATAGTACTTACTTCTTCTTTTAGAAACCCAAGTGCTATCGTGCTAGGAGATTGTCCTTCTAGTAAATCTCGGAGTATTATTTCTCGTAGTTTATTTGCAGAATCTACTTTTTCGTTCATATTGGCTTTTCTAATATTTTGAATAGTTGTGTTTTTTGCTGTAACAATTATTGTCCAACATTCATTTGTAAGATATATTTGTTGGGTAATGTTATGTTCATATTCCTGATTTATATGCTCTATAATTAAACTTTCATACTCATCTTTATTACTAGAAAAGGGAGTTACTCTAATTAATAAATTAGAAGGATTAATTCGTTCTAAAAATAAAGCCATTCTTTCGTATGCTTGTAATCTTAGTGGAAGCGAATCTTTCTGATTTTCTTTTTGCAATAACCAACGTCTAGTATTTTGTTGTTCTTTAAAATACAATTTAAATAGCTGATAAGCTACTAATCCAGTAATAAAAGAAGGTAGAGTATAAGCAATAATTTCGATTAATGTTGTATTTTCCATAATAATTTTAAGCCTTTTTTATTTTATTTTTATTTCAAACAATTTATTCCAATTTTTCCCTGTAACAAAAAATGTTTTTGTAGCGGAATTATAAGCAATTCCATTTAAAAAATCCTCGCTACTAGCTACTATTTTGTTGCGTAAATCTGACAAATCTAATACTCCAAGAACCACTCCAGTAGTAGGTTCTATTTGTATAATTACATCTTTTTGCCAAATATTTGCATAAATAGTACCTTGAACCCATTCTAGCTCATTTATATTTTTAATTTTGCTACTATTGGTGTACACATTTATATAATCTTCCATTTTAATAGTCTTAGGATTCATTTTCCAAATTTTTTCGGTTCCGTCAGATTGAAATATAAATGTCGAATTATTTGTCATTCCCCAACCTTCAATTTGTTTGTCATACTTAAATTCTTTCTCTAATTTAAAAGTATTGGCATTGTATATAAATCCTACACTATCCTGCCAAGTTAATTGAAATAATTGATTGTTAATAAATGTAATTCCTTCTCCAAAATATTTTGAATCTAGATTTATTTGTGTAATAACTTTTCCTGTTTTGTAGTCTATTTTTCTAAAATAAGAAGTTCCTTTCTGTCCAGTACTTTCAAATAAAAACCCATTATAAAATTCTAATCCTTCGGTAAAAGACTTAACATCATGAGGATACGAATTTACAACAGTATATGAAAGTAATTTAGGTTCTATAGAGGATAAAATTTCTATTCGTGTATCTATTGTGCTTTTTTCTCCTTCAAAATATACAATTGCTTTTATGTTTTGATATCCAAATTTGTCTTTATTCAATGAATAATTTATTACTGAATTTTTAATACGAGAACCAATTTTTATATCGTTATTAAAATAAACTACGGAGTCTATTTTTTTATTTTCTTTGTTTATAACAACTAATTTTAGAGTGTCTCCTTTATGAAACATAGGTTTAAAACCACTTTCGTCAATTGAAAAAAGGTTTTTATTTTCATGACTCATATCGTTGCACCCAAAAAAGAGAATAGATAAGCAAATGAAATACAATAAATTATAAAATTTCATAGTATATAATGTTTTTATTTTAAATAGATTTGACTAAAAACTATTGCAAACATACAAAAAAAAACTATCTTTGCAACGGCAAGTCCTACACGACCAGCTCCTGCAAACTCCTCCAGGGTGGGAACGCAGCAAAGGTATGTGGTTGAGCGGTGCGATGTAGGTCGCTTGCCTTTTTTTCTCCCCTTATGAAGATTTTTTTTTATAAATAGAATTAAGTTATTTCTATTTTTTGTGTTAATTGCACAGTAACACCACTTCTTTTTTTGTATTTTTACAGCACTATTTCAATTTTAAATAAATGTCAAAAGTAATACTAATCACTGGAGCTTCTTCTGGAATTGGGAAGTCAATAGGGGAGTACCTAACCCAAAAAGGGTATATTGTGTATGGAACAAGTCGTAATCCTGAAGCTGTTAAAAATTCGATTTTCCCTTTATTATCGTTAGATGTTCGAAATGTAGATAGTATAAATACTGCTATTGAATGCCTTATAAGTAAAGAAAAAAAAATAGATGTGCTTATTAACAATGCTGGAGTTGGCATTACGGGACCGATAGAAGAAATTCCGATAGAAGAAATGCGAAATCATTTTGAAACAAATTTTTTTGGCCCTATTGCAGTTATCAAAGCAACGTTACCAAATATGCGTAACCAAAAGAGTGGTTTAATTATTAATATTACTTCTATTGCTGGGTATATGGGTTTGCCTTACAGAGGAATTTATTCGGCCTCTAAAGGTGCTTTAGAATTAATTACCGAAGCTTTACGAATGGAAGTAAAATCATTTGGGATACAAATTACGAATGTGGCTCCAGGCGATTTTGCTACCAATATCGCGGCTGGACGTTATCATGCACCAGTGGTGAAAGGCTCCGCTTACGAACTTCCTTACGGAAACACCTTAAAAGAAATGGATTCGCATGTGGATAGTGGCAGTAATCCAAATGAAATGGCAGAGGCTATTTTTGCGATAATTCAGACCCAAAAACCGAAAATTCATTACAAAGTAGGTGCTTTTATGCAAAAGTTTTCTATTGTTTTAAAACGTATTTTGCCAGATAAAATTTACGAAAAAATGTTGTTAAATCATTATAAATTGTAATTTTACAGCTTAAAAAAATAGTATGTTTCTGTTGCGTGAGGGATAGAAGTGAAAATCCTTTGTGTTTTTTTTGTCTGAGGAACGAAGTACAAAAAAACACAAAGATTGCAACGAATAGCCCGACCCGATAGGGACACGCCCAAAATAAACACACAATTATATATATATTATTATGAAATTTTTTATTGACACTGCCAATTTGGCTCAAATTAAAGAAGCACAAGAACTTGGAATTTTAGATGGGGTTACAACAAATCCGTCGTTAATGGCAAAAGAGGGTATTACGGGGAAAAATAATATACTGAAACATTACGTAGATATTTGTAATCTTGTAGATGGAGATGTGAGTGCCGAAGTGAATGCAATGGATTTAGAGGGAATGATTAGGGAAGGGGAGGAGTTGGCAGAATTGCATGAACAAATTGTAGTTAAATTGCCAATGACAAAAGAGGGAATTAAAGCGTGTAAATATTTTTCGGATAGAGGTATTCGTACAAATGTTACATTAATTTTCTCGGCAGGACAAGCTTTGTTAGCTGCAAAAGCGGGTGCAACGTATTGTTCCCCTTTTCTAGGCAGATTAGATGATGTATCTACCGATGGATTAAATTTAATTCAGGAAATTAGAGATATTTATGATAATTATGGTTTTGAAACGCAAATTTTAGCGGCCTCTGTTCGTCATACCATGCATATTGTTAATTGTGCCAAAATTGGTGCAGATGTTATGACTGGCCCACTTTCGTCTATTCTAGGATTGCTAAAACACCCATTAACAGATATTGGTATTGCTCAGTTTATTGCAGATTTTGAGAAAGGAAATAAATAAGCATTATTCTTTTATAACTTATAAAAAGCTATCAGTAATGATAGTTTTTTATGTTTATTAGATTGAGTAAGTCGAAAGCTTTAATGTAGTAAAGTTAAAAGTGAGATATGCGGTAAAAAGAATAAAGTACTGTAATCTACTTGTTATTAACAAAAAGAAGATTGTTAAATTTGGAAAAAAATATGACATTATTCTGTTTAACGTATTTAGAAATTTAGTTGTGTAAAAAAATAAATTATTAATTTAAAGAGAGAGAGAGTTAATTTTTTGAAATAAAAAAAAACCGTAATTACTTAATTAAAAGCATATTACGGTTTTTTTTGTACTCAGAGCGGGACTTGAACCCGCACGAACATTACTGTTCACTGGATTTTAAGTCCAGCGTGTCTACCAATTTCACCATCCGAGCATTATAGAAGTATAAATACAATTTGAGCGAAAAACGGGGCTCGAACCCGCGACCTCGACCTTGGCAAGGTCGCGCTCTACCAACTGAGCTATTTTCGCATTGTGTATTTTATGAACGTGTTAATCTTTGTTTGAATGCGAGGGCAAATTTACAACATTTATTTAATTATACAAGTGTTTTTTAATAATTTTTTGTAGTTTTTTATAACCTATTGGAAATTATAAATTTACAATTTATTAAAACTTACAAAAAACGTTTTTTTATTTCATTTAGTTTCATCAACGCTTCTACTGGTGTTAAAATATTAATGTCGAGGTCTAGTATTTCATTTTTTATTTCTTCTAGTTGTGGGTCGTTTATGCTAAAAATATTTAGTTGCATTTCATTTGCTCCTACTTTTAATTTAGTTTCTAGCTCGGAGGTATTATTTTTTTCTAATTTTCTTAATATTTTTTCTGCCTTTTTTAGTACTAACTGCGGAATACCTGCCATCTTTGCAACATGAATACCAAAACTATGGGCACTACCTCCTGGAATTAATTTTCTTAAAAATAATACAGTATCTTTTAATTCTTTAACGGCAACATTGTAATTTTTTATTCTATTTAAGCTATTACTCATTTCGTTAAGTTCGTGGTAATGAGTGGCAAATAATGTTTTGGGGCTTGACGGATTTTCGTGTAAATAATCTGCAATTGCCCATGCTATTGAAACGCCATCATAGGTGCTGGTTCCCCTTCCTATTTCATCAAGTAGCACAAGACTTCTGTCGGAAATATTATTCAAAATTGAGGCAGTTTCATTCATTTCAACCATGAATGTGGATTCTCCCATTGATATATTGTCGCTGGCACCTACACGAGTAAATATTTTATCTACAATTCCCATTTTAACCATTGATGCTGGAACGAAACTTCCCATTTGTGCAAGTAAAACTATTAAGGCCGTTTGTCTTAAAATTGCTGATTTTCCAGACATATTTGGCCCTGTTATCATGATTATTTGTTGGGTGTCTCTATCTAGATAAACGTCGTTTGTAATGTATGGAACGCCAATTGGCAATTGCTTTTCTATAACTGGGTGTCTTCCATCTTTAATCTCTAGGGTGTAACTTTCGTCTATTTCTGGACAATTATATTGATTGTCTAGTGCAAGTTGTGCAAAGCTGGCTAAACAATCTAATTGTGCAATTAAATTTGCATTTTTCTGTACTGGTTTGATGTATGTTTCTATCCATTGTATTAGTTCTGCGAACAATTCATTTTCAATTTTTTGAATTTTTTCTTCGGCACCAAGTATTTTCGTTTCGTATTCTTTTAGCTCTTCGGTTATATATCTTTCAGCACTCACAAGGGTTTGTTTTCGTATCCATTGCGATGGAACTTTGTCTTTATGTGTATTTCTTACTTCAATATAATAGCCAAATACATTGTTAAACGAAATTTTTAAGGAGGATATTCCTGTAATTTCTGCTTCTCTTTTTTCGATATCTTCTAAATATTCTTTTCCAAGAGATGCAATTTTTC
The DNA here is from genome assembly GCA_022730285.1 of Flavobacterium psychrophilum. GTDB lineage: Bacteria > Bacteroidota > Bacteroidia > Flavobacteriales > Flavobacteriaceae > Flavobacterium > Flavobacterium psychrophilum_C. The sequence goes on from DZCQ01000002.1 coordinate 103,595, forward strand.
TTAACTCATCTAATTCTGGATACACACCACTTGCTATGGTATTTCCTTTATTAATTGCAACTGGTGCTTCTTGATTTAGGGTAAATTTAATTTTTTCTCGTAATATTTCGCAGTCATAAAGTTCTATTCCAATATTTTTCACATATTCTTGTGTGCTTTGTAATGTTAGGGTTTTTATCGGAATAATTGCATCTAATGATTCTTTTAAGAAAATAACTTCTCGAGGTGATATTTTTTTGGTTGCAACTTTTGAGATTAATCTTTCTAAATCGGATATTTTTTTAATTTGTTGTTGTACTAGACGTAAATTCTCTGTATTTTCAACAAAATAAGTAACCACATTTTGTCGTTTTTGAATTGCTTCTAAATTTTTTAAAGGAAGTGCTAACCATCTTTTTAACATTCTTCCTCCCATTGGAGATGTAGTTTTGTCTATTATATCCAGTAATGTGACTGCATTTGGATTGTAACTGTGGTATAATTCTAAATTTCGGATAGTAAATTTATCCATCCAAACATAAGCATTTTCTGGAATTCTAAAAATAGAATTTATGTGATGTATATTAGAATGTTGTGTTTCAGATAGATAATACAACACAGTTCCAGAAGCTATAATTCCATTGTTAAGATCTTCAATTCCAAAACCTTTTAGCGAATTTGTTTGAAAATGTTGGCAAAGTGTTTGATACGCAAAATCGGTTTTAAAAACCCAATCTTCTAAGAAAAAAGAATTAAAAGTGGTTCCAAATGTTGTTAAAAAATCTTTTTTACTTTCTTTTGATACTAATATTTCGCTTGGATTAAAATTTTGAAGCAATTTATCAATATATTCTAGGTTTCCTTCGGAGGTAAGAAATTCTCCTGTAGAGATGTCTAAAAAAGAAATACCAATGGCGTTTTTTCCAAAATGAATCGAGGCTAGAAAATTATTGTTTTTTGTACTTAAAATTTCATCGCTCAAGGACACGCCAGGTGTAATTAATTCTGTAACACCTCGTTTTACAATGGTTTTTGTCATTTTTGGATCTTCCAGCTGGTCGCAAATTGCTACCCGAAGTCCCGCTTTAACCAATTTTGGCAAATAAGTATTTATAGAATGGTACGGAAATCCAGCTAATGCCGTTTCTGTTTCTGAGCCAGCTCCTCTTTTAGTTAAGGTAATTCCTAATATTTTAGAAGTTCTAACTGCATCTTCCCCAAAAGTTTCATAAAAATCTCCTACTCTAAATAGCAAGCATGCATCTGGATATTTTAGTTTAATATCGTTATATTGTTTCATTAAAGGCGTTTCTTTGCCCGCTTTTTGTTTTGTTATCAATGTGCTTATTTTATGAAATTTTGTATGATACGAATGTACTTATTTTTAAATAGAATTCATATAAAAAAAATTAACAAAATTTTAATTAAAAAGTACCATTCTAAATCCAAAAATAATTATAAATTTGTTATTATTATTCACTTTATACAATAAAAAGATTATGAAAAAAATACTATTAATTTTGTCTGCGGTTACCTTTTTAGGTTTGACTACTGCGAATGCACAAGATGCCTCTGTTAAGGAAAAAACAGAAATTAAAAAAGCAAAAAAAGTTAAAAAATCTAAAGTTGCAAATACTCCAAAAGTAGAAGGAGTGGGAATGATTTTTGAAAGTGAAACTATCGATTATGGAAATATTCCTCATAATTCTGATGGGAATCGTCAATTTATGTTAACCAATAATGGTACTGAACCTTTGCTGATTACTAACACAGTAGGTTCTTGCGGTTGTACTGTGCCTAGTTCTCCAAAAGAGCCAATTGCTCCAGGTGCAAAAGCAGCAATTGGTGTAAAATATTCAACGGATAGAGTTGGTCCATTTACAAAAACAATTACAGTAAGTTCTAACGCAAAAGGTGTGCCTGCTAAGGTATTAACAATTAAAGGAAATGTGTTGCCAGCAGATACTAAAACTCCTGCTGAGAATTCAAAAATATAATTTTTTAAATACAATTTTTAAAGAGCTTTCGTAGAAAACGAAAGCTCTTTTTTATAAAAATATATGAGAAAACTAGATAATAATGAGTTAAATAGACTTTCTATTTCTGAATTTAAAAATTCTAAAAAAACACCTATTATTGTTGTTCTTGATGATGTTAGATCTTTAAACAATATTGGTTCTGTATTTAGAACTTCTGATGCTTTTTTGATAGAAAAAATATATTTATGTGGTATAACGGGCATTCCTCCTAATAAAGAAATTAACAAAACTGCATTGGGCTCTACCGATACTGTTGCTTGGGAATATTCGGATAATATTTTAAATGTTATTGCTACATTAAAAGAAAATAATTGTAAAGTATTTGCTATTGAACAAGTTGAAAATGCCATTTTTTTAGACTCATTTGCAGTAGAATCAGCTACAACTTATGCTTTGGTATTTGGAAATGAGGTTTTTGGTGTGAATCAAAATGTAATTGAACAATGCGATGGAACTATTGAGATTCCACAATTAGGCACAAAACATTCTTTAAATATTGCAGTAAGTGCTGGAATTGTAATCTGGGATTTGTTTTCTAAAATAAAAAAAATTACAACTAGAAGATAGATTCATTTATCAAATTTAATATGGATAAATAGTCTATTTGCTCTTGTACAAAGTCTAAATAAGATACATCAATTATTAATACCTTGAGATTTTTTTGCGATTTTATATATTCTAAATACCCTTGGTTGATTTTTTCTAAATAATCAGGTGTAATGTCTTGTTCATAATTTCTGCCTCTTTTTTTGATATTTTGCAATAATCTTTCCGTATTTTGGTATAAATATACATACAAATCGGGTTTAGGCATTTCTTTATAAATTATGTCAAACATCGTTTTATATAGTCTAAATTCGTCTTCCTGGAGAGTAACTTTTGCAAATATTAAAGATTTAAAAATATTATAATCTGCCACTACAAATTCTTTGAATAAGTCAAATTGAGATAAATCGTTGGTTAATTGCTTGTATCTATCTGCCAGAAAGGACATTTCTAAAGGGAAAGCATATCTGTTTTGATCTTTATAAAATTTTGGCAAAAAAGGATTATCTGCAAATCGTTCTAAAACTAATTTAGCATTAAAATCGCTTGCTAGTTTGTTGCTCAAAGTGGTTTTTCCAGCACCAATATTCCCTTCTATTGCTAGATAATTTAGTTGGTTAATTTTATATTTTAAATAGGGAGATTCTAATTTTTTTATCGCAATACAATTGGAGTTGTCTGGGCAAATTTTTACTAATTCAGTAATATTTTTTTCTAATATTGGGTGTTTCCAATCTAATTTTAAATCTTGGAGTGGTAGTAATACAAATTTTCTATCTTGCAAATAAGGATGTGGTATAGTTAGTGTAGCTGTTTTAATTATTGTGTTTTCTACACAAATAATGTCAATGTCTATAAGTCTGTCTTCATAATTTTGAGTGTTTTTTAAAATTCTTCCCAGTTTTTTTTCAATTTGCTCAATTTTTAAAAGTATATTTTCTAGGGCTAAACAAGAGTTTACAACTATCGCACAGTTATAAAATGGAGTACTTGTAAACCCCCAAGATTCCGATTCATATAGTTGAGAAACTTGAGTAACTAACCCAATTTTTTGGTTGATTAATTCTATTGCATTAGTAAGGTTTTTCTCTCTATCTCCTTGGTTACTTCCTAAAGATAGAACTATAAATTGTTCCGTTTTCATATTCTGTGCAAATTACTAAAAAAGATTTTAAGAATAGATTTGTATAAAATAAATTAATTAGTATAATGCAAGAACATTTTTCAGGAATGGTATAAAAAAATCTTTAACAAGAAAATTTTTACATTTCTTGTTAAAGATTTTCAAATACATTGTCTAAATTGTATCTTACAAATCGAAGTTTTTAACAAACACTGTTTGAATAATTGGGTTAGAAGCGTAAGTATTTGCTCCAACATTATCAAATTGATTCATATATCCAATTTGCAAATTGGTATTGGCATTAAATTTATAACCAATTCCAGCAAAAAACCAATTTCTGGATAATGTAGTGAAAACCAAGTTATTTGTTTGTGTTAGCCAAATTTCGTCAAAGGCTTGCAAAAAGATTGATTGCTTATCATTAATTTTTTTGATGTCAGTATTTATGGTAAATCTATATCTAAAACGGTTTCCATATTTAGTCCCGTTTTTGTAAAAATTTCCATTAACATCTTTTGCAATATTATCAAACCAACGGTGTTCTTGTCTAAATCTGTTAGAAATATGCACTTTCCCAATATCCGATTTTAATAAAATTTGTTCCCAAATATTATTTTCGATAGATGGAATTGAATTATTGTGAGGAAAATCTGGGTGTAAATTCAAATAAGAATATCCAAATGTAAGTTCTGTGTATTTAGAAGGGTGATAGTCTATTGATGGTCTTTCTAAAAAGGTTGATTGCTCGCTCAAAAAAGCACCTGTACGCTCGTGCAATTCGTTAGAAAAACTCCATTTAGAATTAATATTTATTCTATTTAGCATTGTAAACCAAGTATTTAAGTCATCATGCTTAATCACTTCTTGTGCATTTGAAATAGTACTCACGAATAGGAATACCACCATCAATTTATGAATGTTAAAATGTTTTTTCATCTTGCTTAATTTTCTTTAATAACTCTTTCGTTAGTAGCTTGAATTGGTCTGTAATTATGGTGCAAAATTTGTTCAAAATCTTTCATTTGATTTTTAGATGCTTCGATAGGTGTTTTTAAAACAATCCAAGTTACGTGTTCTGAACATGGAGGTGTAGTTAGTGAACCAGAGTAAGTGTAAAAATGTTGCTCTGCTGGAAATAAATTTTTAATGTTAAATGCAGCAGGTGAAGTGCTTGTAACATCGGCATATTTTGGTAAATATTTAACAAGGTCTTTTAATAAAGAATTTTCTTTTCCTTCTTTGAATAAAATACCAATTACAAGTATTTGTCCATTTTCTTTATTCTTATGTACTAAATGTACTTCCATTGGGAAATATTTTCCATTTATTTGATGTTCAGAATGTGTATGAAAGTGGAATTGAACCAATTCATATTCTTTTCCAAAGGCTTTTAAAATATTTCCTCTGTCATAGTTGAACTGCACGGTATGCCCATTATTAATTACATTGATAGGCGTTTCTTTGTACCCTTCTGTTAAGTCTCCTAAATCGTGATCTACCACATCATTTTGTATGTTTATAGGAGATTGTTGATGTCCGCTGCAATCTGGAAAGTATTCTGCCCACTCATTATTTTTAGTCTCTTCATAGTTCCAATGGTGTGGAGCTTGGTTTGTTTCGGTAGAATTTTTATGCTCGTTATTTTGTGCTGTGCTAGTTAAGAAGATAAATGCTACAGCTGTTTGTATAAATGAATAAGTGAATTTCATAATTAATTATATTTAGTTTTTAAAAATTAAAATAAGGTTTTTATTAGAAGAATCTAATAACACTGTTTTTAAGTATAAAAACTAAAATATCTTGTATCGGCAATACAAATTATAGAGTGGTGTTTTTTGATAAAAAGATTTTTTACAAAATCTGCAAGAAAAGTTTTCTCTTAAATCAAGAATTTCTATTTTTGAGGGAATAAAAGAGTCAGAACTAGCTACCGTAAAAGACTCTATTTCTCTTTCAAATTCAATAAAATCTGTTTCTTCTTTTGGAGTTTTGTGAGTAGAGGATACTTTTGGAGTATTTTTCTTATAAAACGAACTTTTTTGTGATGTTTTTTCTTTTTTTGATATAACATTGCCGTAAAAAGTAGCAAATGCAAAAAGCATTAACCAAAAAGAAAGCAATATTTTAACATTTTTTGAAAACAAAATATATAGTAAAATTTTAATACGACAAAGATACTAAAATTAAAAGAAGCTATATTCTACATTTAGATTTTTTTAACATTTCTGAAATAAATAAGTAATCAAAAAACAATAAAAATGAAGTAAATTAGTATATTTGTGTATTGTTTAAAAAAAGTGTAATTATTAAAATATCAAATGACGTTAATAAAATCTATTTCAGGTATTAGAGGTACAATAGGAGGCAATGTAGGCGAAAATTTAACACCACTAGATACTGTAAAATTTGCTTCGGCTTACGGAACGTTTCTTAAACAGAGGCAAGAATCTTTGCAAACTCACAATAATAAATTAGTGGTGGTAGTAGGTCGAGATGCTCGAATTTCAGGACCAATGATACATAATTTAGTTATAAATACCTTGGTAGGGTTAGGAATTGATGTAATAGATTTAGGGCTTTCTACTACTCCAACAGTAGAAATTGCAGTACCATTAGAAAAAGCAGATGGAGGTATAATTATAACCGCATCACACAACCCAAAACAGTGGAATGCTTTAAAATTATTAAACGAAAAAGGAGAGTTTTTAAATGGTGTAGAAGGGGAAGAAATACTAGTTATTGCAGAAAAAGAGACATTTAATTTCTCGGAAGTAGATAATTTAGGAAAAATAATTTCCAACGATGCTTATATGGACATTCATATAGACGAAGTGCTTAATTTGCCATTAGTAGATGTTAATGCTGTTTCTAAAAAAGGATATAAAGTTGTAGTTGATGCTGTAAATTCTTCTGGTGGAATTATAATTCCGAAACTATTAGAGCAAATGGGAGTAGAAGTTGTAAAGCTATATTGTGAACCAAATGGACATTTTCCTCACAATCCAGAACCTTTAAAAGAACATTTAGGGGATATTTGCCAATTAGTGCTAGACGAAAAAGCAGATTTTGGGATTGTGGTTGATCCAGATGTTGATAGACTTGCTTTTATAACCAACGAAGGAGAAATGTTTGGGGAAGAATATACCTTAGTTGCTGTGGCAGATTATGTTTTAAGTAAAATACCAGGAAATACTGTTTCTAATATGAGTTCTTCTCGTGCTTTAAGCGATATTACTAAAAAGCATCTAGGCAATTATCAAGCAAGTGCAGTGGGAGAAGTAAATGTTGTTACCTTAATGAAAGAAACAAATGCTATAATAGGAGGAGAGGGCAATGGGGGAATTATCTATCCGGAATTGCATTATGGAAGAGATAGTCTAGTTGGTGTGGCACTTTTTTTAAGTTATTTAGCAAATCAAAACAAAAGCGTAGCACAAATTAGAGCTAGCTATCCACAGTATTACATGAGTAAAAATAAAATAGAACTTACTCCTCAAATAAACGTTGATTCGATTCTGGAAGAAATGACTAAAAAATACCAAAACGAAAAAATAGCAACTATAGATGGTGTTAAAATAGATTTTGATGAAAATTGGGTACATCTCAGAAAATCAAATACAGAACCTATCATAAGAATTTATACCGAAGCTTTTACACAAGAAATAGCAGATAGTTTAGCCTTAAAAATTATAGATGAAATTAAAATAATAGCAAAAATATAGTTTACATTCAGCATATTTTAAAAATAATTTTGTGATTTTACATCTAATGTTAATTATTTTATTTGCAAGAATAAGTTTTATAAAAACAAATTTAAAATGTATTTTTGTACATCAAACATGCAATTATGAGTTCAAAAACACTCCTCAAATCTATCGAAATTTCTATTATACTGCAACGTTTGGCTTGCGAAATACTAGAAAATAATGCCGACTTTAGTAATACGGTATTAATAGGTTTACAACCAAGAGGAAAGCAACTTGCCATAAGATTGCATAATATACTAGAGCAAGAATATAAAATAGAAGGAGTAAAATTAGGATTTTTAGATATTACCTTTTTTAGAGATGATTTTAGGAGAGGAGAACTCTTAGAAGCTAATAAAACAGAAATAGACTTTTTAGTGGAGGGTAAAAAAGTTATTTTTATAGACGATGTACTCTACACAGGACGAAGTATCAGGGCAGCTCTAACAGCTATTCAATCCTTTGGAAGACCTTCCGTGATAGAATTATTAGTGTTAATAGACAGACGTTTTAGCAGACATTTACCAATACAACCTAATTATAGAGGAAGACAAGTAGATGCAATTAATAACGAAAAGGTTATAGTGAAATGGAAAGAGTTTTCTGGAGAAGATACAGTAGAATTAATTACAATGTAGCATGAAGGAACTAAGTGTAAATCATTTATTAGGAATAAAATATATCACAGAAAACGATATTCAATTAGTATTTGAAACGGCTAATCATTTTAAAGAAGTAATTAATAGACCGATAAAAAAAGTGCCATCTTTACGAGATATTACCATTGCAAATATATTCTTTGAAAATAGCACACGCACAAAACTTTCTTTTGAATTGGCACAAAAACGACTTTCAGCAGATGTGCTAAATTTTGCAAGTTCTAGTTCCTCAGTAACCAAAGGAGAAACTTTAATAGATACGGTTAATAATATTTTAGCAATGAAAGTAGATATGATTGTAATGCGACATCCATCGGTAGGAGCAGCTCACTTTTTGTCGAAAAATATAAAAGCAACTATTATTAATGCTGGTGATGGCACACACGAACATCCTACACAAGGATTGTTGGATGCATATACTATTCAAGAAAAATTAAAAGATTTGACAGGTAAGAAAATTGTAATTGTTGGAGATATTTTGCATTCTAGAGTTGCACTATCTAATATTTATACTTTGCAAAAACTTGGTGCAGAAGTTGCTGTATGTGGCCCTAATAGCTTAATTCCTAAATATATAAATTCCTTAGGCGTAATATACGAGCCAAACTTGCACAAAGCTTTGCAATGGTGCGATGTTGCAAATGTTTTGAGAGTTCAAAATGAACGACTAGATACTAGTTATTTTCCTTCCACAAGAGAATATATTATGCAATTTGGTATTACAAAAACACTATTAGATTCCTTGGATAAAGAAATTATTATTATGCATCCAGGACCAATAAATCGTGGAGTAGAACTAACTTCTGATGTGGCTGATTCTGAACAATCTGTTATATTAAATCAGGTGGAAAATGGTGTGGCAATACGAATGGCAGTTATTTATTTATTAGCCTCAAAAATTTAAAATTTATGAAAGTAGAACAAAAAGGAAGTACAATTATTATCAAAGATACACAAGGTGATTTTTTGGTATTTACAGAGAAATTAAACCATGAGTTTTTGACTTTCAGTAAGCATAACGTAATTATAGATTTATCTTTGTATCAATCCATCCCAACTGAAAATTTAAAAGAAATAGAAGAATTTTCTAAAAAAATTAAAAAACTCAAAAAGTCGTTCATACTTGTAATTCCTGAATTTGATTTTAACAAAAACACCAAATTTACTATTGTGCCATCTGTTTTAGAAGCTCATGATATGATAGAACTAGACGAAATTGAAAGAGATTTAGGATTTTAACACACATACAATGTACATAGAACAAATTAAAAAATTAAAACCAAAATTAGGATTGTATTTACCAATTCCAATATTTTTTTTCCTATTAATGTTACTTAATTTTATTGCTATAAAACTTCTTAATTTAGATGTAAATGCAATTATGAAGCAAGAAATAGCTACAAAAGGAATGAATCGTTTTTTTACAGAAAATATGATTCCTTTTGTAATAGGAATTTTGTTCTTATTTTTTTGGGTCAAATTTATTCAAAAACAAAGCATTATTCAATTAACTACTTCTAGAAAAAAAATAGATTGGAACAGATTCTTTTTTGCATTCCTTTTATGGGCAAGTATTACCATACTAATTACAGTTGCTAGTTATCTGATAGAGCCTGCTGACTATATTTTAACATTTAATAGCACTAAATTTTTTACATTTCTTGTTATTGCCATCTTGTTAATTCCGATACAAACTAGTTTTGAAGAATATTTATTCAGAGGACATATTATGCAAGGTTTAGGAGTAGCAACTAATAGTAAATGGATACCTTTATTAGTAACCTCTGTTACTTTTGGATTAATGCATATTGGAAATCCAGAAGTAGAAGAAATGGGGTATGGCATCTTAATTTATTACATTGGAACAGGATTTTTTCTAGGAATTTTAACCTTAATGGACGATGGGTTGGAATTATCCATGGGATTTCATGCGGCAAATAATTTGATTACAGCATTGCTAGTCACTTCCGATTGGACTGCTTTTCAAACAGATTCCATTTTAAAAGATATGGCAAAACCATCTGCAGGATTTGATGTTCTACTACCTGTATTTGTTGTTTATCCAATACTTTTATTTATTTTTAATAAAAAATACCAATGGCAACATTGGAAGCAAAAACTAACAGGAAAATTAGAATTAATATAAAATAACCTTTTTAGCATAGTATGACAAATATCTCTAACAAAAGTGTTCACAACAAATTTAAATTAAACGGTTACCATTTAACCAAAGACGATTTATGTAGAGTGGCGTATAGCTTTATTAAAGAAGGCGAAGAATTTGAAAAACCAGTTGGTGCATTTCTACTAGATTGGTTTAATGATAATTCCTATTTAGAAATGAGCACTTCTGGAACCACAGGCGTACCTAAGATTATAAAAATAGAAAAGCAAGCAATGATTAATTCAGCCATTGCAACTGGAGACTTTTTTAATTTAGAACCAGGAAATAGTATTCTAAATTGTTTATCAGTAAAGTATATAGCAGGCAAAATGATGTTTATTCGAGCGTTTATTCTAGGTTTAGAAATGGATTTTGTTGCCCCAAGCTCGCATCCAATGGATAGAATAGACAAGACATACGATTTTGCAGCAATGGTACCCATGCAAGCAGAAAATTCTTTAGATAAGTTACATCAAATAAAAAAACTTATTGTAGGAGGCGTTAAAATGTGCAATCCTTTACAAAATAAACTGTTACAATCTTCCACAGAGGTTTATGAAACGTATAGTATGACTGAAACCGTGACACATATTGCAGCAAGAAAAATTGGAGAAAATGCCTTTACAATTTTCCCAAATATGGACATTTCACAAGACAATAGAAATTGTTTAGTTATCTCTGCACCAAGTTTAAATGTAGAGGAAATAGTTACAAATGATATTGTAGAAATTGTAGCACCAAATAAATTTAAATGGCTAGGAAGATATGACACAATTGTAAATAGTGGTGGTGTAAAATTAATACCAGAACAAATAGAAGCAAAATTAACTCCACACATAAAACAACGATTTTTCTTAGCAGGTTTTCCAGATGATACTCTTGGAGAAATGCTTGTCATACTAATTGAAGGAGAAAAATATGATTTGGATACTACAATTTTTGAAAATTTAGATAAATACGAAAAACCAAAACAAATTATTTTTGTTCCACACTTTTTAGAAACAGAAACAAATAAAGTTAAGCGTAAAGAAATAGTTTCTTTATATATAAATAGGAATGTTTAAAAATTATATATACGATTTCTTTTTTAGAAAATACCCAGCTAGTTTTTACATTTTTAAATGGTTGCTAATTAGTACAGTAATAGGTGTACTTGTTGGAAGTGCAACAGCAGGCTTTTTACAATCGTTAGACTGGGTCACTAATTTAAGAGAAAAAAATAGTTGGCTACTAGCATTTTTGCCATTAGCAGGATTATTCATAGGATTTTTATACCATTATTTAGGCAAAAAAATAGAATCTGGTAACAATCTTTTAATAGACACAATTAATAATCCAAAGGGAACTATTCCTTTTAGAATGGCACCTTTTGTATATTTATCCACCATAATTACACATCTTTTTGGAGGTTCTGCTGGACGAGAAGGCACTGCCTTACAAATAGCTGGGGCAATTTCAGATCAATTTAGCAAACCATTTAAAATTTCCAAAAATGAACGCCAAATTTTAATTATAGCATCTATTGCAGCTGGTTTTGGAGCAGTTTTTGGAACACCTCTTGCAGGTGCAATATTTGCACTAGAAGTGTTTTTAATTGGTCGAATTAAATATAATGCCATATTTCCCGCTTTTGCAGCAGCAATTATTGCAAATGTTGTTACTAAACTATGGAATACCCATCATTCACATTTTGAAATTAGTGCTATTCCAGAGGTTTCTTGGATTACTATTTTATATGCAATTATTGCAGGAATAATCTTTGGAATTTGTGCCGCTTTTTTTAGCAAATCTTTACATTTTGTAAATATTTTTTTTAAAAATAATATAAAATATCCACCATTAAGACCATTTGTTGGAGGTATAGTTATTGCCCTAAGTGTTTGGTTGCTAGGAACTACAGAATATATAGGCTTGGGAATTCCAAATATTTTAAAATCTTTTCAAAGTGTTTCGCCAGGAGAGGAATTTATTCTCAAAATTATTTTTACAGTTATCACTTTAGGCTCCGGGTTTAAAGGCGGCGAGGTTACACCTTTGTTTTTTATAGGAGCAACTTTGGGTAGCTTTTTATCGCTGTTTATACCATTACCCTTCGCATTATTAGCAAGTATGGGTTTCATTTCAGTGCTTGTTGGAGCTACTAATACACCACTAGCTGGAGTTGTAATGGGTTTGGAAATTTTTGGAAATCAACCAAGTGTATATATCGCTATTGCGGCAATTGTAGCATATTTGCTTTCTGGAAATACAGGAATATATAAAAGCCAACTACTTTTAGAATCAAAGCATTCGAATGAAAATAGTCTTCACAAATAGTAATTTATTTAGGCGTTTAAATTTTATAAAAAGCAGCAAAAACACTATTTGGGCGTGTCCCTCCGTAAACTACGGGTCGGGCTATCCGCTAAATCTTTTGTTACACTATCGCTTCACAAAAGGATATCGCTTCTATCCCTCACGCAAAAAAACACACAGAAAACAGATAAAATCGGCATTTATGGCAAGGAGACTAGATTTTTAACACTCCAAGCCTCAGCTTTTGCGTTAAACAACAATTTAGTTTTACTCCAAATTTCTTTAAACAAATCAGATTGCCTATAATTTTCTAAATCCATCTCACTTTCCCAATAAGTATAAGTAAAAAAGATGTTCGGATTATTGAAATCTTGATGTAGTTCTACTAATTTATTTCCTTTAAAACCTCTAATTTTGTGTTTTATCAATTCAAAATCGAACAGGAACGTTTCAATATTATCTTCATGAAAATGCAATTTTACAATACGTATAAGCATATTTGTTTTTAAAATTTAATTGTTTTTTTAACCTAAAAAAGTAACAGTTACAATATCTTGTTTTTTTAACCCTAATAACGATTCAGCAGACCCCACAGTTTTAGAATTACTTTTATAAATAGCAATTTCTAAAAAACCTGCATTGTTAAACAAAGCAAGCTTTTCGCCTTCAAAATCTCTTAAAACAAACTTGGAATCTACCTTAAAATCGGAATAATTGACGTGAATTCTTTTTATAATTTGATTACCAAACCTAATTTCAAAAGGTCTGTTATTTGCAGTTTCTAAAAACATTTTTTCAGTAATATTTGTAATACAATTCCCATAATTATCTATATAAATTACAAAGCCTTTTAGGCTATTTTTATCAGATGAAATGCTAGAATTAAGCTGATTTATTGTTTTAATAGTGCTTATTTCGACACCAATTTTGTTTAAGTTTTCATTTTTTGCTAATTTGCTAGCAGCAAGTGCAAATACATGGAAACTTGTGTTTTTTTCGTATAAATCTTTGATATCAATCTCTATTAATTTATCAGGCATCATTTCACGTATTAAAATACTTAAAATTCCATTATCAGCACAAATAAAAAAATGATTGTTCCATAGCATTGCAATGGCTTTTGTATTTTCTGTCAATTCACTTTCTACTCCAATAATATGAATGCTTTTTTCAGGGAAATTTGCATAAGAAGCAAGAATAATGTAGGCAGCTTCTGTGCTGTTAAATGGCTCCACGGTATGTGAAATATCTATAATAGTAGCCTCTGGATATTCCGATATTATTCTTCCTTTTAAGGCTCCTACAAAGTAGTCTTTTATTCCAAAATCGGTAGTGAGTGTAATTATTGACATTATTTTGTTTATAACTATTTCAAAAATGAGAATACAAATTTCGTAAGTTTGATATTGCAAAGCTAAACTTATTTTTTAATTTAATCTATCTACTTTTGAACGAAAGAATCATTGAATTACACGACATTGCTCCAAAAGAATTTTGGGGAATACAAGATACTCATCTTGAGATAATTAAAAGGTATTATCCAAAGCTAAAAATTATTGCACGAGGCACTACTCTTAAAGTGTTTGGCGAGAAAGAAGAGCTAGACGAATTTGAAAAAAGGTTTAATAGACTTATCACTCACTTTACTCGATACAATACTATTGATGCAAACGTTATAGATCGTGTTATTCTAAGCGATTCACGAGAAGAACAAAAAATGCTAGATAGCGACAAAATTTTAGTGCATGGAATTGGTGGAAAGTTAATTAAAGCGATGACACCAAACCAGCAACTACTTGTAGATACGGTTTTTAAAAACGATATGGTTTTTGCTATTGGCCCTGCTGGAACAGGAAAAACATATACTGGAGTTGCACTTGCCGTGAAAGCGTTAAAAGAAAAACAGGTTAAAAGAATAATTTTGACCAGACCAGCTGTAGAAGCTGGGGAAAATCTAGGTTTTTTGCCTGGAGATATGAAAGAAAAATTAGATCCTTACATGCAACCATTATACGATGCATTAAGAGATATGTTGCCACCACAAACCTTAGAAGATTACATCTTAAAAGGGATAATTCAAATTGCTCCATTAGCTTTTATGAGAGGGAGAACCTTAGATAACGCCTTTGTAATATTAGATGAAGCACAAAATACAACACATTCTCAGATGAAAATGTTTTTAACCAGAATGGGGAAAAGTGCCAAATTTATGATAACAGGCGATCCCGGTCAGGTAGATTTGCCAAGACGCACTATATCAGGACTTAAAGAAGCTATATTAGTATTAAAAGATATTGAAGGTATCGGGATTATTTATCTTGATGATAAAGATATTGTGAGACATAGATTAGTTAAAAAAGTAATAGATGCTTACAAACAAATTGAAAATAACGATTAAATTAATGTTTTTTTAATAAAAATATTGTGTGTTTCCTAAAGATATTGTTTATTTACAACAATTTAAACTATATCTATTGAAAAAAGTATTAATTACAGGTGCTGGAGGAGGATTAGGCAAAGAGTTAGCAATGCTATTTGCTACTAATAATTGGACAGTAATAGCCACCATGATTTGCTTAGACGAAGGAAAATCTTTACAAAACATACCAAATATTTATTGTTACAAGCTTGATGTAACTTGTACCGAAAGTATAGAAAACGCAAAAAAAATAATTTTAGAAGAACATCAAAATATTGATGTGATTATTAATAATGCAGGAATCGGGTATCGCAGTTTTGTAGAACTCTCGCAAGACAAAATGATAGATGCAATTGTAAGCGTTAATTGGCTTGGTGTTGTTAAAGTTTGCAGAGCCTTTATACCCATATTTCGGGAGCAAAACAAAGGACTTTTTATTAATGTAACTTCTATCGCTGGATTGGTAAATTTGCCATTAGGAAGTTTTTATCATTCCACCAAGAAAGCAGTTGAAAGCTTTTCTGAATGTATGAGCTATGAATTAAGTTGTTTTAATATAAAAGTTTGTACCGTGCAATTTGGAAATGTAAATACTAATTTTCAAAAAAATGTAATTAAAAATGAACCTTGCAATATAGATTCATATAATTGTTTAATGAATAAAATTACACAACTTTTAGAGAAAAAAACCTCTAAAAATAAAAATTTAGTTCCTACAATTACCCAAAAAATATTTTTTATCGCTAACAATTCCCCTGAAAGTTTTAAACGATATACTATCGGTTTTGATGCTAAAATAATGCATTTGCTTCGGTCTAAACTTGGATATAGAATTTTTAATAATATTATTAAAAGAGCAGTGTTACGATAGTATTCTTTTTTAAGAATCAAAATAGATACAAGTTGTTTTATCTTTTATATTTACAAAAACTTTAAAATTATGTTCAGAATTTTAAGCTTCCTTAGTGTTTTATTTTTACTTATATCATGTGATATTACATACGATGGAGAGACTAGATTAGTTACCAAAGCAAGATTTGTCGATTCTAATAATAATCCTATTGCAAACATGCCAGTAGGTATTGATGTAGGAACTTCTTCTTATGGAGGAGGTGACAATGTCACGGATGCCAGTACCAATGCAAATGGAGAAGCAACAATGGTGCTTTTAAAACCGACAAATTCTACCTATATTAGTTATATAATTAACAATTATTCGGATACTTATCATTTAAATAAAATCTTATTTACCCAAAATAATTTTGTAAATTATGTACTAAACTTAAATACTATAATATTGTATAAACATTCCGAATTAGTAGATCTAGAAACTATTTTTACAAAGACTTCTACTACGCATAAGGAGCTAAAAAACATAAAACTCGAGGGTTCTATTTCTTATTCTGTTATAGATTTGGTAAACGGAAATAATATAAATGATTATTATACTCCAAACAAATATAAAGTATTAAAAAACCAAACAATGGTTTTAAAATATACAATAATAGATTATTCTACCACACCATCAACCATTACTAACCATACAGAAAATGTTGTTATTGTAAACGATTCTGTTATTTATACAGTAATTTATTAATTTTTTTGAAATGATAAAAAAAGTATTTTTTTTAATTCTATTTGTTACTAGTATAGGATTTTCTCAAACAGAAGAAGTTAAAAAATCGGATTTTGATTTTATACCGACTTTTAGATTGCGAGCCATTGTACCAATAAGTCAAGGGGATAATTTTTTAGCAAAGGCGAACAAAGAAAGCATTGGCTTTGGAGTAAGCAGTTATTTCGCAAAATATAAAAACGCAATGGTAGGTTTTGGCTACGATTTTATTTCTTTTAGAACTTCTGATAGTGCTATTGCAGGAAATATAAATGCATCAAATTTGAATAGTATTTACGGTTCTGTTTCTTATCGATTTATTTTAAATGATCAAATAACAATAGAACCTTTGTTTGGTTATGGATATTCTTTTTTGCAGTTTAGGAGTGGTTTAAGAGGTTTTGGAAAACAAGAAGGGCATGATTATAGATTTGCCGTTTATACAGATTATAAATTAGCAAAAAGATTTGGTATGTTTTTAGGAGTAGGATTATTAAATTCCAAATTAAGCATTAATACAAGTCCAGAATATACTAATTTCTTTGATCATGCTAGTACCTTACAAATATCGTTAGGAATAAAAATTAATTAGTTATCACACTTCCATTTAGTATTTGAAATGGCATCTTTTGTGGAACCTTTCAAGTTATAGTGCCACCATTCTGAATTTATAGCTCCAAAATTATTTTTTTCCATAATAGTTTTTAGAAAAAGCCTATTTTTTAAAACTTTTTTAGATAATTTTTTATACTCATG
Organism: Flavobacterium psychrophilum; assembly: GCA_022730285.1. Classification (GTDB taxonomy): domain Bacteria; phylum Bacteroidota; class Bacteroidia; order Flavobacteriales; family Flavobacteriaceae; genus Flavobacterium; species Flavobacterium psychrophilum_C. The sequence goes on from DZCQ01000002.1 coordinate 120,936, forward strand.
TCCAGATTCTACACCAAAAAAATCAAAAGGAGTTCCCATATCTAGTTCTTTTCCTTTTTTATCTACAAGTGTCAAATCTACGGCACCACCGCGATTATGAATAGAACCTTTTGTAGGACTGGCAACATAATTTGTGTTAGGAATTATTTTCCACATTTTTTTTTGCACATCTAGCGGTCTGTAACAATCAAATAATTTAATTCTATACCCTTTTTTTATAAAAGCAGCATTTGCATTTATCAATGATTTTACCGTTTTTAATCGCAAGAAACAAATAGGACAATCATACACTTTTGTTTTTAAAAAATTAGTTGTAGTTGCATATTTCATGTCTAAAATAAAGTCAGAGCTGTAATCTTTAATATTTACAAAAGTAGTATCTGCAATTTCACTTTGAGCGAAAGTACTAGTTATTTGAAAATTAATAACTAAAAGTAGAAATAAGGACAATTTTTTGTTCATCAGATTATGGAATTGGAATAAAAAATCAAATTTAAAATAAAAAAGGTTAAATTTGTACTTTATTTCCCTATAAATTTTGAGAACAATAGTTTATAAAAAATTAGACCATCCAGAAACTTTTAAAAAGCAACTTCTAAATTGGGGAAACCAGCATAGAGAAATTGCATTTTTAGATAGTAATAATTATCCTCAAAAAATAAAAAGTTATAATTATGTGCTCGCTGTAAATGCATTCACCGCAATTCAAACCGATTATTTTAATGCTTTTGATGATTTATTTCAATACCAATCGCAAACTAAAGATTGGATTTTTGGGTATCTTTCGTATGATTTAAAAAACGATATTGAGCCTTTAGTTTCGTTGAACGAAGACCATTTGCATTTTGATGACTTATTTTTTTTTCAGCCACAAAAAATATTTTTAGTTCAAGATTCCGTTCTGGAAATACATTATTTAAATATGTGTGATGACGAAATGGAAACAGATTTTGAAGAAATTATTTCTACAAAAGAAATTTCGTACAAAAACACAAACAAAATAGCTATAAAACAGCGAATTTCTAAAAAGAATTATCTCGATAAGATTTCAAAAATCAAGCAACACATTGCAAAAGGAGATATTTATGAAATGAATTTTTGTATGGAATTTTTTGCCGAAAATGTACAAATAAACCCGTTACAAACCTATAATTTATTAAATGATATTTCAGAAACACCATTTGCAACATTTTTTAAAAATAATGATAAGTTCATACTTTGTGCTTCGCCAGAGCGATATTTAAGAAAAGAAAACGATAGTATTATTTCACAACCCATCAAAGGAACTGCCAAGAGATATGCTGATTTAGAAGAGGATACTTATTCAAAAAATGCACTTTTAAATAATTTGAAAGAAAAAACAGAAAATATTATGATTGTAGATTTGGTAAGAAACGATTTATCGAATACGGCAATTAAAGGCTCTGTTTCTGTTACCGAATTGTGCCAAATATATAGTTTTAAGCAAGTGCATCAATTAATATCTACTATTACTAGCAAAATATCTCATACGACAAGTCCCATAGAAGTTTTAAAAACAACATTCCCAATGGGGAGCATGACTGGAGTTCCTAAAATAAAAGCACTATCTATTATTGAGGAGTTAGAATATTCAAAAAGAGGAGTTTATAGTGGAGCAATTGGTTACTTTGACCCAAGTGGGAATTTCGATTTTAACGTGATTATTCGTAGTATTTTGTATAATTCTACCGAAAGATATGTTTCATTTTCTGTTGGAAGTGCTATTACAAATGCTTCTAATCCTGAAAGTGAATACGAAGAATGTATGCTGAAAGCAGATGCTATGTTTTGTGTTTTAAATCCTGTTAATCTATAATATTTGATGCTCCAAAACATAAAAATACATCTCGAGCAAAATTTTGCCAATTTGAAAAATAAAAAACTGCTAGTAGCTACTAGTGGAGGTATGGATAGTATGGTTATGCTACATTTATTACAGGAGTTAAACTACACCATTGCTATTGCTCATTGTAATTTTAAACTAAGAGGTGAGGAGAGTGATGGCGATTTAGATTTTGTTGAAAATTATGCCAATACTAATGGCATTCCAATTTTCACGACCATTTTTAATACAAAACAATTTGCAGAAGATTATAAATTATCCATACAAGTTGCAGCCAGAAACCTACGATACAATTGGTTTTATGAACTATTAGAAACAGAAAACTATGATTACATTGTAACAGCACATCATGCGGATGATAATTTAGAAACTTTTTTAATAAATTTAATTAGAGGAACTGGATTAAGTGGCTTAGTGGGCATTCCAGAACAAAATAATCAAGTTATTAGACCACTTTTACCCTTTTCAAGATTGCAAATTGAAAGTTATTTGCAACAAAAAAAACTACAATGGAGAGAAGATTCTAGTAATCAAACCACAAAATATGTACGAAATAGAATTCGTAAAGATCTTATTCCTATTTTAAAGGAAATAAATCCGAGCATTATTGAAACTTTCAATAAATCTCAAAATTATTTGCAACAGACTTTAAATTTGGCAACAGATGCAACTATTTTGGTTTACCAACAAGTTGTAAAACAAGAAAATACAAGTCTTTTGTTCGATTTAAAAAAACTATTAAAATTACCTAATTTCAAAACCTATTTGTATGAATGGCTCAAAGAATATCAGTTTCAGGATTGGGAAAGTGTGTATAATTTAGTAAATGCACAAAGTGGAAAGCAAGTTTTATCTACAGAATATAGATTGATAAAAAACAGAGATTTTCTGGTGTTAGAAAAAAATAAGCAGAGTAATCTAAATGTTATTTTAGTAGATAAAAATCAAAAAGAAGTTAAATTTGACTTAAATATTGCCTTTACAGTCGTGAAAGATTGTACAGCCGAAACAAAAAGTAGTATATTTGTAGATGAAGATAAATTGAAATTCCCTTTATTGATAAGAAAGTGGGAACAAGGAGATTATTTTTTCCCATCAGGAATGAATGGTAAAAAAAAGTTGAGTAAATATTTTAAAGACGAAAAAATGTCTTTGATAGAAAAAGAAAATACTTGGCTATTGTGTTCTGATAATTCTATTGTTTGGGTCATTAATAAAAGAGCAGACAAGAGATTTGAAGCAAAAAATACAACTTCTAATATTCTTAAAATTTCTTTATTTTCAGAATAGTACAGCCCAAAATAAGAATTTTATAATACCAAATCTAATGAGAAACATTTTCATACTTTTATTCATTTTTCAAGCATTTTTAGTAAACGGACAAATTTTAGACCCTGTAAAATGGACTACTACTGTCGAAAAAAAATCAGACACACAATTTACTTTGATTTTTAAAGCAAATATAGATTCTGAATGGCACTTATTTTCACAATTTACTCCAGATGGAGCATCGTTACCAACCGTATTTGACTATAAAAATAGTTCTAAAAATTATAAATTAGAAGGAAAAACAACCGAAACAGCGTATAAAAAAGTATATAACGACATTTTTGAAGTGGATGAATATTTATTTGAAAAAACAGCAACTTTTAAACAGAATATCACGATTTTAAATCCAACTCTTACTAAAATAAATGTAAATGTTTCGTATCAAGTTTGTAAAGAGTCTTGTATTCAGCAAGATAAAAATTTTGTTTTTGCAATTCCGAACATTGCTAAAAAAGAGACTACAAATACAAATATAGCTCCCAAAAAAAGCTCAGAAATTGTTTCTAATAGTAATTCAGACACCGATACTATTAAAAAAGAGAGTTTAAATACCAATAAAAATCTTTCAAAAAGCACTAATATACCTGATGAAAAAAGAGGTTTGCTAACCATTTTTATAATCGCTTTTTTCTCTGGATTTGCAGCACTTTTAACTCCGTGCGTTTTCCCAATGATTCCCATGACGGTTAGCTTTTTTACAAAACAGAGCAAAACAAAAGCACAAGGCATTAAAAATGCCGTTATTTATGGTGTTTCCATCATTATAATTTATGTTTTACTAGGAACCTTAGTTACCACGATCTTTGGTGCCGATTCTTTAAATGCATTGTCAACAAATGTGTGGTTTAACATAATTTTCTTTGCACTACTTGTTCTATTTGCAATTTCCTTTTTAGGGGCTTTTGAAATTATGTTGCCAAATTCTTGGGCTAACAAGGTTGATAGTCAAGCGGATAGGGGAGGGATAGTAGGGATTCTATTCATGGCATTAGCTCTTGCTATTGTTTCTTTTTCCTGCACAGGACCTATTGTAGGAACACTATTGGTAGAAGCTGCCTCAAAAGGAGGAATTGCTCCAATTGTAGGAATGTTCGGCTTTTCTTTAGCACTTGCCTTACCATTCATGCTTTTTGCAATGTTTCCAGGCTGGCTTAATTCCATGCCTAAATCTGGTGGTTGGTTAAATACTGTAAAAGTAGTTTTAGGTTTTTTGGAATTAGCACTTGCATTCAAATTTTTGTCAAATGCCGATTTAGTTTTGCAAACACATTTTTTAGAAAGAGAATTATTTTTAGCAATTTGGATTGGAATATTTGGGATATTGGCTTTTTATTTATTCGGAAAAATCACCCTTCCACATGACAGTCCACTTTCGCATCTTTCTGTAGGGAGATTATTGTTTGGATTATTAGTGTTTATTTTCACAATATATTTAATACCAGGTCTTTGGGGAGCACCTCTTAAATTAATATCTGGTTTTCCACCACCCATAACTTATAGCGAAAGTCCTAATGGTATTGGGGAGAACTCTACTGCTACAACAACTAATTCAGAAAATTTACCAAAAGGAGCACATATTGCAGCTCATGGAATTATTGCTTTTGAAGATTATAATCTTGGAGTTGCTTATGCAAAAAAAGTACATAAACCAATTTTATTAGATTTTACAGGGTATGCTTGTGTAAATTGTCGAAAAATGGAAGATTATGTTTGGTCAAATAAAGAAATTTTGCCAATATTAAAAGATAAAGTAGTTTTAATATCTTTATATGTTGATGATAAAAAAGAATTGCCAATAACCGAACAATATACTTCTAAAGAAACTGGAAAAGAAATAACTACTGTTGGCAATAAATGGAGCGATTTTCAAATTGTACATTACAAAGCAAACGCTCAGCCTTATTATGTAATTTTAAATACCAATGGAGAGGCATTAAATACTCCAATTGGCTACACTTCCGATAGTTCAATTTACAAAAAATGGTTAGAAACTGGTATATCAAAATTTAATTAATTCTTTGTGAAATTAAAAATAGATAACAATTAACAATTTATTCACATCAATCACTATAAGTATTCTTAACTTTGTGAGTAGCTTAATTTGAAGAAGGTTAATCTTTAAAAAGAAAAAAAATAAAATCGCAATACTAATGAATAGAAGAAAATTTTTTAGAAACGGATCGCTAGCAGCACTTGGAACCACATTGTTAAATCCTTTAGAAGGTTTTTCTAATACGGTTAATTTAGACTTTGTCGATAAAAATAAAAAAGCGAAAAATATCATAATAATTGTAAGCGATGGAATGAGTACAGGAACTCTAAACATGGCTGATTTATATTTAAACAGAAAAACAGGAGTAGGGAGTAATTGGATTCAATTATATAAAGATAATAAAGTTTCAAGAGCTTTAATGGATATGGCTTCAGCATCTTCAATTGTTACAGATTCTGCTGCTGCAAGTTCTTCTTGGGGTGGTGGTTTTAGAGTAAATAATGGCTCTATTAATACTGGTGTAAATGGGGAAGCATATTTACCATTATGGCAAAAATTTAAAAAAGCAGGAAAAATGGCAGGTTGTGTTACCACCGTTCCAATAACACATGCAACACCAGCTGGTTTTTGTGTCTCTACCAAAAGTAGAAATAGCCAAGATAAAATCGCAGAGATGTATCTTGATTTAAAATTTGATATTATGATGGGTGGTGGGAATAACTATTTTGATGCCGCAACTCGTAAGGACAAACGAGATATGTATAAAGAATATAAAGAAAAAGGATTTAATGTTGTACGAACCAAAGATGAAATGCTGCAGGTTACGAACGAAAAACCAATATTAGGAGTTTTTGATAACGATGGTTTACCATATTCTAAAGACAGAGAATCTAGTAAAGAGCTAACTCAAAAAATTCCAACTCTTGCAGAAATGACACAAAGAGCTATTGATAAAATGAAAAATAATCCAGAAGGATTTGTGCTACAAGTTGAAGCTGGTAAAGTAGATTGGGCTGCTCATGCAAATGACATTGCTGGACTTATTTACGATCAAGTTGCTCATGATCAAGCAGTAAAAACCGCAATAGATTTTGCCGAAAAAGATAAAAATACTCTTGTAATTATAACCACAGACCATGGTAATGCAAACCCAGGAGTAATTTATGGGAAAGAGGCAAATGCTAATTTTGATTCTATTCAAAATTATAAACAAACAAATGATTGGATTTTAAATGGTATTGGAAAAGAAACCTCCGAAGCACAATTAATAGAACGTATAGAATATGCTAATAACTTTGCATTATCTACTGAAGAAGCAAAAGAATTATTAAGCTATTATACCAATTTAAAAATAGAAGAGGGTTTATACAATCACAAACATTTGCCATTTAAAGCATTATCCGAAATACAAAAAAAGAAAAGTTCTGTTGGCTGGATTAGTATGGATCATTCTGCTGATTATGTAGAACTTGCAATGTTTGGACCTGGAAGCGAAAAGCTAAATCCATTTATAAAAAATACAGATTTGCATTATTTTATGCTTCAAACTGCCGAAGTAGAAAATAAATTCTAAGAAAATATAGGATAAAGCGAATAAATATTATTCTATTCGCTTTATTTTTTTTGAATCATTTTTACAATCTATCTTTATATATTTCTTGAATTATTTCTGGATTTAATAAGGTGCTAGTATCCCCAAAATCTGGAATTGTATTTGTGCTATCTGCAATTATTCGTAATATTCTACGCATAATTTTACCAGATCTTGTTTTTGGTAAACCACTAACAAATTGAATTTTATCTAATTTTGCTATAGCCCCAACTTGATTGGATATTTGCTCATTAATTTCTTTCGATAAGTTATTTTTATCTCTAATTTCTCCAATTTCTTTCAAGATAACAAAGCCATATAATGCAAATCCTTTTACATCATGTGAAAATCCAACTATAGCAGATTCTGCCACAGCTTGGTGTTCATTAATTGCATCTTCAATGGGAGCAGTTCCTAAATTGTGTCCAGAAACTATTATTACATCATCTACTCTTCCAGTAATTCTATAATAGCCAACCTCATCTCTTAAAGCTCCATCACCTGTAAAATATTTACCCGGAAATGTGCTAAAATATGTTTTTTTATATCGTTCATGATCTCCCCAAATGGTTCTAGCAATTCCAGGCCATGGGAATTTAATACACAAACTTCCTGTAACTTGATTCCCTTCAATTTCATTTTGCTTTTCGTCCATTAATACTGGCTGAACACCTGGGAGTGGTAAGGAGGCATACGTTGGTTTTGTTGGGGTTACAAATGCAATTGGAGAAATCATTATACCACCAGTTTCAGTTTGCCACCAAGTATCTACTACTGGACAGCGTTTTGCTCCTACATGATCGTTGTACCAATGCCAAGCTTCTTCGTTAATAGGCTCTCCTACCGAACCTATTACCTTTAAGGACTTTAATGGGTATTTTTGAATATATGCTAAATTTTCTTTTGCTAGAGATCTAATTGCTGTTGGAGCAGTATAAAAATGAGTAACTTTATGCTTTTCGATAACTTCCCAAAATCTACTAAAATCAGGATATGATGGAATGCCTTCAAACAGAACAGTAGTTGCACCATTTAGAAGTGGACCATATAATAAGTACGAATGTCCTGTAATCCAACCTATATCTGCAGTGCACCAAAATATGTCATTTTCTTGGTAATTAAAAACATTTTTAAATGTATATGCTGTATATACCATATATCCGGCAGTAGTGTGAACCATTCCTTTTGGCTTTCCAGTGGAACCAGATGTATATAGAATAAATAGAGGGTCTTCAGCATCCATTATTTCTGCAATATGATTTTCTGATGCTTCATACAATAGAGATTCTAACCAAATATCTCTGTCATTTTGCATATTTACAACATTATTTGTTCGTTTTACAACTAATACTTTTGTTACTACTGTGTTGTTTTCCAATGCTTCATCTACAATAGATTTTAATTCTATTGTTTTATCTCCTCTAAAACCACCATCTGCAGTTATTACCATTTTACATTGGCTATCTGTAATTCTTGCGTTTAACGCAGATGCTGAAAATCCTGCAAAAATAACAGAATGTATAGCACCAATTCTTGCACAAGCTAATACTGTAATTGCTAATTCTGGAATCATTGGTAAGTAGATACAAACTCTATCTCCTTTTTTAACACCTTGATTTACAAGAATATTAGCCATTTTGGAAACTCGTAAATGTAACTCGTTATAGGAAATATTTATAGACTTTTCCTCTGGATTATTTGGTTCGAATATAATGGCAGTTTTATCTCCTTTTCTTGCTAAATGTCTATCTAAACAATTTTTAACAATGTTTACCTTTGCACCTTTAAACCATTCTATTTTAGCTTCTTCCATATCAAAATCTACCACCCTTTCACATTCTTGATACCACGAAAAGTTTTCTGATGCTATCTTTCCCCAAAACTTTCTAGGTTCCCGTATTGATTTATTGTAATGTTTGAAATATTGCTCTAAATTGTCAATTTTATAATAGCTCATAGTAAAAATGCTTTAATTAGTTGTAAAATTATAAAAATATATACAAAAAAACACCATCAAATAAATTTATTATTATCTATTTAATGATGCTTTTTTATAGAATTAAAACGCTATCGTTTTAGTGCAAAATGCGACTTAAATATTTTATCCAGATTATTTTCTTTGTAATATACTACAAACCAATAGTCTGTTGCCGGAAGAGGTTTCTCATTGAAAGAACCATTCCAACCATTTCCTGTTGGTAGAATTATTTTGATGAGTTTTCCCATTCTATCAAAAATTTCTATTTTAGAATTTGACTGATTACTTAAGGCTGGAATATTCCAAGTGTCATGATATCCGTCATTATTTGGAGTGAAAAATTTAGGATAATCTACAATTGTAGCAAGCTGCGTAAGTTCTCCACATTGGTTTACATCAGTTACCTTAATAGTATGACTTCCGGAATTTACGTTTGTGAAAATCGAACTATTTTGAATTATACCATTATCCAATTGATATAAATAATTACCAATAGGTAAAACATTTACTGTTAGTGTTTGCAATTCAGCAAAATAATTTGATGCTACAACAGTCATGCTTGTTGGTGGTAATGAAGGATTTATTGTAACACTTGCAATAGGAGCAGGACAGCTTGGAGTAGTATTAGAACTTGCTATCACACTATATATCCCCGGATTTGTTGCTATATAAAAACTCTGTGTTGCACCACTTATTATTCCATTAAAATCATACCATTTAAAAGTATAATTTACATCGTCTAATTGTGTTTCGATGGTATAATTTCCCGTAGGCATGTTATTTGTATCTACACAAATATAACCTGGAGTCAAAATAGGTTTTGGTATTTCAATTACAGTAATTGTACCACTCATCGATACACCTGGTGTACAACCTCCTGTACTCGAAACCGTATAGTTATAAGTTCCTGTCGAGGTTGGAAGCCCACTAATGCTAAAGGTATTTCCTGCAAAAGTGCCGGTAACACCATTTGGTAGCGATCCAGCAGAAATTTCGGCTCCAGTGCCACTTCCTCCAATTGTATAATCAATATTTACTAATGTATTATTCTCGCAAAGCGATTGAGTATTCGTTCCACCAGCAGATGCAAGTGTAATAGATGGAGCAGGAGTAATTGTTATAGTTCCACTTATTGTTGCATCGGGAGCACAACCACCATTAGTAGTAATTGTATAATTATAATTTCCAACAGCACTAGAAGTGCCACTAATTGTAAAAATTCCAGA
>DZCQ01000051.1 GCA_022730285.1 Flavobacterium psychrophilum
CCTACCTGCCCAAACATGGAGACAGATATAAAACAAATGGAAAGAATAATTTTTTTCATAACGATAATTTTTACAAGAACAAAGATACTTAAAAATCAAAATTATTTGTTAATTATTTGTTAATTATTTGTTAATTATTTATCAAAAAAGTAATTAACTTTTTAACCGCAATTTTTCTGTGACTTATGGTGTTCTTTAATTCTGATGTCATTTCGGCAAATGTTTGATGGTATCCGTTAGGACAAAAAACAGAGTCATAGCCAAATCCATTTTCACCAATTTCTTTTTCCGTTATATGTCCATTTATTATTCCCTCAAACAAATATTGCTCGTTGTGGTAGTTCAGAGCAATTACTGTTTTAAATCGTGCCTTTCTGTTGCTGTGAGATTTTAAATTTAGGAGCAATTTTTTTATATTTTCTTTATCATTACCGTGATTTCCTGCGTATCTTGCAGAAAACACTCCAGGTTCTCCATTTAGAGCTTCTACTTCCAAACCAGTATCGTCTGCAAAGCACGAAATGGCATATTTTTTTGTAATATAATTTGCTTTAAGAATTGCATTTCCCTCTATTGTGGTAGCAGTTTCTGGAATAACATCATAGCAATTAATATCTTCCAAACTTATTAATTGAACATGTTTTGGCAAAATATCTTTTACCTCCAAAACTTTGTTTTTATTAGACGATGCAAAAACTAATTTCATACACTTGTAGTCAATTTTTGCTAAAAGTTATCTTCTTTTGGATTTTACTTTCGCCTTTACTGGAGCAGATGTGGGCTTAAACACTTCGTATTTTGCACTGGTAGGATTGTAGGAATACTTTGTTTCTTCGGTTTTATTTTTTAATACAAAATCGCCATTAGGCAAAAGTGCAAAGTTGTATCCAGCATTTCGGGTTCGTTCTTGTGTTTCTGATGCTGTATTGCGTTTGTCTAAGAAAACGGTTTCTACTATTTTAGTAACTGATTGTGTATTGCTTATTAGCAACGATTTTAAAACTGGATTCCAGATTTGCGATTCGGTGTTTGTTATATCTTCTTTTTTAAGTTTGGTTGTTGTGCCATTTTTTTCATTCCAAGTTACACAATATAAAGGAACATCTTTCACAAGAAAAGAAGTGATTTTTAAATCAATAGGGGTTGTTTTAGTTTCATACTTTTTAAGTAACAAAGTGTCTTTTTTCTCTGCGTTTTTAACAAAAAAATACAAATTATTATTAATTAATTCCACCGTATTTTCTTTGTCTTTTGCTAAAATTGTGGAAACTGCTTTTTTAACAACTGGTGCTTTTTTCTTTTTTTGCGAATACGAAACGGTAACAACCAAAAGTAGGATAAAGAAAGGGATTTTTTTCATAATGGTAGAATTTTATATATTGATAATTGTGCTAATACAATGTTTTTTTTTAATTAAAAAAAAAACTATAAGTGTGTTAAACAGAATAATTACGTATTTTTTCTAATTTAAGAATCTACTAAAATTATCTTTTTGTTTGATGAAAGTGATTATAATTCTTTAAAATCTTTTTACTACTTAATAGTCTTTTGATTTTATGATTAAAACTTCGATTCACTTAAATGTTGTAAAATTTAACATTTTTATTGTGGCAATATACAAAAATATCTTCTCTATTGTTATAATTTAATAAAATCTTTCTTTATTTATTAATTATATGATATTCTATCAGTCCATCTATCGGGCGACGCAAAACTTTTCCCATTGTTATCTGGTGCTTTACAAGAATATTTTGCAATTCCGCTTTTAGATAAAATGCCACAGAACCTATAAAATTAACTGGAACTTCTTTATAATTATCAAATTGTTTGATATAGTTCTCTACAAATGCTTCCATTTCTTCGTTTATAAATTCCTGACACATTGTTGTATCTTTGTGTTTTATCAAAAATTTTGCATATGTTGCTAAGTACGCATTTGGATTGGGCTGTTTGTATAAATTATTTTTTACCGAATCTGGATCTACAACAAAGGTTGTTTCAAATTCTTTTGCCAAATCAAGAGGCATTTTATTGAAATAATAAGCACGAAGTAAATGGCGTCCAAATCTATTTCCAGAGCAATCGTCCATGGCAATGTATCCTAGAGATTGTACTCTTTGGTGTAATTTTTGCCCATCGTAATAGCTACAATTAGAACCAGTGCCTAAAATACAGACTATTGCTTTTTCGTTTTTTGGAGTGGTTGCATATACTGCAGCATAAGTATCCTCGTAAACAGATACATTAGCATTGGAGAAATACCCTTGAAATACTTTAGTCAAAAATAGTTTCATTCTATCTGTTCCGCATCCTGCTCCATAAAAAAAGAGTTCTGCAACTTGACTTTTGTTATGAGATATATCAAATTTATCTTCTAACCTAGATATTATTTCTAATTCGGTTAGAACCTCTGGGTTTAATCCAAGAGATTGGGTGGTGAATAGTACTTTTCCGTTTTTGTCTAAGGCTATCCAATCGGCTTTTGTAGAGCCACTATCTACTAGTAATTTCATATTGTGTATTGTGTTTTAGCCCTGATAGTAATGAAAAGCCTTTTGTGATTGAAAACCAATTTTTGTTGCTATAAAAAAGCGACTAGCGGAAGCTCTTTTTATAGAATACAAAAATGGTTTGAAATGAAAAAGCTTGTAATGGATAGCAGGATTGGCTTTTGTAAAATAACTAAAAATCCCATTATATTTTCAAAATAATAATGGGATTTAGGTATTAGAGTGTGTTGATATGTACAGCTAAATCTATTAATTTGCTTGAATATCCGTATTCGTTATCATACCAAGAAATTATTTTGAAAAAAGTGGAGTTTAGTCCAATTCCTGCTTTAGCATCTACAATTGAGGTACGAGAGTCTGAGACAAAATCTTGTGAAACAACATCGTCTTGTGTGAATCCTAAAATTCCTTTTAGTTCGTTTTCGGAAGCATTTTTAAGCACTTGCATTATTTCATCATAAGTTGTTTCTTTTGCAACTTTTACAGTTAAATCAACAACGGACACATCTACGGTTGGAACTCGCATGGACATTCCTGTTAATTTTCCATTTAGTGATGGTATTACTTTTCCTACCGCTTTTGCAGCTCCTGTGCTAGATGGAATCATGTTTACTAGTGCTGAACGCCCACCTCTGTAATCTTTGCGAGAAGGTCCATCGTTAGTCATTTGTGTAGAGGTTGTTGCGTGAATGGTTGTCATTAACCCTTCTACAATTGTAAAGTTGTCGTGTATTACTTTTGCCAATGGTGCAAGGCAATTTGTGGTGCAAGATGCATTAGAAACTACAGTATCTGTTGCTAGAACTTCGTGGTGGTTTACGCCCATTACAAACATTGGTGCATCGGCAGATGGTGCGGAGATAATTACTTTTTTAGCACCTCCTACAATGTGTGCTTTTGCAGTTTCGATGGTGGTAAAAAAACCGGTACATTCTGCAACTACCTCTACTCCTACTTCATTCCACTTTAAGTTTGCTGGATCTTTTTCGGCTGTAATGCGAATATGCTTATCGTTTACATATAATTTTCCGTCTAATACTTCTACTTTTCCAGCAAATCGTCCATGAACGGAGTCGTATTTTAGTAAATATGCTAAGTGTTCTACATCTAATAAATCGTTTATTGCTACAATTTCTACATTGTCACGGTTAAATGATTCTCTGAAAACTATCCTTCCTATTCTTCCAAAACCGTTTATTCCTAATTTTACTTTCATTCTTTGTTAATTTTAGATTTATGTTAATTTAGATTGTTAATTATTTTATTTGTTAAGTGGACATTATATCTGACACTCTAAGTAATTCTTTATCAATTTCTGATTTTCCTTTAATTGCTTGTTCTAGTGGTGTGAGTGCCACTTTGTCGTGTATCATTCCTACCATATAGTTAGATTTTCCTTCCAGTAGAGATTCTACTGCTTTAACCCCTAGTCTTGATGCTAAAACTCTATCGTAACAAGATGGAGCACCACCACGTTGCATGTGTCCTAGAACAGATACTCGCACTTCATATTCTGGGAGATTTTCTTCTACATAATCTTTAAGTTCAAATACATTTTTCCCCATTTTATCACCTTCGGCAACTACAACAATGCTAGAAGATTTTCCAGACGCTTTACTTTTTTCAAGAGACTCTAACAGTCTTTCTAAACCAAGGTCTTCTTCTGGTATTAGTATCTCTTCAGCTCCAGCCCCAATACCTGCATTAAGTGCAATATGCCCTGCATCTCTACCCATTACTTCTACAAAAAAAAGTCTGTTGTGTGAGCTTGCTGTGTCTCTAATTTTATCAATGCATTCTACCACTGTGTTCAAGGCAGTGTCGTAACCTAATGTATGGCTAGTTCCATAAATATCGTTATCTATGGTTCCTGGTATTCCCATTACTGGAAAATTATATTCTTGGTTAAATATTTCGGCACCTGTAAATGTTCCATCTCCGCCTATTACTACAATGGCATCTATATTTGCAGATTTTAGGTTTTTAAATGCTATATTTCGACCTTCTGGAGTCATAAATTCTTTCGATCTAGCAGATTTTAGGATAGTTCCGCCTTTATTTACTATATTATGTACTGAGCGAGCACCCATTTCTTTAAAATCTCCTTCTATCATTCCTTGGTAACCTCTATAAATACCTACACATTCTACAGAATGAAAGGCACAGGTTCTAACCACAGATCGTATGGCAGCATTCATACCTGGAGAATCTCCTCCTGAGGTTAATACTCCAATTTTTTTAATTTGCAACATTTATATTTAGTATTGAAATGTAAATTTACATAAGAATAAGCTTGCTTGCAAATATATTTGATAAAATTTATTTTTGTAAGAGTAAAAAAGTGATAATTTATAGCTTAAAGTTGTATAAATAACCCGTTGGGGGCAATTATTTAAAGTAAAATAAAGCGGATAAATATTGATCAAGATACTGAAATTTAGCATCTTGAAGTCTCTAAACCACCAATATTGATGACAAATATAGTAAAAAATTATTTT
>DZCQ01000012.1 GCA_022730285.1 Flavobacterium psychrophilum
CCTGTTGCTTTTTTTCCATTATGTGTATAAATTTCGTATCCTCCTAGCAGCTTTTTTTTAACATCCAAAACAACAATAACACTTTGAGAACCTACTCTATCGGCAATCTGAGTAATTAAATTTGGATTTTCGATTACTGCAGAACTCATTGCTATTTTTTCTATTCCGAGACCAAATATTTTTTGAGCTTGCTCTACTGTTTTTACGCCACCTCCATAACACAAAGGCATTCTAGATTGATTTGCTAATTTTTCTATTAATACATAATCAGGTTCTTTTCCTAAAACGGTAGCGTCTATATCAAAAATAGCAAGTTCATCAACTTCTTTTTCGTTAAATATTCGAACGGCATTGATTGGATCTCCAACATATTTTGGATTTTTGAAATGTACTGTTTTTACTAATCCGTTATCATGAACCAAAAGGCTTGCAATTATTCTAGGTCTTAACATAATTTATAATTTAGCAAAATTATATAACAATTGCTCTCCATAATTGTGACTTTTTTCGGGATGAAATTGTATGCCATACACATTACCGTGATGTGCTGCTGATGTAAAATTAATTCCATAATCTGATGTAGCAATAGAATCTTCAACATTATTACATTCAAAATAAAAACTATGTAAGAAATAAAAAATTGCATCTTGTTCTAATCCTTCAAAAAGGGAGTGATTACTTTTTGGTGTTACATCATTCCAACCCATGTGTGGCAACTTTGTACGCTGATGAATAGTTGCTTCGTCGAACTTTCTAATGTTGGCGTTAATCCATTTTAACCCCTCTAAATTTCCTTCATCGCTTTTGTTTCCCATCATTTGCATTCCTACACAGATACCAATAATAGGAACTTTTTGATTTAAAACTAAATCATCAAGTCTTTCTCTCATACCAGAGGCATTAAGTTGTGACATGGCATAATCGAATGCACCAACTCCAGGAAGAATAAGTTTTTCTACTTCTTTCAAATCATCAACCGATTTAGCTATTCTGGTTGGAATATTCAAGCGTTTGTACACATTTTGAAAAGCGAAAATATTACCTACACCATAATCTATTATTGTTATCATCTAAATAATCTTTTTTCTAAACCAAATTTCATCATTGTTTTGGCTCCTAGTCCTATTAAACTTCTTTTATTTTTATAATCGTTGTATGTTTTATTTTCTCCTTCAAATAATTTTTGAAGCTCTTCTTTAGTCAAATCTAGTTTTTCTGCGACATATTCAAATTCTTTTTGCAAAAAATCTTCAGAAAGTTCTGGTTTAGAAACTCTTTCTAAGGCTTCATCTCTTGTCATTTGCCCTGTTAATATCAGACTTGAAAAATGTGCTTTTCTTTTTTGGTAACCAAACTTTCTTGGCAACCAATAATCTTCAAAGAAACGAGTAAATCTTGATTCGTGGTGTTTGTGTTGAAATTTTTCCCAACCATATTTTTCGAATAATAATTTTTCCGCTTCTTTTTTATTGTAAGGAACAAGGTTTAAAGGCTTAAAAATTTTCATCCCTAAGACATATTTATAGTATATTTTATAACTCAAAATATCTACAATTGGGAATGACTTTAATTGTTTGCTCCCAAATTTTTTATGAATATCTAAAATTAGTTTTTTATCAATACCTGGATATGCTCCCCACTCCTCTGGTTCACGACAACACTCTGTTGAAAAATTAGCCCCCGTTATTACATATTTTATTTTATTTTTTTTGGCAAATTTATAGAGTCCTGAAAAGAAAGCTATATCCTGTGGCATATCTTGATCGGCAATTTGCGATTTAAGAAAAGCCACTTGCAAATCTTTCATTTCTTGCCAATTGATAACTTCAGTATATAAATCCAACCCAAGTCCATTAACTAATTTTTCAATGTTTCCAACAGCCTGTTCTGTATTCCAACCTGCATCTACATGAAATATAAGTGGACGTAATCCCATGATTTCTTTAGCAACATATACAGCATAAGAGCTATCTAATCCGCCGCTTAACCCAATAATACAGTCGAAATCTTTGTTAATTCCTTCTTTTTTAATCTTCTCGGCTTCAATTATTAATTCTTTGTAACCTCTATTGTCTGTATGCCAATTTGGTTCTATGGATTGTTTATAGTTTACGTAGTAATCGCTTTCACCTTTTTCATTAAAAACAATATTAGGATCTGTGGTGTCCATTATTGTTTGTGTGCATATTTGGTAGGACTTATTCATTTATTATTGAATTTTTTTTAGTTTATAAATTTTGATGAACTCCTCTATATTGTTAAAATATTTTGCGTATTTTTCTATTTCATTATCGTCCAAACTCCACCAATTAATGTTTATCAATTCATTTATAATTTCTTGACTAAACCTTTTTTTAAGTAGTCTTGCAGGGTTTCCAGCCCAAATCTCATAAGGTGGGACATCTTTAGTTACAATGCTTCCCATTCCAATAACCGCTCCATCTCCAACGGTAACACCAGATTTTATCATTACATTATTTCCAATCCAAACATCATTTCCAATTATAGTTTTTTTAAATAAATCAAATTTATGTTTAGAAAATTTTTTTGTTAAATGATCTCTATTTTCATTAAAAACTGGTGAAGTTGAAACCCAGTCGATTGTATGTGGAGCACCTCCAATTACAATGTTTGCTCCTAAAGAACAAAATGCTCCAACCTCTGTATTTAGTATAATACAATCATATCCAATATCTGAATATTTCTCCATGCTAGAATTTACAAATTGTGTACCAGCACAAATTTTTGAAGTTTTATGTATTTTAGAATTAATAATTGCTCTAAGATGGAGTTTTTTTATTAATCTTGAAATTATGTATTCTATTTTTTGCATGTTACTATTAATTAATTGCTCTATAAGCAATGTTACTATACAAAAATTTGTTTTTCCCATTTAAAGCATTTTGCTTCATTTTAGCATATTCTGGTTTATTTATAATAATTTGTTTCAAGATATTTTTTATTTCGTCTTTGCTGTTTTTGTGTAAGAATTTACAATTACCACCCACATCAACATGTGTCATTCCTTTCCAATGTTTAAAAACACTCACCGCTCCCGCTCCAACGGCTTGTTCCCATAAAACGGAATGAGTTCCTGGAAAAATAACTAAGTCGGCCAGTAACAAACAATCTAAAATTTGATCTGGGTTTAACCAACCTAAATGTATCATTTTATCAGAAAATTGCTGATTAAAATAGTCCTTAAACTCTGGAACTACTGTACCAAAGAGTACTAATTTTACATTTGGCATATCTAATTCATTTATGGCTTGCATCAGCAAATGAATATTCTTTTTCTCGTCTATTTTTCCTCCTGCAACAACTATAAAATCTGAAATAGATAAATTATAATTTAAAAGAAAATTTTGTTTAATTTTATTTTGATTTTTGTCTTTTAACAATTCATCATCTATTCCTAATTCTAAAAGTTCAATTTTATCTTTTGGAATTTGGTAAGCATTTTTTAAAAAATCGCATCTCAGAGGGGTAACACCGTAGTATTTTTGAACGTAGGGCGTGAGTAATTTAGCAGTGTACCTCCAAACAATATGATGAAAAATATGCTTTGAAAACCACGTTTGTGCACTATTGATATAATCTGTATGACAATCTACAAAAACTTTTATATTTTTATTTTTTTTAATATATTTAATTACTGTAAATATATCAAAAAAAGAAAAATCATGGATAAATAATATCTCTGGTTTTTCGTTCTGTAACAACTCATAAATTTTATTATACTTTCTTATATAACTATTTAGCTTATAAAATGGTTTTTTATAATTTACTCTGATGACTTTGTAACCATCTGCTGTAATTTTTTCAGATTCATTACTTAATAAACAAGGACTACCATTTTCATCAAATGAAACCAAAGAAGCAATAACGGTAACAACATTTCCTTGAATCACATGGTATTTTGGCAACATATTCTCCTGATAAGAATAGTTATCAATATAAAAACTTGACAAGCAAAGATGTACAACTTTCATTTTAGTTTATAATAGTTTATTAGACAAGGACGATATTGAAAAAAAGACCGCCATCATATTCCAATTTTCAACATTTTGATATAAATTTCCTGTTGTTAAAGACATTATAAACGTGACAGTTACCAATCCCATAAAAATTGGAAAATAAATTGATTCTTGTTTATAACAATACATTTTTACCACTAAATTTTTGATTATCAGTAAATAAAAAAACAAACCAACCAAACCCAAACTCATTAGAACTTCAAAAACAGCACTATGTGGGTATGATTGTGTGCTTCTTAACACAAATTGATTACCAATTATTGGGTATTCGTTAAACATTTGAAAGGCTTCACTATACAAGATTTCTCTATCGTCTTTTTCTCCAGTATTTACATTTTCTAACATTCTATCAAAACGTATCAATATACCAATTTCAAGATTATTTGAGGCAATTTTGCTAGAAATAAAATAAATTAATCCTGAAACCACTATAAGAATCCCTAAAAAGTTTAAAACTCTTTTAGATGATGATTTATCTCTTAGTACATATATAACAACTATTACAATAAGTCCTAAAGTAGATGCTAGTATTGGTCCTCTTGAATTGGACATTAATAAATTTAGAAGTCCCAAAAATAAAAAAAAAGTCATTATTATTTTTTTGTTTTTAGTGAGTTCATTCCTGTACAAGATTTTAATCGAGAAACAAAATAAAAACAAAAGTCCTCCATAAAAACCATATGCAATAGGATTAACTACAAATGACCCTTCTTCTTCCCCTCTAATTTCTGCCCTTGTTAAAAGCATTGACGTATCTAAATGCCAATTATTTTGATATAAAAAATAAATAAATAGAAGTGCATTGCCTATTGCTAAAGTATAAAATATTTTTATAATTACTTTTTTAATATCTGCATATTGCATTGTTAATGTAATTGCCATTACTGGAAATAATACTCCCCCAAAAAGAAATAAAAAAATATACGAATTTGTGTGTTCTGAAACAACTTCACCAACAGACTTATCCCATATCACTTTGAAAGTATATAACACTAAGAAAAACAACAATACAGAGGTTTGTTTGTTTCTGAGGTATTGAAACTTATAAATAGTTCTGTAAAATATAATTATGTATAATGATAATGCAACAATAATCCCTCTATAAAACCCATTAAACATAGTAGAAGATACGTTTAATATCATAGATAATATAGCTGAAATTGGATAAGCGAAACAGCTAAGCACAAATACCCAGGATGCTATATTACCGAAATATTCTTTGGAATATATCTTTGCTTTCATACTTTTAATCTAGAAATAAATTAATTTCATAATTGGCTCTTTCGTCCCAACTTTTAATAAAATGGTTCGAAAAAATGATGGCTTCTTCAGAAATTTTGTTACATAATATTTCATCATTTAGCAATAATTTTATCGCTTCGGCAACTCCTTGAACAGCATCGTTTTTCAACTCATAAAATGCTTTCTTATCTATCAAATCAAGAGAACCTGTATCATTTATGGCTATTATAGGTGTTCCTAATTGCAGGGCTTCTATAAATACATTTCCTAAATTTGAAGTATGATATAATGAGAAGGTTATTATTGCTTTTTTAAGCATATAATGAACCTCTTTTATAGGAAGTCCATAAATAATTTCGACTTTATTTTCAAGTGAATATTTTGCGACTGTTTGTGTTAATAACTCAGAATAATTTTTATCAAAAACAGAACCTATAATATAAGCTTTTGGGAAATTAATTCCGTTATTTTTTAAAAAACCTAATGCTTCAATCAAAAGATGTTGTCTTTTCCAACTGTCTAATCTTGCCACATAACAAATGAAATCATTTGGAAGCTCAATATCTGGTTTTTTTATAGATTCTGCAATTTGTTTATCAATACCATTTATAGGAAAATAAAATGGGAGTTTTGGATTTCCTAATTTTTTATATACTAAATCTCCTTTGGTGCCGTCATTTGTGATTAATAACCCTTTTCCTTTTAGACTAAAACAAAGGTACTCTAGTGGATGTCTAAAAAATATTCTATATTTAGGTAAATCAATTTCATTTATCAAAAATGATCCATATACTCTTCTAAAATCTGGTATTTTAGTAAATCTTCCTATTATTGCTGATATAGAAGCCAGTGATCCAAAACCTATTATTTCTTTGATTTTTTGATTTTTAACAACCTGAATTCCTTTTTTTATGATTT
Organism: Flavobacterium psychrophilum; assembly: GCA_022730285.1. GTDB lineage: Bacteria > Bacteroidota > Bacteroidia > Flavobacteriales > Flavobacteriaceae > Flavobacterium > Flavobacterium psychrophilum_C. Next base: position 6,198 of record DZCQ01000012.1, read on the forward strand.
TTAATATTAAAAGAAACTTTTTTAACAAACTAAGATCACCTACACAGAATGGATATGTTGTTATTTTATCCTGATATTTAACAGGTATTTGTATTTTATCTGTTTTATTTTCTAGCCAAACTATAATGTGTATTTTGCTAACACGTTTATCATTAATTAGCCTATAAAAAACATTATTAAATGCTGGCATCCCTTTTGATTCTTCTTTGCCTTCGAAGAAAAAAGGTTGAGCTCCTGTCCAAACATTAGTGATTAAAAGTATATTCATAATTAATCTGCTCTATTTCCGTAATAATTAAAGCTTTTTAGTTTATTATGAACACTGAAGGCAAAATCATATATTTTTTTGTAAAATTTATTATTATAATATCCATCATAATCTAAATAACTTTTTGTTGGGGCTTGCATCATATTTTGAAAATCTTCTTCTTTCATTCCGAATTTTTTCATAAAATACTCTTTGTCATCTTTCATCATTTGTTCGCTTGGATAAGCATCTTTCTTCAAATCTTCAAGTGCATTTTCACGAGTCAGTTCTCCATAACAAATTAGATTAGAGTGGTGTGCTTTTCTCTTATCGATATTGAATTTTTTTGGTTGAATATAAGCTTGAGTAAACCTAGTGTAGATTGATTCGTAGTGTTTTCCTCCATAATAAACCCAACCTAACTCCTCTTGAATTAGTTTCATTGCATCTTTTTTGGAGTAATCAATATAATTGAGAATATTTATAATAGAAAGTCTGTTTACTAACTTGTATTTGAAATTATCAAAAAGAGTGGTTCTAGGAAAAGTCTTCAATTTTGCTTTTCCAAATTGCTTGTGAATGTTTTTAACAATTAACCAATCTCGTTGTGCTTCGCCTTCAGACCATCTGCTAGCCATGATGTGCTCGGTAGAACTATTTGAACCATTTATAATATATCTAACTCCATTTTTTGCAGCTACTCTATTTAAAACTGAAATTATACCATGATCCGTAGGTACTTCCATTCCTGGTATTGAAGCTTTGAGAAATGACATTTGTAGGTCTTTAAATTCGTTCCAATCAATCACATAAGTAAATAAATCTATATCTAGTTTTTGTAATGTTTTTTGAATATTAGAAACTGCTAGTTCAGAATCCCAACCATTATCCAAATGGACTGCAAGTGGTCTTAATCCTCGCTTTTTTACTTCATAAGCAACATAAGTACTATCTACACCTCCACTTACTCCAATAATACAATCGTATTTTTTATTTTTACCAGCACTTTTAATTTCATTTATAACAGCTTGTAGTTGCGTTTCTTTTTCAGGAGTATATTTTATATCTTGTTTAAGATAACTTGTACAATGATTGCAATTCCCTTTTTCATCAAAAATAATATCTGGATCCGTAGTATCCATTACACATCTGTTACAGATTTGATATTTTTTTTGAGTCGTAACATTTTTCATAATACTTATTTTAATTTAGTTTGGATTTCATTCCAAATAGGATAATTTATTAATACTGCTTTATGAGTACCCTGAAAAACAAATAAGCTTCCAGCTGCACTTGCTGAAGCTCCACCTTGTTTTATAGCTTTTACTAAATCGTCTTCATTCGAAGCACCACCACAGGCAATTACAGGGATGTCTACTTTTTCACTAACCATCTTTATAAGTTCTAAATCATATCCTTTGTACGCACCATCTCGATCTATTGAATTTAAAAATAATTCACCCGCTCCAATATTTTGCATTTTTTGAGCAAACCCAATTACATCTAAGCCTGTGTTTTTATTTCCTGAATTAGCGTAAACTTTATATTTTCCAAAGATATTTTTTTTAACATCGATAGAAACTACAGTACTTGAGCTTCCAAAAGTAGTAGCACATTCGGTAATTAATTTTTCATTAAATAAAGCACTTGTGTTAAATACTACTTTTTCAACACCTTGATATAAAATATTCTTCACTTGTTCAATAGTCGTAATTCCGCCACCATAAGCCAACGGCATAAAGGCCTCGCTAGCTATGTCAGAAATCATTTCCATGTTAGGTTCTCTTTTTTCTTTTGATGCAGAGATATCTAAAATTACAATTTCATCAACCTCTTTTTCGTTGAAAATTTTGACGGCATTTATAGGATCTCCTACGTACTTGTATTTTTTGAATTGAACGGATTTAACTAATCCTCCATCTTTAATTAATAAAACTGGAATAATTCGTTTCATTAATATTTTTTTATAAAGTTATCTAATAATTTCATGCCAAATTTATGACTTTTTTCTGGATGAAATTGTACACCCATAATGTTATTGTGTTCAAAACCAGAAATAAAAGGAGTTCCATATTTAGTCTGAAGGAGTTTGTCATTATCTTCATCGCAAATCATATAATAACTATGCACAAAGTAAAATCGAGAATACTGTTTCATATCCGAACAAAGTTTGCTTTCTTTTAATATTTCAACCTCGTTCCAACCCATATGTGGTATTTTTTCTCCTGGAACTAATTGTGTTTCATCAAATCGTACTACTTTTCCTTTTACCCAACCTAATCCTTTACAATTACTTCCTTCTTCGCTAGAATCTAACATAAGTTGTGCTCCTAAACACAACCCTAAAGTTGGTGTTTTTTCTTCTAAAACTTTATTTTCTAAAATATTGAAATAGTCCATACTTCGTAGCTTATTTATACCATATTCAAAAAAACCAACACCTGGAAGTATTATTTTTTGTGCATCTGCTATTTTTTCAGGATCAGATGTTATAACAGAATCCTCTCCTATTTTTTTTAGCATATTTTTTATCGAAGTAAGATTCCCTATTTCGTAATCTATTATTGTTACCATAACTTAAATATTCAAATTTGATTTTCGGTATTTTTCAAAATCAGTTGATTTAATATATCCGTTGTATTCGAACTCGTTTTTGAAAGGAACACATAAATCTGGATTTAAATCTTTTATTTTTTTTGCTGGATTTCCACCCAACACACAGTAGCCTTCGGCAAACGATTTTGTTACAACTGCTCCAGCAGCTACTATTGTAAAATCTCCTAAAACTACGCCTGGCAAAACAACAGCATTCATTCCTATCCAAGAGTATTTACCTATTCTTACTTCTGATACTATTTTCTTTCTAGAATCATGTAAATCATGATTGGAACTTATTATTCCTACGTTAGGAGCTATCTGCGTATAATCTCCTATATATACTTTTCCTCCACCTTGAATGTAACATCCTGAAGAATATCCTGGAGATGTATCTATTCCGGCATAAATATTTTTAGGATTCCCTACTGTACTCGTAAAATGCATTGGCCAGTAGGCTAACTTATTAAATCCTAATATTTTTTGAAAAAACCATATTTTTAATGTTATTGGAGTTTGAGTTTCTCTAGTTTCAAAGAAAAATTTAGTAAACGGCACAATGCCTATTATTTTCCAAATTATTTTTTTCATACTAAAAATTTATAATTAATGGTTAATTTATAGGAATAGGCAAAATAAAACAAATAAATAAGTACAAAGTTACAACTATAAATCCATAAAACGGATTCCACAGAAACAGAAACCCATTTTGGTATATAAAAAATTAATAATGACGAGATGAATATATATAAATGAAGTACAAAATCTAATTTTGATTTTTCAGCAATATAAAACATATAACTTAGTGGGCTAGAAATAAATTTAAAAAAATAAAACATCGAGAATATTCGAGCATATATTCCTGCAATATACCATTCTTTACCAAAGAAAAATTCGAATAATTGTGGCCCAATCATAAATAGAATTATAAAAGGGAAAACTGATATTAACATCAAGTTTTTTGCTGTTTTCACAAATAAATTTCTACAAGTCCCTATATTAACATATTCATCTGCTGCTTTTTGTCTAAACACCTCTAAAATAGACGATGAGAACAATGAAATGGGTGCATCAATAACTTTTTTCATCAATGCATATTGTCCCGCAGTATTTGCACCAAAAAAAGCAATTAGAAAAAATGATGGCATTTGACTAGATATTACACTAAATAAATCAGATGGGATATTATAAATAGGGAAGCTTTTATATTTATAAGCAAGTTTTTTAATATCTGAAAAGGTTTCTGCCTTAAAATTGTAAATATCTTTTGTTTTATGAGCGATTATTAATGTTGAAATAGTGTACCCCATTAATTCCCCAATAATCAAGCCACCAAAATTTTTCATATAATATATTCCGAGTACACTGAAAATTGTGCTTACCAATGTTTTGACTACACGTGAGGTTGAAATCGTTTTATATTCTTTTTTATAATTTAGATAACTAAGAATGGTAAGATTAAATCCAAACACAACCAAGAATAAAGGAAGTAAGTAAAACCAATTGTAGAGCTCTTTATTTATAGCATAATAATTTACAGCAAGGTTTCTACCTAATAAAACAACTAAAAAAGTTAATACCGAAACTAAAATACTTATTAAAAGACATAGTATTGAAGATTTGTTTAACTCCTTACTATTCCTTGCTAGAAGAATTACTCTTTCGTATTTTCCGTTTATAAAAGACCCTATAATACTAAAAACGCTAATGAAAGTGGCTAATAATCCAAAATCTGATGGAGTATAATTTCTTGACAGAAAAGGCATTACTGCAATTGCAATTATCTGTGAAATTGCAGTGCCAGACATAACGACTAATACGCTATTAAAAAAATCAGAACGATTTGTAATATTACTAATTATTTTTTTCAAAAGGCTTAAATTTCAGTATAGTTTCAACTATTTGCTTCGCACAATCTCCATTTCCATATAAACCTGTATCCCAATCACTTGGTTGGTTTTTTATTTCTTTTTCTAATGTTGAAATATCATCAAAAAGCAATGTATTTCCATTTAAGGTAATGGTTTCAACCCATTCTGTTTCACTTCTTAATGTAACACATTTTTTTTGAATCCAATAGGCTTCTTTTTGAATACCACCACTATCTGTTATAATCCCATCTGAATAAACCATATAGTTTAAATTGCTAAGATAACTTTGTGGATCTATAAATATGATATTATTATACTCCTCTTTTTTAATTTGATAATCCAATAATAATTTGTTAGTTCTAGGATGTAATGCCAATATTACTTTCTTGTCAATAACATTAAATTGTTTTAGAATATAAAGTAATCTCTCGTGTGAATCTGTATTATATGGACGATGAATTGTGGCGTAATAATAGAAATCGTTTATCTTTTTTTCTCCTATCAAATTATCCTCTTTTACAGACATCACTAAATCTTTCATCAAGTCACCAACAAGAAAAATTCCATTAACTATCCCTTCTTTTCTAAGATTTTCAATAGCAATATTAGATGTAACAAAAAGTAAATCAGAAACATGATCCGTCAAAATTCTATTCACTTCTTCAGGCATTTTTTTATTGTAACTTCTTAAACCTGCTTCAATATGAAAAAGAGGAATATGCAATTTAGAAGCTACTAATGCTCCTGCTATTGTAGAATTTGTATCACCATACACGACAATGGCTTGCGGCATTTCGTTGAGAACAATTTTTTCAATCTCAATCATCATTTTTCCAGTTTGCTCGCCGTGATTTCCTCCACCTAATTGTAAAGTATAATCAGGAAGACGCATTCCTAGCTGGTTAAAAAAAACATCACTCATATTGGCATCATAATGCTGTCCTGTATGAATAGTAATAAGATCAATCTTATTTTTAGCAGCTTTCTCAAATGGAAAATGCTTTATAAATTGAGGTCTTGCACCTATAATGGCAATTATTTTATGTTGGATCATTTACTTCAAATTATAAATACGCTCAATAATATCGACCACTTTCAAGCCTTCTAAAGCGTTTGTAGTTATTGTTGCTCTTCCATTCAAAACATCGGCAATGTTTTCTATGACATAATGATGGTTTGCTGCGGATCCTTTGTATGCACCATAGTCATTTCCAGGATTTGTAGGGGCAAGTTCTGGCATAACATAATCCTTAACATTACATACTTCTACTTTATCCATATATTGACCACCAATTTTTACTGCTCCATTTTCGGCGATAATAGTCATAGAACTTTCTAAATTTTGATTCCAAACTGAGGTGGAATAATTTAAAGAGCCCATTCCTCCGTTTACAAAATCGAAATTAACAAATCCACTGTCTTCAAAATCGGTTAACGTTTTATGATTAAAGTCGGCAAATTTCCCTTGAATATTAGTAATATCCCCAAAAAGCCAATATAAAATATCTATAAAATGAGAAAACTGCGTAAACAGTGTACCTCCATCTAAATCTTTTTTGCCATGCCACGATTCGGGTTTGTAGTACCTATCGTCACGATTCCAATAGCAATTAAGCTGAACCATATAAATTTCTCCTAATTTTCCACTATTGACCATTTCTTTAATCCAAACCGATGGTGGAGAATATCTATTTTGCATTACAGCAAAAATATGTTTGTGTTTGTGCAAGGCTTGAAAAATTAATTTTTCGGCATCATTTTTTGTCAAAGCCATTGGCTTTTCAACTACTACGTGTTTCCTTTTATTAATGGATTGAAATGCTTGCTCGAAATGAAACCCATTAGGAGTTGCAATGTTTATAACGTCAATTTCTGTATTGGAAGCAAACAAATCATCTAAAGATTTAAAAAAAGGCACATCAAATGTCTCAATTCCTAAATCCTTTTTATCTTTTACATCAACTATAGCAACTAACTCACACTCTTCGTTACGACTTATCATTTCGGCATGGCGTTTACCTATATGACCACAACCTATTACTGCAAACTTTATTTTTCCTGACATACTTACGCTATTTTTGTAACTTGATTATTCTCTAATTTGTATTTTTCATTGCCTTCAGAACAAATCGCAATTCCATCTGCATCAAACACTAATTTTTGTCCAAATTCGCTCATCCAACCCATTTGTCTAGCAGGATTTCCCACTACTAATGCGTATGCTGCCACTGTTTTGGTTACTACAGCTCCTGCGCCTATAAAAGCAAATTGACCGATATCGTGGCCGCAAACTATGGTTGCATTGGCTCCAATAGAAGCTCCTTTTCCTACATGTGTTTTTAGGTATTCATTTTTTCTATTAACCGCACTTCGTGGATTGATAACATTCGTAAAAACCATCGATGGTCCTAAAAAAACATCATCATCGCAAGTTACTCCTTCGTAAATAGAAACATTGTTTTGCACTTTTACATTTTGCCCTAAAATTACTTTAGGAGAAACCACTACATTTTGACCTATATTACAATTTTCTCCTAAAGTACAATTAGACATTATGTGTGAAAAATGCCATATTTTAGTCCCTTTTCCAACACGACAACCTTCATCTACAATGGCGGTTTCGTGTGCAAAATATTCGTTAGCCATATTATTTATTTTTTGAAGAATTGCTTAATTTCAGAAACAATATACTGACTTATTTCTTCGTTAAATTCTGTATGAATAGGCAAAGATATAACTTCTTGGCATAATTGTTCTGTAACTGGCAAACTAAATCCATTGGAAACATATTGTTCAAAAGCTTCTTGCTTGTATAATGGCAATGGATAGTAAATCATACTTGGAATATTTTTAGATTCCAAGTATTTTTGCAAATCATCTCGTTTTCCGTTTGTTACTTTTAGAGTGTATTGATGAAATACGTGAGTTGCGTTTGTGGCTCTTTTTGGAATTTCAAGTCCTTCAATTTTTCCTAAATTCTCATCATAATAATCAGCCATCTCATTTCTAGCAATACTGTAATTGTCCAAATGTTTTAATTTTATTTTTAAAACTTCAGCTTGAATGGTATCTAATCTTGAATTGCAACCTAGTACTTTATGATAATATTTTTTCTCTTGTCCGTGATTGGCAATCATTCGTGTTTTTGATGCTAAATCATCGTCATTGGTCATTATAGCTCCCCCATCGCCATAGCAACCTAAATTTTTAGACGGAAAAAAAGAAGTACAACCTATATGTCCAATAGTTCCAGTTTTTTTAACTTCACCATTAGAGAAGGTATAATTGGAACCTATTGCTTGTGCATTGTCTTCTATGACATACAAATTGTGCTTTTCTGCAAACTGCATTATTTTTTCCATATCGGCACTTTGTCCGTATAAATGCACAGGAACAATGGCTTTTGTATTGGTTGTAATATATTTTTCTAAACCATCTAATTCTATATCAAAAGTATTTGGATTTACATCAACCATTACTGGGATTAAACCGAGTAATCCAATAACTTCTCCTGTGGCAACATAAGTAAATGCTGGACAAATTACTTCGTCTCCAGCTTTCAAATCGAGTGCCATCATCGCAATTTGCAATGCATCTGTTCCGTTAGCACACGGAACCACGTGCTTTACATTAAGATATTTTTCAAAATCTTGCTGAAACTCTTTTACTGCCGGACCGTTTATAAAAGTGGTGTTTTCGATACAATTTAATATTCCTAAATCTATTTCGGATTTTATTTTGTGATATTGACTTTTTAAGTCAACCATTTGTATATTCATCTGAATAATTTTAATCTATTAATTCACTTATTTGTTTTCCAATAGACAAACAAGAAGTTGCCGCTGGAGATGGTGCGTTACGAACGTGAATGATGTTTCCGTTTTTTACAATATCAAAATCGTCTAACAAAATTCCATTTCTATTGCAGGCTTGCGCTCTTACTCCTGCTCCGCCAGTCACTAAATCTTGTTCTTGAATTTCTGGTATTAATTCCTGCAAGGCTTTTGTAAATGCCGATTTAGAAAGCGATCGGTATATTTCGTCCATTCCTGTTGCACCATATTTTGCCACAATTTTCCAAAACCCAGGCCAAGTAAAAGTTTCCATTGTTTCAGAAAAATTAAAATCCGAGAATTTGTAGCCTTCTTTTTTGAATGCTAAAACAGCATTTGGTCCTGCTTCAATATTTCCATCAATCATTCTTGTAAAATGTACGCCAAGAAAAGGAAAATTTGGATTGGGAACTGGGTATATTAAATGTTTTACTAAGTGTTTTTTATCGTCTTTCAGTTTGTAGTATTCTCCTCTAAATGGGATAATTTGCAAATCATTTTCTGGATTTGTCATTCTGGATACTTTATCCGAATACAAACCAGCGCATGTAATCACTTTCTTAGTATAAAATTCATTGTCTTGTGTTTTGACTACAGTTTCATTATTAGTTTGATTAATGCTTTTTACCTCTTGTTTATGAATAATATCACCACCAAGTTCTTGGTATAATTTTTTTATTGTTTGTGCCACCGCAGGATAATCAATAATACCTGTTTGAGGCACTTTTATAGCTTTAACGCCTTCGCAGTGTGGCTCTATTTCTCTGAATTCTTCCCTTGATAGATAGTTTAAATTTTGCAGTCCATTTTCTATTCCACGAGTGTAAATAGTGTCTAAAAGCGGCAACTCTTTTTCGTTTTTTGCTACAATAATTTTACCACATAAATCGTAACTAATATTGTGTTTTTCGGCAAAATCAATAATCGATTTGTAACCTTCAATACAATTTTTAGCTTTTAAACTACCTGGTTTGTAATAAATCCCACTATGAATTACGCCACTATTATTTCCTGATTGATGCTTGGCAACATCGCTTTCTTTTTCAAGAATTAAAATTTTTGAATTTGGATTTTTGCTCTTTAATTGATATGCTGTAGAAAGTCCAACTAAACCCGCCCCTATAATTATTACATCGTATTTCATTACTTTTCTGTTCTACTTCGAAATCTTTCTCAAATAATCTGCATAACTGCTTTTCCCTAAATTAGTAGCAGTTGCAACAAACTGTTCTTTAGTGATAAAGCCTTTTCGGTACGCTACTTCTTCGATACAGGCAATTTTAAGCCCTGTGCGTTTTTCTACTGCTTTTACAAATTCGGTTGCTTCCGTAAGTGATTCGTGTGTTCCTGTATCTAACCAAGCAAAACCACGCCCCATAAGTTGTAAGTTTAGTTTTTTATCTTCTAAATACACTTGGTTTACTGTGGTAATTTCCAACTCTCCACGATATGATGGCTTTACATTTTTAGCTATTTGCACCACTGAATTTGGATAATAGTACAAACCTATTACGGCAAAATTAGATTTTGGTTCTAATGGTTTTTCTTCAATGCTTAAAACTTTTCCGCTTTCGTCAAATTCTGCTACTCCGTAACGCTCTGGATCATCTACATAATAACCAAAAACGGTTGCTTCTTTCTTTTCAGTAACTATCGAAACGGCATTGTTTAATAAATTTTGCAAACCTGCTCCATAAAAAATATTATCTCCAAGCACTAAACAAACATCATCATTTCCAATAAAATCGGCACCTAATATAAAGGCTTGTGCTAATCCGTCTGGAGAGGGTTGCTCTACATAACTCAACTGCAACCCTAGCTGATTTCCATTTCCAAACAATCGCTTAAAATTTGGCAAATCGTGTGGGGTAGATATAATTAAAATTTCTTTTATTCCCGACAGCATTAATACTGACAACGGGTAGTAAATCATTGGCTTATCATATATTGGCAACAATTGTTTAGACACCACTTGTGTGAGTGGATGTAAACGAGTTCCTGAACCTCCTGCTAATATTATTCCTTTCATTTTTTTAAGCTTTAGACTTAGGTTTTAGGCAAATATTACTTTTTAAAAAGGTTATTGCTTAAAGCTAAGGTTATTGATATTGTTTCTTATAATAGTTTGCGTATTCTCCTGATGTTACACTATTTAACCAATCGGTATTAGCCAAATACCAATCGATGGTTTGTTCCAATCCTTCTTCAAAAGTTACAGAAGGTTTCCAGCCTAATTCCCTATTTATTTTTGAGGCATCAATTGCGTAACGCAAATCATGCCCTGGACGGTCTTTTACATAAGTAATTAATTTTTCAGATTCGCCTGCTGCTCGACCTAGCTTTTCGTCCATTACTTTACAAAGTAACTTCACTAAATCGATGTTTTTCCACTCGTTAAAACCACCAATATTATAGGTTTCGTGATTTTTACCTTTGTGAAAAACCAAATCTATAGCAATAGCATGGTCTTTTACAAACAACCAATCACGTGTATAATTTCCGTCACCATAAACTGGCAATGGTTTTTTATTGATGATGTTATTGATGAATAAAGGAATTAATTTTTCTGGAAAATGATAAGGTCCATAATTATTAGAGCAATTTGTTAGAATATAAGGTAATCCGTACGTTTCCCCATAAGCTCTTACAAAATGATCGGAACTTGCTTTTGATGCTGAATATGGTGAATTTGGGTCATACGCTGTGGTTTCGGTAAACAAACCTTCGGCTCCAAGCGAACCATAAACCTCATCAGTAGAAATATGGTAAAATCGTTTTCCTTCCATGGAATTTTTCCAGATATTTTTGGCTGCATTAAGCAAATTCATAGTGCCGATTACGTTTGTTTTTACAAAAGAAAGAGGGTCTGTGATAGATCTGTCCACATGTGATTCGGCTGCAAGATGTACAACTCCTTCAAAATTATGCTCTACAAACAAATTGTTTATAAAATTTTCATCAACAATATCACCTTTTACGAAAGTATAGTTGGGTTCTTTTTCTATATCTTTTATATTTTCAAGATTTCCTGCATAAGTTAATGCATCTAAGTTATAAATATGATAGTTTGGATATTTTTTTACAAATTGGCGTACAACATGCGATCCAATAAATCCAGCACCTCCAGTGATTAATATATTTTTCATCTATGGTTAATTAACTTCCTACTGCAAAATAGGTAAATCCTATTTTAATTAAATTTTCTTTATCTAAAACATTTCTTCCGTCAAAAACAAACGCAGGTTTTAGCATATTCGTATATATTTTTTCCCAATCATAGAGAGCAAATTCGTCCCATTCTGTTAAAATTGCAATGGCGTGAGAATCTTTGCAAGCTTCGTATGGATCTTTTGCCACTTGTATAGAAGAAAGTTCTTTTTTGTCTAAATTTATTAAATCTAATTTAATTTGAGTTTCCTGCACTTTTGGATCGTAAACAACTACTTTTGCTTGCTCTAAAATCAAATCGGTTGCAACGGATATTGCTGGAGATTCTCTGGTATCATTAGTATCTTTTTTAAAAGCCCAGCCCAATAAAGTAATTTTTTTGCCCGAAACGGTGTTGTATAGTGTTTTGACGATATTTCGTGAGAATCGTTTTTTTTGATAATCATTCATAATAATTACCTGCTCCCAGTAGTCTGCCACTTCATTTAATCCGTACGATTTGGCAATATACACTAAATTTAAAATATCTTTTTGGAAACAAGATCCACCAAAACCAACAGATGATTTCAGGAATTTAGAGCCAATTCTATTATCAGTTCCTATTGCTTTTGCAACTTCAGATACATTTGCACCTGTTTTTTCACAAATTTCAGAAATAGCATTTATGGAAGAAACACGCTGTGCTAAAAATGCATTTGCGGTAAGTTTAGATAGCTCCGAAGACCATAAATTAGTGGTTAATATACGTTCTTTTGGCACCCAATTAGAGTAAATAGCGACTAGAGATTGTATTGCTTGTGCATTTTCGCCACCTATGAGCACCCTATCAGGATTGTGCAAGTCTTGTATTGCTGTTCCTTCTGCTAAAAATTCTGGGTTAGACAAAATGTCAAATTTAACACTATTGCCCGTATTGTCTAAAATACTTTGAATTGTTTCTGCAGTTCGAACTGGCAAGGTCGATTTTTCTACAATAATTTTGTTACTTGTAGATACATTTGCTATTTGCCTAGCACATAGTTCGATATATTTTAAATCGGCTGCCATTCCTTTTCCTTCCCCATAGTTTTTGGTAGGTGTATTTACCGAGATAAAAATCATTTGTGCTTCTTCTATTGCTTTATCTACTTTTGTAGAGAAAAATAAATTTCTGCCTCGAGCTTCTGCAACTACCATGTCTAATCCTGGCTCATAAACTGGTAAATTGTTTAAATCCTCATCATTCCAAGCAGCAATTCTGTTTTCGTTCAAATCTACTACAGTTACTTTAATATGTGGGCATTTTTGGGCAATCACTGCCATTGTTGGTCCTCCAACATATCCTGCACCAATACAACAAATTGACGTAATATTCATTCTGTATTTTATTTATAATTTTCCATCTACGTTATTACTTAAAATGCTTTTAACATCATAAATAACACTTGTAGTATTCTGTAATTCTTTTAAATCTATTTCTAAAAATTCTTTATGTGCTACGCCTAATACAATTGCGTCAAATTTTGTTGTAGGAATATCAATCTGTGTTTCTAGATTATATTCATGCTTCACTTCGGCTGGGTTTACCCAAGGGTCGTATATTGTAATGTTTATACCATATTCCTTTAAAGAAGTAATTACATCTACAATTTTAGTGTTTCGAACATCTGGACAATTTTCTTTAAATGCAATGCCGAGCATTAGCAGTTTTGCCCCATTAATAGCAATTCCTTTTTTTATCATTAGTTTTACTACTTGTGATGCTACATATTCCCCCATACTATCGTTTAGTCTTCTTCCAGCCAAAATAATTTCGGGGTGATAGCCCATTTCTTGTGCTTTTTGTGCCAAATAGTAGGGATCTACCCCTATACAATGTCCACCTACTAAACCTGGTTTAAATGGTAAAAAATTCCATTTTGTTCCTGCTGCTTTTAACACATCTTGTGTGTCAATTCCTAGCAGATTAAATATTTTTGAGAGTTCGTTTACAAAAGCAATATTGATGTCTCTTTGCGAATTTTCTATTACTTTAGCGGCTTCTGCAACCTTTATTGTTGGAGCTAGGTGTGTTCCTGCGGTGATAACTGATTTGTATAAAGAATCGACTTTTATGCCAATTTCTGGTGTAGAACCAGAGGTTACTTTTAATATTTTTTCAACAGTATGTTCTTTATCACCTGGATTTATTCTTTCTGGAGAATATCCTGCAAAAAAATCAACATTGAATTTTAAGCCACTAAATTTTTCCAAAACGGGTACACATTCTTCTTCGGTAACTCCTGGATATACGGTAGATTCATAAATAACTATATCTCCTTTTTTAAGTACTTTCGCAACACTTTCGCTAGATTTATATAAAGGAGTTAAGTCTGGCTTATTGTTCTTATCAATTGGAGTAGGAACTGTGATAATGTAGTAAGTGCAATTTTTAATTTCCTCTAAATTAGTAGAACAAAAAAGTCCATTTTGAGAATTATTATCTGACTTCAAGACATTTTTAAGTAAATCTTCACTTATTTCTAAGGTATTATCTATACCAGAATTAAGTTCTGCAACACGTTTTGTGTTAATATCAAAACCAACCACACTATATTTAGTAGCAAAAAGCCTTGCTAGTGGTAATCCTACATATCCTAAACCTACTACTGCAATTTTCATTTATTTATTTTTTTAAGTTTTGCCAATACCATTCAATAGCCTTTTCCATTCCACTTTCTAGAGAAAATAGAGGATTATATCCTAATAAGTCTTTCGCTTTTTGAATACTTGCCAAAGAATGCGGAATATCCCCTAGCCTACTATTTCCATGAATAACTTTCACACTTGCGATATTTTCATCATATTTTGACAGTATTTTTTGTATTAACCCTACCAAATCATTTAAGGTGGTTCTATCACCAAAGGCAGTATTGTAAACAGTATTTATAGCGTTAGGGTTTGTTGTTTTTATGGCTAAATCATTCATTTGAATTACATTATCAATAAAAGTAAAATCTCGAGAATAGTTGCCATCTCCATTAATAACAGGGCTTTCGTGGTTTATAAACTGCAATACAAACTTAGGGATAACTGCGGCATAAGCCCCATTAGGATCTTGTTTTTGTCCAAACACATTAAAATAGCGTAAGCCAATGGTTTCTAAACCGTATGTTTTGCTAAATATTTCGGCATACAATTCGTTTACATATTTTGTAATTGCATAAGGAGATAATGGTTTCCCAATAACTTCTTCTACCTTTGGTAAATTTTCAGAATCTCCATAAGTTGAAGAGCTTGCGGCAAAGATAAATCTTTTTACCTTTTCTTGCTTTGAAGCTTGCAACATGTTTAGAAAACCAGAAATATTTACTTCGTTAGTGGTAATTGGGTCGATAATGGATCTTGGCACAGAACCTAAAGCTGCTTGATGTAAAACATAATCAATACCTTTTACCGCCTTGCTACAATCGGATAAATTCCTGATATCCCCTTCTTGCAATTCAAAATTTGGATTTTTTAATAAATCAGAAATATTATGTTTGTGTCCTGTCGAAAAGTTATCCAAACATACCACTTTTGCACCTTGTTCTAAAAAATAGGCACAAAGATTAGAACCTATAAATCCGGCACCTCCTGTTATTAAAATTTTGTTTTGAATACTCATTTATTTTTTAAATATTTTTTTTAAAAGGTCTATAATTGGATTTGTTTTTTTGTCATTTTCATGATATCCATTAGAATAATCTCCGTAGCCGTAGCCATAACCATAGCCGTAAGCATTTCCATATTTTGCTTTATTTTCAAAACCATTAAAAATGATGCTAATATTTTTCAATTCTCCTCTCTTGTGTTTGTTATTTACAAGTTCCAGCATTTCTTTTTTAGTTACATTTTGTCTTACAACATACAAAGTTGCATCACAGAATTCTGTAAGCTCCAAGGCATCTGTAACCAACCCAACTGGTGGTGTATCTAAAATGATAAAATCATATTTTTGCTTTAATTCATCTAGCATTTCTTTCATACTTTCTCCCATTATCAATTCGGAAGGATTTGGAGGAATTGGTCCTGAAGGTATTAAATCTAAATACGGAATTTGTGTTTTTTGAATAACCTCGTCTAATGATTTTTGTCCAATTAAATAATTAACAACTCCTGTAGTATTTTCTATGTTAAAATCGTCAAAAATTTTAGGTTTACGCAAGTCCAACCCTAGTATTATTGTCTTTTTTTCGTTTAATGCAAAAACAGTTGCAATATTTATAGAACAAAAGGTTTTTCCTTCTCCACTTATTGAAGATGTTAGCATTAGTGTTTTAGTCCCTTGCTGCTGCTTTTTATATAAAAACTGTAACGATGAACGTATTGCTCTAAAGCTTTCAGCCAATGTTGATTTTGGTTTTTCAAAAACTGCAAGATTATTTTTTGTTGTTTTTTTACCAACTACTCCAATTACTGGAATATTTGTTTGTTTAGAAACCTCATCGGTATTTTTTATGGTGGAATCTAATAATGTAATAATAAAAATAATTACTAATGGCAATAAAATTCCTATAAAGAAAGCTAAAACATAATTTATAGATGTTTGTGGACCAATTAAACCATCACCCGTATCTTTTGCGGGATCAATAAATTGGATGTCAGATAAGTTTGCTGCTCGGACAATATCTGCTTCACTTCTTTTTTCTAAAAAGGAGTTATAAATATTTTTGTTAAGGTCGTATTTTCTATTAATTTTGATTAATTCTTGCTGTTGTTCTGGAAGTTTCTTTATAACGCTTTCAGCTTCATTAATTTTTCTGTTAATAGTATTAAGATCATATTCTATAGATATTTTAGAAGTTTTAATATTTTCTAACAGTACTTTTTTCAAGGCATCCATTTGAATGTCAAAATCTCGAAATTTTTTGTCATTTTTCAAACTGTACGAAAGTTCCGCTCTTTCGGTAGAAAGTATGGTTAATTTAGAAACATTAGCCACAATATTTGGATCGTCTATTCCTGCAACAGATGGAGCTGGTAATTTAGAATAATCTACACTATTGATTAAGTAATTTTTAAGAGTATTATAATAGTTTAACTTCCGTACAATTTGGTCTTTTTCTATATCTAAACCATCTATTCTATCTGTTAATTTTTCTCCTCCCAATTCTACTTCAAAAAGGTTTTTATCTTTACTAAATCTTTTTAGTTCCTCTTCGGTATCTTTTAAATTCCCTTCCATTGCCACCAATGTGCTGTCTATGAAAGCAATAGTATTTGTTGCAAACTGATTTTTTGCTTGCAACTCTCTTTTCATCAAGATATTAACTGTTCCGTTAAGATAATCAACCATTCGGGCTTTGTTAGTCCCTGTAAGACTTATAACCACGATAGCTCCTGCCTTAGAATTATTATCTACTGATATATCTTTGTATTTTTTTACGGTATTGTTAAAATTGGCAAACCTAACTAAATAGTTCCCACCGGTGTAATATCCTGCGTTAGGATTTAACTCTAGCTTAAAATGCAAAAAAGGCAAAGATACTTGCTCGCCTATTTTAAATCTTTTTTTAAATTCCCCGATAGGCACATTCGTTTTGCTAAAAACATTGGTTGCATAATTAACGAGTGAAACACTGTTGTTTTCAAAATTTACATTTATTTCATATTCTGTAGAAGAAATAAATCTGATAGCAATAAGATGTTCTGTTAACTGTGAATAATTATTATCTAAAACCATTTTAAACGGAACCTCTCCATATATATCTTCTAGATGAAATCGCCCTTGTTTTAAGTATTCAATATAATAATTTAACTCACTCACTACCATTTCATTATGAGATCGAGATTGCAAAGTAGTAATTATTGTTTGCACCTTATCTGAGGTACCACCCCAATTAAAAACCAAACTAGTATTTGAGGTAAAAAACGGATTACTTTCTTCTTTATAAGCCACCGTAGTAGCCATATTAAAAATTGTTTGCTTTCTAATATTTACCTGATATGCAATTATTAAAGCGATTATTAAAGTTGCAACAAACCACTTCCAATATCCTAATACTTTTGTGAAAAAAGATTTAAAATCGAATGTATTTTGTTTTTCAAAAAAATTAAAATCGTTAATATCTAACATTGTATAAAAGTTATCTTTTTAATAATAAAAAAGTGGTAAGTAATAGTGAAAATGCTGATAAAATAGTGGTAAACGACTGTAATCCATTAGTTCCAGTTCCCCAAGATTTTTGTTTTAATGGTTTTATGTATATCAAATCATTTGGCTGAATATAATAATAAGGCGACTTCATTGCATCAACATTTGTTAAATCGATGGTGTGAATTTCCGCTCCTTGTGGGAATTGTCTTACTACCATTACTTCTTTTCTATTACCCGTAATGGTAATATCACCACTATTAGCTATTGCGTCTAGAATGGTAACTCGGTCTTGAAAAAGCGTTCTAGTGCCTGGACTTCCTACTTCGCCATTAACAGTATAACGCATTCCAGCTAATTTTACAGAAACAAATATATCAGCATCTTTATTAAAATAATCGTCTAATAATTTTTGCTCTACTTTTTTTCTAATTTCCTCCAAAGTTTCGCCAATAACAGGAAGTTCGCCAATAACAGGAATACGGATATTACCATGATCGTTTACCGAAAATCCGTCAAAATATAAAGCATCTGCTGATGTTCCTAAATTTGCACCTTCACTAGCGGGGTTAAACATTTCCACAAGTTTGGCATCTAGAGCTTTAATTTTAATACTTAACACATCGTTTACTTGTACTCTATATGGTTTTAAAACAACTGGATTTATCGGATATTGCTCATTTGAATTTTCATTATTTTGCAAATATACCAAATCCTTATTAGGGATACATGAAGTTATAATAAGTAATAATCCTAAAAATATTGTTTTATATATATGATTCATTATGTGTTATATTAAAGCAACAAATATAGTTTTTAGTTTCTAAAAACAAAATGTTAAAGTATTTAATTTTTGAAAGAATTTTCAAAAGGCACTCTATTTACTAAACTTCGTCCAAGGGTAACTTCGTCTGCATATTCTAATTCATCACCCACAGCAATTCCTCTGGCTATGGTCGTAGTTTTAATATTGTAATTTTTTAAATGCTTGTAGATATAAA
This sequence comes from Flavobacterium psychrophilum, assembly GCA_022730285.1. Lineage (GTDB taxonomy): Bacteria > Bacteroidota > Bacteroidia > Flavobacteriales > Flavobacteriaceae > Flavobacterium > Flavobacterium psychrophilum_C. The sequence continues at coordinate 25,007 of DZCQ01000012.1, forward strand.
AATTAGTGGTATCCCCTTCCATAGTAGTGCTTAACGCAAAAATAATTTCAGAAATATTTCCAATTTTTGCTTTCTCAATTAACGAGCTAATATTTAACTGGCTAGGTCCTATTCCGTCCATTGGAGAAATCTTGCCTCCTAAAACATGGTATATTCCTTTAAATTGTCCCGTATTTTCTATTGCCATTACATCTCTCACATCTTCCACCACACAAATAATTTGATGATTTCTAGTGATATTCGCACAAATATCGCAAATAACAGTATCCGAAACATTATGACAAGAACTACAAAATATTATTTTTTCTCTTAAATTGGTAAGGGCATTTGTTAAAAAAGTAGTTCTCTCGACTGGTTGCTTTAATAAATATAATACCAAACGAAGGGCAGTTCTTTTTCCTATTCCTGGAAGTTGAGCCATTTCGTTTACTGCTTTTTCTAAAAGTTTTGATGAAAATTCCATGCAACAAATTTAGTAGTTTCATTTGTATTTTCTTAAAAATTAAAGACCAAACAAGTGTTTTTTTTTTCAAATTCAGAATTAAAAACGTGTAAATAGGTTTTTTTTTGTATTTTGCAATCCTAAAAAAACAAAAATCAATGACTCCATTTGCAATTTTAACACTTATATTTACCTACTTTAGTTTGCTTTTTCTAATTTCTTATCTAGTAAGTAAAAAAGACAACGGAAATGAAGCTTTTTTTAAAGCAAATAAAAACTCAAAATGGTACTTAGTAGCCTTCGGAATGATAGGAACTGCACTGTCTGGAGTTACATTTATTTCAGTACCAGGAGAGGTAGGAAACCCTAATTTACAATTTAAGTATTTTCAATTTGTATTAGGAAATGCTATTGGATTTATTATAATTGCAAAAGTACTATTACCATTATATTACAGGCTAAATTTAACTTCTATATATGGTTATATTGAACAAAGATTAGGAGTGGTAAGTTATAAAACATCTGCTCTTATATTTTTGCTTAGCAGAACTATTGGATCTGCATTTAGATTATATTTAGTGGTAATTGTCTTACAACGTTATGTGTTTGATTATTATAAAATTCCGTTTTCGGTAACGGTTTTAACATCGTTAGTATTAATTTTTTCTTACACCTATCGTGGTGGTTTGAAAACTATAATTATTACTGATACTTTACAAACATTTTTCTTGGTTTCTTCTGTTTTTTTAACTATCTATTTTATATGTTCTAGCTTAAATTTTAGTGCTTTTGAAGCTTTTGAAGAGATTAAGAAAAGCAATTATTCAAAAATTTTCTTTTTTGACGATTATAATCAAGGGAATTATTTTTGGAAACAAATTTTGGGTGGAATTTTTGTAACCATTGCAATGGTTGGCTTAGATCAAGATTTGATGCAAAAAAACTTAAGTTGCAAGAATATTGGCGAAGCACAAAAAAACATGTTTACTTTTACAGGAATTTTTGTACTAATAAACATCTTCTTTTTAAGTGTGGGAGCATTATTATACATGTATGCTTCAAAAAACGGAATAGAAGTCCCAATGGTAGATGGAGTTGTTAGAACCGATTTTTTGTTCCCCGAAATAGCACTGAAATACTTGGGACTGATTCCCGCAATTGTATTTTTACTAGGGCTAACTGCAGCAACATTTGCAACAACAGATTCGGCTTTAACAGCATTAACAACTTCCTTTTGTATCGATTTTTTAGCAATGGATAAAATAGAAAATCAAAACAATAGCAATAATGTAAGGACAAGACATATAGTGCATATTGGTTTTTCAATATTATTATTCTTAGTAATTATTATTTTTAATAACGTCAATGATGCATCGGTTGTAAAAATGATATTCAAAATAGCATCCTATACATACGGCCCGCTTTTAGGACTTTACTTCTTCGGATTGTTTATAAAATCTAAAACGGTTAATGATAAACTTGTTCCTTTTGTTTGTATAATATCGCCAGCAATTTGCTATTATATTAGTGCAAATTCTAGTGCCTTACTTGGTAATTATGTGCTAGACAACGAATTAATTATTGTAAATGGAACAATAACCCTTATAGGATTATTACTCATTAGCAAGCCAAATACTATAAAAATATAACTACTTATTAATTATTTTTCTAGATTTAACTCGTGCAATCTAGAAACATATTTACCGATAACATCAAATTCTAAATTAACCAAAGTTCCTATTTTAAAAGTATGAAAAGTAGTATTCTGAAAAGTATAAGGAATAATAGCTACACTAAAACTATTTTTCTGAGAATTTACAACCGTTAAGCTAACACCATTGATGGTTATAGAACCTTTTTCTATAGTAATGTTAGAATATTTACTATCGTATTCAAAAGTAAAATACCAACTCCCGTCCGCTTCAGTAATGGCAGTACAAACAGCAGTTTGGTCCACATGTCCTTGCACAATATGACCATCAAGCCTTGCCCCTAGTTGCATTGCTCGCTCCAAATTTACCTTATCTCCAACACACCAAGTAGATAAATTTGTTTTAAGAATAGTTTCCTTAATTGCTGTAACTGTGTAATAAGGTGGTTCACATTTTACAACTGTTAAACAAATGCCGTTATGAGCCAAACTTTGATCTATTTTTAAATCTTTTGTAAGAGAAGACTCAACGGTAACATGCACATTTTCTCCTTCATTATCTAACAATTTTATACTTGCAACAGATTCTATTATTCCAGTAAACATAAACTTAATTTTATTTTAGTAAATTTGCATTCAAAATTAGGAATAAATACAAAACAAATGACAAAGGAAACAGAAAATATTATTGTAGGAATTTCTATAGGCGATTTAAATGGAATAGGTAGTGAAATTATTTTAAAAACATTTGAAGATCCTCGCATGCTCGAAATGTGCACGCCAGTTATTTTTGCAAATGTAAAAATACTATCATTTATTAAAAAAGAACTTCAAATCGAAACTCCTATTCACGGAATAGACACATTAGACCAAATTGTAATTGGCAAGATAAACGTATTAAATGTTTGGAAAGAAAGCGTAAGCATCAACTATGGAAAACTAGACCCTTCAGTAGGAAAATATGCCATAAAATCGTTTGTAGCTGCAACCAAAGCTCTTAAAGACGGCATAGTAAATATATTAGTTACAGCTCCTATAAATAAAGCAAATATTCAATCCAGTGATTTTAAATTCCCTGGACATACAGATTATCTAGACCAAGAACTAGAAGGAAATGCCCTTATGTTAATGATTCAAGATAATTTAAGAGTTGGGTTATTAACCGATCACATACCCGTTAATCAAGTAAGTAAAGTTTTAACAGAAACTTTAATTAGACAAAAAATACAAACAATAAAACATACACTTATACAAGATTTTAGAATTATAAAACCTAAAATAGCAGTGTTAGGACTAAACCCACATTGTGGTGACAATGGCGTAATTGGGCAAGAAGACGATACTGTTATAAAACCAACCATTCAGAAAATATACAACGAAGGAACTCTTGTTTTTGGACCTTTTGCAGCCGATAGCTTTTTCGGAAGTAACCAATTTTTAAACTACGATGCGATTATTGCAACTTATCATGACCAAGGACTAATCCCATTTAAAACGCTATCCTTTGGCACAGGGGTAAACTATACCGCAGGATTAAAAAACGTGAGAACTTCTCCAGACCATGGCACAGCTTATGAAATTGCTGGAAAAGGAATTGCAAACCACACTTCTTTTTTACAAGCAATTTATGCAGGAATAGACATATATAAAGCTAGAAATGAATACCTTAACCTAACAAAAAATCCTTTAAAAACAAAATAACAAGAACAAATAAAAAAAAACACTTCAATTCTTTTATTTTTACAAAAAATGTATATCTTTGCACTCCCTTATATTATATAACAATAATTATTGAGATGAAAGTTACAAAAGAATTTTTAATTCAATTTATAGGTTTAAAACTAGGGAAACATCAATTTGAATATATAATTGACAAAAAGTTCTTTGATAGTTTTGATTATGAAGATTTTAACAATGCTTCTGTTAAAACAACAGTAGTATTAGATAAAAAAAACACCATGCTTGAACTAAATTTTAAGCATAAAGGAACCGTAAATGTCCCCTGTGATTTAACTAACGAATCATTTGATTTACCTATTAAAGGCGAATTAAAACTAATTGTTAGATTTGGAGAAATCTTTAATAATGATAGTGAAGAACTACTCATATTACCTATTGGAGAGCACGAAATAGACGTTTCACAATATATATATGAAATGATTATACTTTCAGTACCATTAAAAAGAGTAAATAAATTATCTAAATTAGACTTTTCATCAAACAAAACAACTAAGAAAAAAGAAGAAATACAACAGAATACAGACCCACGGTGGGATAAATTAAAAAAACTATTAACGGATAAATAATATTGCAAAATGGCACATCCTAAGAGAAAAATTTCCAAAACTAGAAGAGACAAAAGAAGAACGCACTACAAAGCAACTGTTGCACAAATAGCAACTTGCCCTATAACAGGAGAGGCACATTTATACCACAGAGCTTATTGGCACGAAGGAAAAATGTATTACAGAGGTCAGGTTGTTATAGATAAGCAAATTGCAGTTGCTTAATACTTATTTTTGTATATAAAAATACAACTCTCACTAAGTGAGAGTTTTTTTGTTGAATATAATTGAAAAATAAATACAAAAAAACTTTTTAAAAAAAACTTTTTTTGTATCTTTAATTAACTTTTTTAAAATTATATTTTAAAAAATATTATTTAAATTTTTATGAATACAATTACTGCTGCAATTACAGCCGTTGGTGCTTATGTCCCAGATTTCGTGCTATCAAATCAAGTTCTAGAAACAATGATAGACACAAATGACGAATGGATTACCACTAGAACAGGCATCAAAGAGCGAAGAATTCTAAAAGAAAAAGGAAAAGGAACTTCTTATCTTGCAATAAAAGCTGCTCAAAATCTAATAGAAAAAACTGGCTTAGACCCAACTACTATAGATATGATTATACTAGCAACAGCAACGCCAGACATGCCAGTTGCATCCACAGGAGTATATGTTGCTAGTCAAATTGGAGCTATCAATGCCTTTGCTTATGACTTGCAGGCAGCATGCTCAAGCTTCCTATATGGAATGTCCACAGCAGCAGCATATATAGAATCTGGCAGATACAAAAAAATCCTTTTAATAGGGGCCGATAAAATGTCTTCTATTATAGACTATACTGATAGAGCAACTTGTATCATTTTTGGAGATGGTGGTGGTGCCGCCTTATTTGAACCAAATACAGAAGGCTTAGGACTACAAGATGAATATTTACGCTCAGACGGTTTAGGTAGAGAATACCTAAAAATAGATGCAGGAGGTTCTATATTGCCAGCATCCGCAACTACTGTTGAAAACGGATTACACACAGTATTTCAGGACGGAAAAACTGTTTTTAAATATGCCGTTTCTGGTATGGCAGATGTAAGCGAAAAAATTATGCAACGCAACAACCTAACACATAACGATATCAATTGGTTAGTAGCGCATCAAGCAAATAAACGTATTATAGATGCGACAGCACAACGAATGGAATTAGAGGAATCTAAAGTATTAATGAATATAGAAAAATACGGGAATACTACCTCTGCCACACTACCTCTTTTACTCAACGATTTTGAAAAGCAACTAAAAAAAGGCGATAATCTTATTTTTGCATCATTTGGAGGAGGTTTCACTTGGGGATCCATTTATTTAAAATGGGCATATACTAAAGAAAATTAAAAATTAAAACATAAAAGGTTGATAACTAACTGTTTTCAACCTTTTGCAATATATAAACCCTATCTAAAACAATTAATTATGGATTTAAAAGAAATTCAAAACCTAATCAAATTTGTAGCAAACTCTGGTGTTGCTGAAGTAAAATTAGAAACAGGAGATGTGAAAATCACTATCAAAACAACAGTCGAAGGTACTACCGAAACTACTTATGTGCATCAAATGCCAGCTCAAAATGTAATACCACAAGTAGTAGCACAACCTGTAATAGCATCAAATCCAGTAGCTCCAATTCCAGAAGATTCAAAATATATAACTATAAAATCTCCTATTATTGGAACCTTTTACAGAAAACCAGCTCCAGACAAACCTTTGTTTGTTGAGGTAGGAAGTACTGTAAACAAAGGTGATGTGATTTGTGTAATTGAAGCAATGAAACTATTTAATGAAATTGAATCTGAAATTTCTGGAAAAATAGTTAAAATTTTGGTAGATGATGCTTCTCCAGTAGAGTTTGATCAGCCATTATTTTTAGTTGATCCATCTTAAATTTAGATTTTTAAAATAGTAATTTTAGTTAGAAATATTTTTCTATTAACTTTCTATTCAAATATCTAATTTGTCTAATAATCTAATTAAAAAAAGATGTTTAAAAAAATATTAATTGCAAATAGAGGCGAAATCGCGCTTCGTATTATAAGAACTTGTCGAGAAATGGGTATAAAAACCGTCGCAGTCTATTCTACAGCAGATGCAGAAAGCTTACATGTTAAATTTGCAGATGAAGCCGTTTGCATTGGGCCTCCACCAAGTAATTTATCCTATTTAAAAATGGCAAATATTATTGCCGCAGCAGAAATAACAAATGCAGATGCAATACATCCTGGTTATGGATTTTTATCAGAAAACTCCAAATTTTCTAAAATTTGTCAAGAACATGGTATCAAATTTATAGGAGCATCGCCTGAAATGATAGATAGAATGGGAGATAAAGCTTCTGCAAAGTCCACCATGATAGAAGCAGGTGTTCCTTGTGTTCCTGGATCTATTGGAATATTAGAATCTTATGAACAAGCAGAGAAATTGGCCTCTGAATTTGGATACCCTGTTATGCTAAAAGCAACTGCTGGTGGTGGTGGTAAAGGAATGAGAGCTGTATGGAAACAAGAAGATTTGTTAAAAGCCTGGGAGAGTGCACGTCAGGAATCTGCGGCAGCATTTGGTAATGATGGCATGTATTTAGAAAAACTTATAGAAGAACCTAGACATATCGAAATTCAAATAATTGGAGATTCGTTTGGAAAAGCATGTCACTTGTCCGAAAGAGATTGTTCGGTACAACGTCGTCATCAAAAATTAACAGAAGAAACTCCATCTCCATTTATGACGAATGAATTACGTGAAAAAATGGGAACTGCTGCAGTGAAAGCAGCTGAATATATTAAATACGAAGGTGCTGGAACTGTAGAATTTTTAGTAGATAAACATCGAAATTTTTATTTCATGGAAATGAATACTAGAATACAAGTGGAACACCCAATAACAGAACAAGTTATTGATTATGACTTAATTAGAGAACAAATATTAGTTGCTGCTGGTGTCCCAATTTCTGGACGTAATTACTTACCACAATTACATGCTATAGAATGTCGTATCAATGCAGAAGACCCTTACAACGACTTTAGACCTTCTCCTGGAAAAATTACTGTATTACATGCTCCAGGTGGACATGGAGTTAGGCTAGACACACATGTTTATGCAGGATATACCATTCCACCAAACTATGATTCTATGATTGCAAAATTAATTACAACTGCTCAAACTAGGCAAGAAGCTATTAATAAAATGAAACGTGCTTTAGATGAATTTGTAATTGAGGGCATTAAAACTACCATTCCTTTTCACAGACAACTTATGGACGATGAAAAGTATATAGCAGGAGACTACACCACCGCATTTATGGACACTTTTGTAATGAAAAACCCAAACTAATATATTTTAAAAACCCATTCTATTTCTTGAATGGGTTTTTACTTTTATACAAAAAGATAGATTTTTAATAATAATAACGTCATAAATTTTTAAGTTTACTGAGATAATCTATACATTTGAATGTGCTAGAATAGAAAAAATTCAAAATAAATAAAAAAATTATTTTTTATAAAAACATTTAGCTAAGACAGATGAATCATAGAAATATGTTAGTACTATTACTTGCTAATTATTAGGTGGCTTCTAAAAATTAGCTTTCAAGTATAACAAATAAAGTAAAACAAGAAAATGAAAAACTAAAATATGAAAGATTTTTTACTTGGAGGAGTTATTCAAGCGCTATTATTAGCACTTTATTTTATATTCAACAAATTTAACAAGAATATTATTGCACAACGGTGGCTAGGCATATTGCTTTTGCTTGTTGCAACAACAATGGGATTAAATTATTTTTTGTCTGAAAACTATAAGCAATTTCCTCATTTAATAAGAATTTGGGAACTATTACCTTTTCTTTATCCACCAACTATCTTTCTTTACATTTATGCATTGTTGTATGGAAATATCTATTATTCAAAAAAATATTTTTTTCTTTTAATTCCATTTTTTATCGGAATAATTATTCTTTTTCCTTTTCTAACAAGCAGTTCATCGTTGAAAATACAACAATATGAACTTGCAAAAAATACAATCCCTGAAAATTTTTATTTGCTATTTTGGTTAAAATCTTTATACGGATTAACAATGATTTTAGCCTCTTTTCATATCATTTTTAAATATAAAAAAAATATTAAATTAGTTTTTGCAGATAATGCCATAAACAAATGGGCAATTTCCTCATTAATTGCATTTTCATTGTTATGGATAGTTGGAATAGGTAGAGTTCTTTTTGACTTTAATGAAATTATAACAAAAATGGTTTCTATTATTTTAATAATTTCCATTTATATTTTAACCTATTTTACATTAAAACAAACTCAAATTTTTGGAGAGTCTGACTTAAGAATTTTAGAAGAAATTAAAATTAACAAACCTGAACTGTTTTTAATAGAAAAAGAAGAAGCTAAATCTATTTATAGCAATCTTTCAAATATTGTCAAAAACGAAAAATTATTTTTAGACAAAAACTTTAATTTACAAAAACTCACTCAAATTTGCAAATGTAAATCTACTGTTGTTTCGGATGTTTTGAACAATCACAACAATCAAAATTTTTACGCATTTATAAATGAATTTCGTGTAAATGAAGTTTGTAAAATGCTAAAAAGCGATGAAAATTCACACTTAACGTTAGATGGAATTGGCGAGTTGTGTGGTTTTAAAAGTAAATCTACTTTCTATCAAAGTTTTAAAGAAGTAACAGGAAAAACACCAATGCAGTATAAAAAAGAACACAAAAAATAATTATTTTGTCCGTTTAAATTTAAAAATACAAAACAAACGAAATTTATTCTTGTGGTTTAATTCTAAAAATTGACTTTTGTCAAAAAATATTAACCTCAAAAAAAATCGTTATGAAAACAAAATATCTATTTCTTTTTTTTCTGTTATCTTCTTTAACATTAAACGCACAAACCACAATTACACTTTTACATTACAACGATTTGCACGCACATTTGGTATCTCACAAAGATATGATACGAGTTGGTGATACTTGTGCAACCGACCCAACAGCAACTTTTGTGCTTGGAGAACGTGGCGGATTAGCAAGACTAAAAACTAAAATTGACCAAGAGAAAACCGCTAACCCATTAAATATTTTGATGAATATTGGCGATACTTATCATGGTGGTGTTGAAGCAGCTTACACATCAGGAAATGCAATTGTTGATCCAGTAAATGCTTTAGGTATTGATGTCGGCGTTCCTGGAAATTGGGATTTTGCCTATGGCCCGGGTGTTTTTAGAAAACGATATACCCCAACAGGTCCATTTCCTACAATTTTAAATTCAACGTTGCCTTCTTATGCTATAAAATCGCCAAATTTTCCTTATTTAGCAGCTAATTTAACGTATCAAAAACTTGGTCCATCAGATCCATCAGTTACAGGTGCACAAGTTTTGCCGCCAACAATGGAAATTACTCGTGGTGGAATTAAAATTGGGTTTATTGGTATTACATCAGACATTGTAGCTCAAATGTATCAAACATTAGCATTAGGATTTATATTTACTCAAGGCGAAACCAATTATAAAACGTTAATTGAAACTAAAGCAACAGAACTGAGAACTAATGGCTGTAAAATGGTTTGTGTAATGAGCGAACTCGGAATTCAAAAAGATTACAGATTATCACAAATAATTACAACTGGTTTAGTAGATGTTTTCTTTTCGGCTCATACGCATGAAGAAACATACAAACCATTACAATTTAACAGCACAACTCCTTGGGTTGTAGAAGCTGGAAACGATGGTTTTCTTGGTAAAATGGATGTTACTTTTGATGCTTCTGGAAATATAATTAACAAATATTGGATATTAATGTCAATAAAAAACGATATTGTTCCTAATACTGCAATGCAAACTTTAGTAAATACCGAAAGAGCACCATTTTTAACCGCAGACCCAAATTTGGTTGACCCAATGGGAACTTCATCACAAGCATTACATCGACCAATTACAGCAGTTGCGGGAACAACAAACGGTCTGTTAACTCGAAAAAATGCTTTAGAAAGTTCTTTTAATAACTCCCTAACAAATATTATGGCAACACACGCCAATAAACAAGTTGCCATAACACCAGGATTTCGTTTTGATAGTCCAGTAGCAAATTCAGGATTTCTATTTGAAGACAATACTATTGCTAACGGAAATATTACAGTGGAAGATATTTATCGCTTTTACCCTGTATTTTATACTTTGGCAACAGCCAATACCACAGGAAGTAATCTAAAACTAATTCTTGAAAAATTATTAAAAAGTGTCTATTCACAAACTGCTTTTAACCAAAGTGGAGGTTGGGTTGATGGATTTTCAGGAATTGATGCAACTGTAAATTTAGATAATCCAGACGATAGTAAAGTAATCAATATGTTTTATCGTGGAACTACAAATCCAATAAATCCAACAGATAATATAACAGTTATTGGTTGTGTTCGACCAAATGAAGATGCAGATGTACTTTGTAGTCATACAGGATTTACTGGCAAAGCCGATTATATAAATCCAGCTAACTCACAACCCTACACAGCCATTCAATTATTGGAAGAATATTTAACAACCAATGTTTTTAATGTTGATACAGTGAAGCATATTACCGATTTAAGTGGACAATCACAATATTATCAAAGCCCATTTGTACAACCAGTTTATAATGCCAATTGTATAACAACAACAGCACTAAATACTGAAGGTTGGAATATTCAAAATATGGTAATTTATCCAAATCCAACTAAAAATGAAATCTTTATTTCTTCAGGAATCGAAATTCAATCTATAAACATTGTAAATTCTATTGGGCAAATGGTAATTAGTAAAAATATAAATAGTCAATCTGCAGCAATAAATGTGGAGAATTTAGCCAAAGGAATGTATATAATTTCAGTAGTTTCAGACAATAATAAAATAGAAAATCAAAAATTTATTAAAGAGTAAGAAAAATCAAAAAAAGGTACAATTGCTAATATAATTGTACCTTTTTTATGTTTGATAATTTCATGAAATAGAACAAAACTAATGAGTAAAAAAAGAAAAAGTTTTACCAAAAAATTGTTTTTTCTTTACAATTGCTTTGGCAAAAATATTTCAGCCATCATGCAACGGGCACTACCACCACCACAAGCTTCAATAGTATCTAAAGAAGAGTGTAATATCGTAATATGCTCTTCTAATTGTGCTATTTGCTTTTTGGTTAGGCTGTTATAAGCTGTAGTACTCATTACTAAAAAACGCTTTTCATCAAAACCTAAAACCTCTAACATATTTCCAGCAAAACTATTTAATTGATCTTCCGATAACAATATAATTTCTTTTTCATCTCCTTTTAGGCTATCTAAAACCATTTTTCGCTCCTTTTTGTCATCTATCGCGTCTGCACAAATTAACGCAAAAGTATCCGCAATACACATCATTACATTTGTATGATAAATTAATTCTCGACTACTATTCACTGAATGAAATGCTTCGAAAATAACTGGAGTATATTCAAAATCTTCACAAAATTCAATAAAAAGTTCTTCATCAGCACGTGGAGATAATGAGCAATATCCTTTGGCATTTTCACGATCTAAAACGATGCTTCCAGTTCCTTCCAAATAAAAGTGGTCTTCTTCGGCAGAAGTATAATCCATAATTTCATTAATCAAGAAGCCTTTTTCTTCCAAAATATCCAAAATATCTTCTCTACGTTCTAACCGACGATTTTCGGCAAACATTGGATAAAAAACAACATCTCCATTTTCATGAAAAGAAATCCAATTGTTAGGAAAAACACTATCTGGTGTGTCTGGCTGCAAGGTATCTTCCACAACAATAACATCAACCCCTACCATTCTCAATTTAGATACAAAAGTATCAAATTCATCTTGTGCTTTTTGATTAACGGTTGCAGCGGAAAGTCCGCCTAAAACTTTTTGGTAATAATTGTTAATAGCTGTTTGCTCATTCATCCGAAAAGCTACAGGTCGTATCATTAAAATGGAATTTGTAGTTTGGTTCATATTTTTAATTTATAAGTTTAATATCTTTAACAATTGCAGATATTATGTTGTGAATTATAGTAATTTATTTGACAATATGTATCAAACCTAATCTCTAATTAGTGGTAAAGTCGAGCACCGTAATAATCCTTCTTGTTTTGCAATTTCAGCGTACGGAATTTCTTCTACAATAAAATTATTTTCTCGCAACCATTTGTTTAACCTAATAAAGTTTCTTTCAGAAACAACCACATTTTCATGTATTGAAAAAACATTTGAATTCATGTAATACATTTCGTCACGAGTTATATGAAAAAGATTTTCTTTACCAAATAGATTAACTAAATACATATAATCCATTTCTTCCCGAAAACCACTTTTATAGATAATACCTTTATTTTTACCAATAGGTTGAAAGCAACAGTCCAAGTGCAAAGCGTTATCTCTGGCTTCTATTTTAGATTTTACAAGGTCAAATTCTTTCACAATTTTGTTAGGGAAAAGTTGCTTTATATACTCAACTCCTTGCCAATTGGTACGCGCAGTAATATAATTTTTATAATCGGAACCTTTGTAAGTTCCTACAAAAATATAGTTATTCCATAACATTACATCGCCACCTTCAATATGTACTTCTTCTGGAGGACGAACTACTTTTACAGGGTTTATTTGGTCAATTATGTACTGTATAGCGTCTAATTCTCTTTCTCTATCAGGAAGAATATTCGCTTTTATAAAAACATCATCAATCACAAACCCAATATCACGAGTAAATATTTGGTTGTAATTTTCTATCAATTCTGGGCGAAAAACCTGTACATCATATTTTTTAAAAACGGTATTGAAAAATTCCATTTCGGCAATCATATCTTTTTCAACTGGATAAGTACCTGCAAGTATGTGCTCTAACGATTTAGGATCATAGGCTTCACTGGCAGTAGGTGTTGGTCCATTGCTTATTGCTGTCCCTAACACCACAGCTCTTAATCTTGAAGATTCGTTTTTTACATTTAACTGTAGCATAAAATAGTTTGGGGCAAAATTAAAATAAGTTTCGGTTATAAACGAAACTTATTTTAAAATTTATAAAATTAGCGTAATTCCAGAGCTTTAAAATTTCTTAATGGATATCCAGTATATATCTGTCTAGGGCGGCCAATTGGTTCTTTATTCTCTCGCATCTCTTTCCATTGTGCCATCCAGCCAGGCAAACGTCCAATAGCGAAAATAACTGTAAACATATCCGTAGGAATACCTAAAGCACGATATATGATACCCGAATAGAAATCGACGTTTGGATATAACTTTTTGCTCACAAAATAATCATCTTCAAGAGTTGCAGCTTCCAGTTTTTTTGCAATTTCAAGTATAGGATCATTTATACCTAACTCCTTAAGAACCTCATTGGCAGCTACTTTAATAATTTTAGCGCGGGGATCAAAGTTTTTATATACTCGATGTCCAAAGCCCATTAATCGGAAAGAATCTTCCTTGTCTTTAGCTCTTGCAATATATTTTTCTATATCACCACCATCTTTTTGTATTTGTTCAAGCATTTCTAGTACTGCTTGATTTGCACCACCATGCAATGGTCCCCACAAAGCCGAAACACCTGCCGAAATAGAAGCAAATAAACCCGCATGAGAGGAGCCAACAATTCTAACTGTAGAAGTGGAGCAGTTTTGTTCGTGGTCTGCATGCAAAATAAATAATTTATTTAATGCCCTCACTACCACCGAATTAATTTCATACTTTTCTGTAGGAATTTCAAACATCAAACGAATAAAATTTTCCACGTAATTTTTTGTATTATCATAATAATTAAGTGGATACCCCATCATTTTTCGGTATGTCCATGTAGCAATTACCAAAAATTTACCCATTGTTTTGCAAATGGCTTCATACATCTCTGCCTCATTATCTACATTTACCACTTTTGGATTAAAGGCAGTTAAGGCACTTGTCAAGGCAGATAAAACTCCCATTGGATGAGCAGTTTTAGGAAAACCATCAATAATGTTTTTCATTTCTTCGTTTACCAAAGTATATTTATGAATATTCCTTTGAAAACGTTCAATTTGCTCTTTAGTAGGTAATTCTCCAAAAATAATTAAAAAAGAAACTTCTAAGAAACAAGCTTTTTCTGCTAAATCTTCAATAGCATATCCTCTGTATCTTAAAATTCCTTCTTCTCCATTAAGATAGGTAATTTTACTTTCGCAAGAACCAGAATTTTTATACCCAGGATCTAAGGTAATTGCCCCCGTGAGTGCACGTAATTTTTCGATATCAATGGCAATTTCATTTTCACTTCCAATTACTAATGGAAGTTCAAATTTTGAACCATTAAATTCAATTGTTGCTGTTTTTGTCATAAAATAGATTGTATAATAATTATTAAATTATAATCTATCAAAAATAAGAAATTTCTTAGAAAATTTAAAATAAAAAGACAACAAATATTGAATATAAAAAGTAAATAGTGCCAAGAGAATTAAAATGAATTATTTAGCAGATACATAAGAATTATAACGCCTAAAATTAATTTCAGTATCAAGAGGAATACCATTTTCTATAGACTCAAATAATTGTTTTGCCAAAAAAGGACCTAACATAACTCCACGAGTCCCCAAGCCATTTAATAAATGCAAAGAAGAAAATTCAGCATGTGTACCTACTAAAGGTCGTCTATCTCTTACTGTGGGTCTAACCCCTGCAACATGCTCTACAACGGTAAAATCACAAGTTAGAATATCCCGTAATTTAAACAATAACTCATCTAAACCATCAGAAGTTGGCAAAGCATCTTTATCTGACCAATTATAGGTTGCACCTACTCTAAAATATTTTTTTCCAATTGGAATAATAAAAATACTAGAATTTAAAATAACATCGAGTTCTAAAGTTGGTGCATGAATGGTAATCAATTCCCCCTTTGTACCATCTAAAGGCAAATATTGAAAAAACGGATTTTGATGCATTCCAAAACCTTCAGCAAAAATTATGTTTTTACATTTAAAACCATTGTATTCAACAAAATTGCTATGCAGAATAATTGCAGAATAATCAAAAGTCTCAAACTTCAAACAATTTACATCAAATAAAAATTTGCGATACAAATCTAAATATAAGGAAGTGTTTAAATAACCCGTTTTAAAAACTTCGCCAAAACCAAAACAAGAGTTAATGCCATTAAAATTTTGGTATGCAATAGAAGTAGAAAGATAAGGAGATAAGTTAATTTTATCAGCAGCAACAAACCAATTATTTTGTTCTTCGATGGAAGAAAACCTTCTAAAAACAGATAGTTTAAAGTCAATTTTACAATTAATCCGCTTTTCTACTTTTGGATAAAAGACATTTAAGAATTCCATTTGAGAATTAGCATGCCAAACTCCAGAAAATCTTTTTAAAATTACCGGATTATACATGCCACCAGCAACAATAGAAGAATTTTGAGAATTATTTTCAAAAACCAAAATAGATTTATTGTTTTGTAAAGCAATTTCAGCAAAAGAAAGACCAGCAATTCCAGCACCAACAATAAGATAATCGTACATAATTATAAAATAAAACTAAACCGCAATGGACTTGAATTTCATAGCTTTAGTTGACAGACAAAAGTCTGCAAGATTTCAAAACTTAACTTATTTGACACTAATTTCACAAATTAGCGTAAACTAATTAATAAGAATTTATGAAATTTTAATGTAAAATTTTTAGAACCTGAAAAGAAAATATACTAAAAGTACGTGGTGTAATTATTTTTGAGAATAATAAAAAAACTCCTTGTTTAACCAAGGAGTTTTAAAATAGAATGTAATGAAATTAATAACTCCACATATCTTGTTCAAAATTACGAACTTTATCTTTCACTCTTTGTGATTCTATAAGTTGCATTAGAGAGTTTTCTTGCATATATTTTGAAATTTCTCTATCGTTATAAACATTCTCTTCTTTGTAAGTTAATCCATTAAAACGTCGAGAGTTTAATAAATTATCGAAAGAAATTGGAGCAGATGAATTTTTATCATTAAATGCCTTCCATTCATGAAGCAAATCTCGAGCATCTGGATAAAAAACCCAAAACAAATCAATATATTCTTTCTCTGCTTTATCCATAGTATAAACATCTGGAATAACAGGACAAATACCTAAAATTCTATAACGTAAATCAGATTGGCGTTTGTCAAAATACCATAAACCAACAATCTTATAATCAGAAACGTCTATGGAAGCTAAATCAATTTTATTAATAAACTCTTCAGAAATAAATCTTGTAGCGGGAACAACTTTGGTTTCGACACCAACTTTTTTCTTTTTGGTTTTTTTACCAACTTTTACAGTTTGATAAACTGGAACTTCAACAGTTCTAGATCTAAAAGCATCAGGGTCTTCATTCATTTGCTCTCTACCAGCATCAGTAGTATCAACTCTAGTTAAAGAAGCATTAATATCTTTTAGAGTTTTTTTCTCTCTAAAATAACTATCGTTATAAACCTGTGTAATTTTACCAGATTTAATACCTTTAACTAAAACATCATACAAAGAGCGTCTGTCACTACTTACATCTGAAGTATCAATAGGATAATATAGAGGAAAATTAATTCTTTCATCAAGATCTATAATTTCCCAAGTTTTTTTGGACATTAACAAATCTCGATCATCAACATAACCATAATCTAAAGGTTTGTCATTATCTTTAAGTTGTTGTGCCGCAGATTTAATTCCTATTTGATCAGGAGTTTTGGCATTTAATAAATTTGATTGAGCGAAAGAAACACTACTTCCTGCTACAAAAAGAACCACTGATAAAAATTTTCTCCAATTCATAATTTTATAATTGTAAGTTTATGTATAACTATAACGAAACACTTAAACTATTATTGCACTTCATAAGTACAAGTAGAAACTCTTTTTGCAATTTGATCGATACCTGAAAAACTTGCTTTAATTTCAGATATAACCACTACATCACCTCTACTTGCTTTTTGAATAGCAGATCTAGCTCTACTGTCCATTTTATTCCCAGAAACAACTATGGTAGGCTGTCCTGGAACTTTAATATTAAATTGTGTAACATTTACAGTTACAGGAAAATCAAAATCTTCCATCACTGCAGATATAGTACAAGATTCCAAGTTTCCTTTTTGACCTTTTGCAGAAACTTCACCACGAATTTTTCCAGTTGGAGCAGGTAATCCTTTAATTCTGAAACCAGATTTACTTGAAAAAGTACCACCTCCATTAGGTAAAGTAGCAGAAACATTAATTGTTACTTCGGTACCAGCACCTGGCTTTAAGACATATTGTCCTGGCTTACCAGCAGCAGACATGCCTGGAGCAGAAGCCTTTACATTATTAGCAGAAACACCTGGTACAGAAACAGATATCGGGTTAGGAACACCACGATAAACAACGTTCATTTTTTCTGCAGAAACGATTGCTTGATTAGGTTTAGGTACAACTACATAATTCCCTTTAATATCTATTGGCACAGGTTTACCATCTTCCATAAAAGTAAATTTACCCGTAATATCATGCTCTCCTACAGAACCAGCACCAATTGAAAATTCCGCTTGTCCATTTACCACCTTAGCAGAACCACCATTAACAGTAACAGATGTTGGTACAGTATTTTTGTCAAAACGTCCTAAATATACTTTCCCTTTAACTGCTTCTCCTTGAAAAAAAGCAGATTTTTCTGGAACTACGATAGCTGTATAATTCTTCATAGAAGCAGCAGAAACAGCTGCTTTTCCGAGTGAAGTGCTAATTACTTCTGTTTCTACCTTTTGAACATCACTTTGCCATGCACTAAATTTAGCCAAAGATGCAACAGAAGGAAATCCTTTAAAATTATAATTCAAAAATTTATCCTTAAGACCATCTTTAGTAGTAACATCTGCGGTACTAAAAGACTTTGTAACTTCCGCTAAAATAGAAGCATATTTAGGATCTTTAAGCGCAACCTTCATTTCAGCAGTGTAGTTATTCATTGCAGTAATAACCGAAGTTCCTCTAGCAGTATAACCATCACCAATAAACCAACTGTTGTCAATATTATCCGCTTTATCCATAGCTTCATAAGGTAATTTTCCAGTTTTCGAATCTATTTCAACGCCTTCTAAAGCTTCTTTTTTCAAACCTGCAATAAAATCGTAGAATTTTTTAGAAATTGTTTGCACATTGTGTGCAGTTTTTGCAGCATCTGCGAAGTTAGGGCTTTCAGAAGCTTTCGCATCTAAGCTAGCCAACATACTAGCATTATTTTCTACAGAGCTATTATTTGCTAGTTCAAATTTTTCATTCATTAATCCAAAAGCGGATAATACTTCTTTGGACATGTTCATTGCTAGCATTGCGATGAAAACCAAGTACATTAGGTTAATCATCTTTTGTCTAGGGGTTAATTTTCCTCCTGCCATATTTTCTAATTAGTTTTTTGTTATAAATAAATATTTTAGTTAAAAACTAATTATCCTTTGTTACTCATAGCAGAAAGCATACCTCCATAAACATTGTTCAAAGAAGCAATATTAGAAGTCATAGATTGCATTTGCTCTTTTAATTTAGAAGCATTATCTGCGATTTCTGCATTAGCTTGAGCATTACGAGAAGCACTTTCTAATTGTATTTTGTATAAACTGTTTAAAGATTCCATTTGCGAAGCAGCCATAGACATTTCTTCTGCGTATTTTTTCTGACCAGCCATTGCATCAACAGTAGGAGAGATACTTTTAGCAGCACCTTCAAAATTTTTGATACTGTTACCTAAGCTTGACATTAATTCTCCATCAATTTTAGCTTCTTTTAACATAGCATCTAGTTTTTGAGACAAAAGCCCTTGAGCATCTTTTGGCTCTTCTTTTGCAACTTTCTTTTTAGCATCACCACCAGCTAATTCAGGATAAACAAGTGACCAATCCAATTCATGATCCACAGGTTCAAATGCTGAAAGTGCAAAGATAAAAGCCTCTGTTAATAATCCAATAGACAGCATTAACGTCCCTGTTAAAGGACCTAATTCAAAGTGAGTGATTTTAAATAATGCACCAACAATTACAACTGCTGCTCCCATTCCGTAAGCGAAATTCATTGCTTTTTTGCTTAAAATTGCCATAATAAAAAAATTTAGTTAAGTTAAAAATATAATAAAGTTTGGTTTGTTACTTATTTTCCTGCAGCAGCAGTTGCATCAGTTCCCATATAATCTTGTACAGTACGGAAACCTATATAACTTCTTGCAGAGTCTGCGTATTCAAAATCACGTGTTCCAACTTGTAGAAAGTACGCCACATCTTTCCAAGAACCACCTCTAATCACTTTTCTTTGATTACTTGTATCATTAATATTAGGGTTCATAGTAGAAACAAAATCATAAGCTTCAGAATCATAGGAAGTATCTGTCCATTCCGCAACATTCCCTGACATATTATATAAACCATAGTCATTTGGTTCGTAAGACATTGCTTCTACTGTATATAAAGCCTCGTCTGCCGCATAATCACCTCTTACAGGCTTAAAATTAGCAAGATAACAACCCCTATCATTTCGAGCATAAGGACCTCCCCATGGATACATTCCAGATTGAATACCACCTCTAGCTGCATACTCCCACTCCGCTTCCGTAGGAAGCCTGTAAGTATTTACAAAATTTTTATGATGTTTTTTTCTATCCGCATTATGATATAGCGTTCTCCAAGCACAAAATGCTTTAGCTTGATGCCAATTAACCCCTACAACAGGATATTCTGCATAGGCTTGATGCCAAAAGTAATCGTTGTGCATTGGTTCGTTGTAAGAATACGCAAAATCTTTAATCCAAACCGTTGTGTCTGGATATACTTTAACTTCATTTGTTCTGATAAATTCTTTTCTTTTACCCGCTTTTGCTTTGGCAGCAGCTTGAATATCCATCCAAGTATAACGAAATTTTAATTTATCCATATCTAAGGTTCTAAGGCCATTAAAAGCTTCTTCTGCAGGAAGATACATTGAATCCATCACTTCTGTATATTTTTCATCAGGATATTGATTCGTTTTCCAAATCAAAGGAATTTTATCATTTAATTTTCTACCCGCATATGCATCTCCTTCTGTACCTAAGCTATAATAATTATCATACATATACTTATCGTACACACTCATGTTCGTAGTATCTGCATCAACAAAAGCATAATCAGCAATACTACCACCTTTTTTAGAACGCTCTCCTTTTTCGTTTTTCTCTCCTAACTCATCTGCCGTTATCGCCAAACGCATTCTTACTATAGAATCACGTACCCAATATACAAACTGACGATATTCACTATTAGTAATTTCGGTTTCATCCATATAAAATGAACGTACAGTTACTGTTTTGGTTGGAGCATCTTGAACGCTAGCTAAATCATCATCTGATTTACCCATTATAAAAGCACCACCAGGAATTAATGTCATTCCGTATGGCTTTTCTGGATTCCAAGCCTTACCTTTTACTCCTACTAATTGACCACTGTCCTTTGATCCGCAGCTGTATAAAAATGATACCAAGACTGCTAATAAGATGAACTTCTTCATATAAATTTGGGTTAAGTATGTATTCATATTTTTCTAGGGTGTAAACCTATTTATTTTTTATTA
The DNA here is from genome assembly GCA_022730285.1 of Flavobacterium psychrophilum. Classification (GTDB taxonomy): domain Bacteria; phylum Bacteroidota; class Bacteroidia; order Flavobacteriales; family Flavobacteriaceae; genus Flavobacterium; species Flavobacterium psychrophilum_C. The sequence goes on from DZCQ01000012.1 coordinate 46,024, forward strand.
GAAAACCAATTTTTTTTGTAAAAAAAATAAAAAAAAATATTAAGTCTTATCTTTATGTTTCTTATTACCTAATTAAACACTATTTTTTCGTTGCATTTTCCACCATCTTTCTGGAATTTCTCCTTTGCAAGCAGCTTGATAATCGGAATGAGAACATGGGAATAAGATGTTTTTCGTTATTTTATTGTTTTTGTAAGAAAAAAATGGAACTTCTATCCACCATCTTTCTGTAAGGTTGCTTTTGTAAAATATTAATTCCTGTTCTAAGGGTACAATATATTTTAGGTATTTTTCTTTTGATGTAAATGGATATTCATTAGACCTATAATTAACTCCTTCTGCAAAGTGCCATACTATTTGCGCAATAAGTACCGATTCGTTCTCCGAATTGTCTTGATTAAAAACACCAAAACTACTGACCTTATCACTTATTCCTGAGTATCTTGCCAATGTACATATTTCTTTTCCTGTAAATCCGTTTGGAGAAAAATTTGTAAAATTAGCAGAATCAGAAGATTTTATTGCTTTCAAGTCAATACTTACTAAATCTGCATCTCTCAGTACAGGTTCAGCAAGGGTTGGCTCACTACTTATTTGCCCTAATCTATAGGTATCAAAATACATTTTATTGAGTAAATCTATTTCTTCTTGTGCATTAAAATATAGCTGATATCCTAGATTGGTGTAATTAAAAAGATTATTCGGTTCGTTTACTATTATTTTTGTTAAATAATTTTCGTATTCTAATTTTTCTTCGCCTCCAAAGTCAAATTTAGAATCTATTACTACTAAATTAACCATTTGCTCTAGCGAGTCGTAGGCACGATATAACGGATAGGTTAAGTCTTGTGAACCTCCTATTATTACTGGAATTATTCTGTTTTTTATTAAATAACTTGCAATATTTTTTAACAAAAAATAGGTATCTTCTATAGTATTTCCTGCTTTAATTGTTCCTAAATCAACTATATTGGTGTTCCAGTTTCCGGCATACAGAGTATAAAATTCTTTTCTAAAGGATTCTAAATTAGCAGTTTTACAATCGGAATTTCCACCTCTATTTTCTGACACACCTATTATTGCAATTGTGGCTTTCTCGAGATTTGGAAAAGTGGCATCGGTATTAAAAACAACTATTTTTCCTAAGGAATGCACTGGCAATTTATGAATAAATTCCATAAATTTTGAATCCAAAGGTTGTAAAAAATCAAAAGTCATTATTATTATTTTTTAGTAGTTGCCTTCTTCGTTGTCTTTGCTTTTGAAATTGTTTTTTTTGCTGCAGGCTTTTTAGCTGGTACTTTTTTAGCAATCATTTCTTGCACTTGCTCTAAGGTTAAAATGGAAGCGTCTATATCTTTAGATAATTCGATTTTAATTTTCCCTTTTGTAATAACTGATCTTCCCCAACGGGCTTTTTCTACTAAAATTCCTTCCTCCGTCCAATTATGTAAAACTTTGTCGATGTTTTTCTGTAATTTATCTTCAATAATTGTTTCAATATCTTGAGAGGACAAATTATTAAAATTGTATTTTGTACTTACATTTATAAACATTCCGTTCCATTTTAGAAATGGACCAAAACGTCCTGTTCCTTTTTGAACAGCTTCCCCTTTATAGGTAGCAATAGGAGCGTCTGCAAGTAGTTTCTCGTCTATTAATTCTTGTGCTCTGTTTATATCTACGCTTAATGGTTCTTCTCCTTTTGGCAAAGATACGAAAATAGTTCCAAAACGAATGAATGGTCCAAAGCGCCCATTAGAAACTTCTACCTCTTCTCCTTTGTAAATACCAAGATTTTTTGGCAATAAAAACAATTTTAAAACCTCTTCCAAAGTAATATTACCTATATTTTGTTCTTTTAATAAACTTGCAAATTTTTTATCCTCATCAGTTGCAGAGCCTATTTGTGCCATTGGCCCAAATTTTCCTAAACGCACAGACACGGGTTTTCCAGTTATTGGATCTTCTCCAAGAATGCGTTCGCCAGATTCTCTTTCGGCATTTTCCTCTACATTTTTAACTGTTGGATGAAATTGATTGTAAAATTCTTGCATCATTTTTGCCCATTGGATATTTCCTTCGGCAATTTCGTCAAAATCTTGTTCTACTTTAGCAGTAAAATTATAATCTAAAATATTATCAAAGTTTTTCACCAAAAAATCTGTTACAATAGTACCTATATCTGTCGGAACTAACTTTCCTTTGTCGGAACCTGTATTTTCTGATAATATTTCTGACTTTATAATTCCTTTTTTAAGTACAATTTGATTGTATTTTCTTTCTTTACCCTCAAATGTTCCTTTTTCTACATAACTTCTATTGATTATTGTGGAGATAGTAGGTGCATAGGTTGATGGTCTTCCAATACCTAATTCCTCTAATTTTTTTACCAATGAAGCTTCTGTATATTTACTTGGCGGACGAGTAAATCTTTCGGTTGCGGTGATATAATTATTCTGTAATTTCTCGTTTACCTTCATAGCTGGCAACATTCCCTCTTGTTCCTCCTCTTCGTCGTCATTTCCTTCAAGATATACCTTCAAAAAGCCTTCAAACTTAATTACTTCGCCACTTGCAACAAAAATTTCTTTATGATTATTGGCTTCAATTTTAATATTTGTTCGTTCCAATTCCGCATCTGACATTTGACTTGCCAAAGTTCTTTTCCAAATTAAATCGTATAATCTAGCTTGGTCTCTATCAATATTTACGCTGTGTAGAGACATATCTGTAGGGCGAATTGCTTCGTGTGCCTCTTGTGCTCCTTTGCTTTTATTTGCAAAAGTTCTTGGTTTAGAATATTCTGCACCGTAAGATTTGATAATTTCTGCTTGTGCAGCATTTATAGCATCGTTAGATAAATTTACACTATCTGTTCGCATATATGTTATGAGTCCTGCTTCGTACAATCTTTGTGCTAAAGTCATAGTTTGCAACACCGAATTGTACAATTTTCGAGACGCTTCTTGCTGCAAAGTTGATGTTGTAAATGGAGGTGCTGGCGTTCTTTTGGTTGGTTTGGTTTCTAAATCGTTTACTTTATATATAGAACCAATATTTTTATTTAAAAAATCCTCCGCTTCTTTTTTAGTATTAAAGTTTTTTGGCAATTTAGCTTTAAAATTTTTTCCAGCTTCATTAACAAATTCTGCAGTAATAGAATAAGAAGCAACTGGTTTAAAATCTAAAACTTCTCGTTCTCTTTCTACAATTAAACGCACCGCCACCGATTGAACTCTTCCAGCAGAAAGCCCACCTTTAATTTTTCGCCACAAAACTGGAGACAATTCATAACCGACTAACCTGTCTAATACTCTTCTTGCTTGTTGTGCATTTACTAAGTTATAGTTTATTTCTCTTGGATTATCTATTGCTTTTAAAATTGCCGTTTTGGTAATTTCGTGAAAAACAATTCTTTTTGTTTTCTTTTTATCCAAATTCAATTCCTCTGCCAAATGCCAAGAAATGGCTTCTCCTTCTCGATCCTCATCGGAAGCAAGCCAAACCATATCTGATTTTTTAGCTAGAGCTTTTAGTTTAGATACTAACGCTTTTTTATCTGCAGAAACTTCGTATTTTGGTATAAACCCGTTTAGAACATCTACTCCTATTTCTTTTGAGGGTAAATCTGCAATGTGACCATAGCTTGATTCTACTTGATATTCTGCACCAAGAAATTTTTCGATTGTTTTTGCTTTTGCAGGTGATTCTACGATAACTAAATTCTTTGCCATTTTTTTTGTTTGTGTGGCAAAAGTATCTATTTTTTTTAAAATAATAATATTTTTATAAAATTTTGATAAAGAATTTCTGAGTACTGTAATTTTATAAATAAATTATCCGTTTATCGCTTCCACTTTTATGTCTTGGTCGTGCAACATTTCTTTTAGCATGCTTTCTATTCCATTTTTTAGTGTAAATCTGGAAGAAGGACAGCCGTTACAAGCTCCTTGCAGTATTACTTTAACAACTTTATCTTCGGCAGAAAAAGAATCGAACAAGATATTGCCACCATCGGCAGCAACTGCTGGCTTTATATACTCTTCAATAATATTAATTATTTTCTGGGAAGTTGTATCTAACGAATCAAAATTTGTTATTTGTTGTTTTTGTATAAATGTAGTGTTATGTATCTTTGTTTCATCTACTACAATACCTCCATTTTCAATAAATTCTTTAATAAAAGTTCGCAAATTGGTAGTTATATCTTGCCATTCTACTATTTCGTATTTAGAAATAGAAATATAATTTTCATCTATAAATACTTCTTTCACAAATGGAAAATTAAATAATTCTCTTGCAATTGGTGAAACATTTGTTTCTTCGATATTTTTGCATTCAACTGCCATTTTGGTTACAAGAATATTAGTTACAAATTTTAATACTGATGGATTTGGAGTGCTTTCGGCATAAACCGATATTGTTTTTTTTGTGTTTGTTTCGGCAACAGCTATTACTTCTCCACCATTAGAAACAAATTCTTCCATTTGGCTGGCAACCTCAACTTGTACATCTTCCCAATTAACAATATTATACTTTTCTATGGCAATAAAATTCCCAGAAACATATACCGTTTTTACAAAAGGCAAATAGAACAATTGCTTTACAAGTGGTGCATTTTGTGCCTCGTCAATGTTTTTGAATTCAAAGCTTTGATTCGGAGTTATAAAGTAAGAGAACTCAAATTTAATTATGGAAGGGTTTTGTGTCTCTTTAATGGTAATTAATTTCATTTTTGATAGTTTTCTACAAAATTAAGAAACAGAAATCATATTTAATTAGTATATTTGAAAAAATTATTATTTTTGCGACAAACTAAAATTTATATATAATAAATAACATTAATTTTACTTAAAAAAAACATATCTTTGACAATTGTATTATTTTTATTAGAATAATTTATATTAATCTATTGTATATTAATATTGAAAAAAAATTAAATACAACATAAACCAACCTCTTTTTTAGATTTTAATAACATTTATAATGAGCATACAAAAAATTATAATTTTACTCGGATTAGTAATAATGCAATCTAGCTACTCACAAGAAGGAATAGCTGTATATTCTGATTATTTAACAGATAATTATTATTTAATTCACCCATCTATGGCTGGAGCCGCTAATTGCGACAAAGTTAGGCTTACAGCAAGACAACAGTGGTTTAATAATGCTGATGCACCTAAACTTCAAACATTAAGCTATAATGGATCTATAGGAGAAAGTGGAAAATCTGGGATTGGGGTAATTCTTTTTAGCGACAAAAATGGGTATCATTCACAAAAAGGAGCAAAAGTAACGTATGCACACCACATTATGTTTTCTAGGAGTACTACAGATTTAAATCAATTGTCGTTTGGTATGAGTGCTGGTCTTGTACAAAACCAACTAGACGAAACAAGTTTTGATTTAAATGATTTTGATCCTATTATTGCAGGTGTTTTACAAAAAGCTTCGTATATAAACGTAGATTTTGGAGCTTCCTATAATTTTTTAGATTTTTATGCACATGCAACTGTTAAAAATGCACTGTTTAGAAGTAGAGGGATTTATACCGATTATGAATCTGATAATTTAAGAAAATATTTATTTAGTCTTGGTTACACCTTTGGAGATTCAACAAAATTATTATGGGAACCATCTATTTTGTTTCAAATTACGGAGAGAACTGGTGAAAAATCTTTTGATTTGAATTTAAAAACTTACAAGAATGTAGATTTTGGAAAAATTTGGGCTGGTTTATCTTATAGAAGAAGTTTAGACGGGACACAATATCAAAATGGAACAGAACTTAAAAATCAATATTTGCAGTATATTACCCCTCTTGTTGGCGTGAATTATAAAAAATTTATGTTTGCTTACACCTATTCACACGTAACTGGAGATATTAAATTTGATACCGGTGGATTTCATCAAATAACACTAGGATTTGATTTTGGCTGCCAGAAAGAAAGATATGACTGTAATTGTCCAGCCGTAAATTAACCTTTAAACTTACTATTTTTTATATAAAACATGCTTATTAAAGAAATCAATGGCAAAAAACCTCTATTCTCAAACGATTGCTATATAGCAGAGAATGCAACAATTGTTGGCGATGTTACAATTGGTGCATATTGCAGTATATGGTTTAATGCAGTTATAAGAGGTGATGTTAATTTTATTAAAATAGGCACAAAAGTGAACATTCAAGATGGAGCAATTATACATTGTACCTATCTAAAACACCCAACTATTATTGGGAATAACGTATCTATTGGTCACAATGCAATTATACATGGCTGTACCATTCAAGATAATGTTCTTGTAGGAATGGGGGCCATTATTATGGATAATTGTCTGATAGAAAGTAATTCAATAATTGCAGCGGGAGCAGTAGTAACTCAAAATACAGTAGTAGAATCTGGTAGTATTTATGCAGGAATACCAGCAAGAAAAGTTAAAAATATTAACGAAAGTGATTTTGCAGGAGAAATAGAACGCATTTCTAACAATTACGTTCTATATTCTAGCTGGTATAAATAACTTTTTTTGTTATTCCTTTAATAAATCTCTTGAAATTACTAATTTTTGGATTTCTGTAGTTCCTTCCCCTATGGTACATAGTTTTGCATCACGATAAAACTTTTCAACAGGAAAATCTTTAGTATAACCATAACCACCGTGAATTTGAATAGCCTCACTTGCTACTTTAACACACACTTCTGAGGCATACATTTTTGCCATTGCTCCCGCCTTAGTAACAGGCTTGTGATTTTCTTTTAAAAATGCTGCTTTATGCAAAAGTAATTCCGAAGCTTCAATTTCTGTTGCCATATCGGCTAATTTAAAAGAAATTGCTTGAAAACTTGCAATCGCCTTACCAAATTGATGTCTCTCTTTTGCATACTTCAATGCTGCCTCATAAGCTCCTTTTGCAATTCCTAAAGATAATGCCCCAATAGAAATTCGTCCACCATCTAGAATTTTCATTGCTTGGATAAAGCCCTGCCCTACTTCTCCTAATCTATTTGCATCAGGAACTAGACAGTTATCAAAAATAAGTTCTGCTGTTTCACTTGCACGCATACCTAACTTATTTTCTTTTTTACCGGAAGAAAACCCAACCATGCCTTTTTCTAATACAAAAGCAGTCATGCCCTTAGAATCACCTTTTTCTCCAGTTCTGACAATAACTACCGCAATATCTCCTGATATCGCATGTGTTATAAAATTTTTGGCTCCGTTTATAATCCAAGAATCTCCTTGTTTTACAGCTGTGGTATTCATTCCTCCAGCATCAGAACCAGTATTATGCTCTGTAAGTCCCCAAGCACCAATGTGTTGTCCTGTTGCTAGTTTTGGAATCCATTTTTGTTTTTGTTCTTCGCTTCCAAAAGTTAATATATGATTAGTACACAAAGAGTTATGTGCTGCTACAGAAAGTCCTATTGAAGAATCTACTTTCGATATTTCTTCAATAATTGTAATATATTCATGATATCCTAAACCAGAACCTCCTAGGTTTTCGGGAACAAGAACTCCCATAAATCCCATTTCACCTAATTTTTTAAATAAATCTATCGGAAAAATTTGTGCTTCGTCCCAAAGCATAATATTAGGTCTGATTTCTTTTTCTGCAAATTCTTTAATAGATTTTGCAATCATAGATTGTGTTTCGTTATATTCAAAGTTCATTATTACGTTATTTTAATTATAATCCAAATATAAATCAATTATTTTGATTTTTTCAACTGGAAAGCCTTTTATTTTTGATAAATCCTCAACGGAATGAATTCCATTATTCATACTTCGAAAAATAATGATTTCTCGTGATAAAGGATATTTAAAGTACGGAAATTTAGCCAAATCTTTACTATTTAACTCATTTATGCTAATTTTAGTAATGGTTGGTTTTTTTATAATTTTAAAATGTGTGTCTAGTTCTTGTAAAACTTCTGGAGAAAGTCCCCAAACATCATTCATTTGTTCCATACTTACAAAGTTCCCAAGAGATTCTTTGTATTTTAAAATTCTATTTGCGGTAGCTTCTCCAATGCCAAATAAACTAATTAAGTCTTCTGAGGTTGCGGCATTGATGTCTTTTATTACTATATTTTTCTTAGTAGTTGTATTATTGAAATCCGTATATTGGTATTTTGTCCTTTTATTTTTTACCCAATCAGGGAATTTAAAATAAGGTGCAATTTTGGCTAACAATTCATTTGAAATTCCAGTTACAATTTGAAATTCTTTTGCGGAATTAACATATTTGTTTTTTTTCCTAAAGGCTAGTAATTTATCTATTTCCTGAACACTCATGCCTAATTTATATCCCTTAAAATCTGTGATAAAATTAGGATTAAAAGGATAAATAGTATGTTTTTGTGTGAATTTTCTATTTTTTAAGGAATCAATTTCTGTTTGTAATGCCAACCAATTTTTTTTACTATCCAAAATATTGTTTGGAGTAGGAATTTCGACAAAAAAATAAATTGTTTGAATAGTTATAATTAACAATACAAGCAAAAAAAGTCCTTGTTGTTGTCCTTTGGTAAAAATAAAGTAATTTTTTATAATTTTATGCATCTTTATAAATCAAAAACGGAGGTTCTTTTCGCTCGTACTAAATCTTTTAATTTCAATATAAAACCAATGGTTAAATAAACTCCAAACCACAACCCTGCTGTAACAAATGAAATGTATATAAAAAACATTCTCACATTAGTAGCACGCATTCCTAGTTTTTCTGCAAGACGAGAGGCTATGTGAAAACCTTGTTTTTCGAAAAAATATTTTAATTTTAGTTCAAAATTCATTGCTAATTAAAAAATTAATGATGCTTTAGAGCACTAACAAATTATTATTTTTTTGGATATGAAATAATTTCTTTTAGTAAAAATACAAAAAAACTCAAAAGAAATAAAGTTTATTTAAGTAATTCAATTCCTATTGCACATTCTAGGCATTTTCCTTTGTCGCAATATTCATTTTTTAGTTGTAATAAAGATTGTGTTTCGAAGGCATTTTTAGATTTTATTCCAACAGAAGCAAACTTTTGTATAATTCGATTATTTTCGGGTGGAATTTGGCTTAATAATGCAATCAAATCTTCAGAAATATCCTTAAAATTGTGTTTTTGATATGCGAATTTAATTGGCAAAATAGTATTTATTAATATCAAATCTACAAAAGATTTGGATAGTTTTTTGGGCTTAAAAGAGCTGTTTTTATCAAATTGATAGTGTGTTTGCCAATAAATTGAAGCCTTTGTCTCGAAAATATCATGTAATTCAGTATATTTTTTCGCTTGAATTATCTCATAAAACAATTGTTGCTTTTCATGATACAAATTAGCCAATTGCGATAGCCTAATAGTGGGAAAATTATCTGGTCTGTGTTTAAAAAACTGTGTAGAAATGAAGCAATTGTCTTTTAATTGGTATTTGTTTTTAAGATATTCAAAACGAGTTTTTAAGTCCTGACAATAATTATCTTGACAATCTGGTTCTAATAAATTTGCAAAACCAAAAAACAAAGCTTCTAAATTTTTTACTTCAAAAACTTCCTTGCGAATAATAGAAAACGGAATGGATTGTGCTATTTGAAAAAATGCTTCTCCATTGGTATTTAATCCAAAATTTTTGGCTAAAAAGCAAAACAATACGGCTTCCCAATCGTTATTTGTTATTTCTAATTGTTTTTCTATTGGAAGAACTTTTTTTTCTAATCGTTCAAAAAAAACTCTTTCATACCAATTTTCCGTAACAAATTCTGAAACTGTTTTTATTTTATCTTCGCAGTAAATCCATGTTTTTGGAGTTTTTAAATTAGCAAATTGTGCAACTAATTGTTGGTTTACATAATTCTTCAATTCTAAAACTGGAATTTCAGAATTTGAGCTGTTAAAAACAGGTGTATCATGCTCCCAAACTACGTGTAAAATAACGGAATTGTAGTTAGTATCATTCTCGTGATTATGCAAAAACCAGTCGGAGGATTTGCAATGTATTTCAACAGTTCCTATCCACTTTTGGGAATCTATAATTAATTGTGCATTAAAAAAATCTGGCCCTTCAAGATGATTATGTTCTCCTGTTTTTACAACAGTAATTGCCTGATTTATAGTGGTTTTTAAATTCAGAAAATCGAACTTTTTATAATTCCAAACATAATGCAAAAAATCTTCTTTCATACACTAATTTTTTAGAACTTCTATTTCCACCCTTCTATTGGCAGCTCTTTCTTCTTCGTTTTTTTCTGGCAAAGCATACAATGGATTGGAGCTACCAAAGCCTTTGTACGAAATTCGTTTTCCATCAATGCCATTAATTTCTAAAAACTGTTTTACTGCCTTTGCCCTCTGGGTAGAAAGATTTTTTCTATCTACACTTACGCAGCACAAATGCCCTTGAATACTAATGGATAATTCTGGTTTTTCTTGCATTACCAAAAGTAACTCGTATAATTTTCCTCTGGAATCATTGGTTATTGCAAAAGTATTGACTATAAAATTAAAATTACTTAAAGAGAGAGTTGTTCCTGGTTCGGCATAACAGAGTTCGTCCATAAATTTAGTATCTAACTTATATTCGGTTTTAGAACCATTGTAGTTTTCTATGACAACTTTGTGAGGAAAAATGACCGGTTTTTTAATTTTACTACTTTTAACAAACTTATTATTCAATATTTCATGTTCCCGAGCTAAGTCTTTTTCATTTAGATAATAAATACTAACTTTTCTGTTTTCGGCTTTATTTTTAGATTGCAAAAAATTTTCTCCAAAACTTCTTGATTTAAAATCGGCTCTAATTTTTATTTTATTTTTTAAAAAATCATACACATAATTAACTCTCTTTAAGGATAATGAATCGTTATATTCAGTAGTTCCATCTTCATCAGTATAGCCATTTATGGAAAGAATTTTGCCAGTAGAATTTTGCGAAATCCAATTTTGCAATTCTTTTTGTTCTGTCTCGGACAAGACATTTTTTCCACTATCAAAATAGACAGAAAATGTTTCCTGTCCAAAAGATGCAAATTCAATTAGAAACCAAAAAAGGAATATAAAATAGTTTTTCATTTGTATATTACACGAATTTACAAAAAAATTATGGTTTATATACAAAAGCTTGACTAAAATTTAACCAAGATTTTGTATATAAACCATATTTACTAATGCAACTTACTTTTTATCGTGTAAACAATAATTCTCTATACTTAGTTAAAGTCCAAACTTCGTTATCTACTAAAAGTTCTAATTTATCGCAATGTTCCCGGATATTATCAAAATATGGTTTCACTTTATCGCAGTACATTTCTGCCATTTTTTGAGCATCGGTAAGTTTATTTGCTTTTTTTCGAGCTTCAGTCATTTCTTCTACTTTTGTATTTATTTGCTCGATATGGTTAGAAATTTCTTTAATTAGCACAATTTGTTCCTTCCCTATTTTTTCAAAGTCTTTCCCAAAAATTTCTTTTAGCCCTTTTACATTTTCAATTAACGTATTTTGATAACGAATAGCAGTAGGAATTACATGATTCCGAGCAATATCACCTAACACTCTTCCTTCAATTTGGATTTTTTTAGTGTATTCTTCTAGTTCAATTTCGTAACGAGCCTCAACCTCAACATGGTTCATTACTTTTAATTCTTCAAACAAATCAAATGCCTTTTTGCTTATTTTTGATTTAAGTGCGGTTGGTGTTGTTTTGTGATTGCTTAACCCTCTCTTTTTAGCTTCTTTTTCCCATTCTTCACTATAACCATCTCCTTCAAAAAGGATATTTTTGGTTTCTTTAATATATTCTCTAAGCACGTTAAATATAGCTTCGTCTTTTTTAAGTGCTTTTGTTTCTATTAATTCATCTACTTCTTTTTTAAAATCTTTTAATTGTTTTGCAACAATTGAATTTAAAGTGGTCATAGCATTAGCACAGTTTGCCGAAGAACCAACTGCTCTAAATTCAAATTTATTCCCTGTAAATGCAAATGGAGAAGTTCTATTTCTATCAGTATTATCCAACATTACATCTGGAATTTTACCAACTACATTTAACTTTAAATCGGTTTTTTCTTCTGGAGATAATTTCCCTGTTGAAACACCTTCAAGTTCTGCCAATACTTTAGTTAATTGTTCCCCAATAAAAACGGAGATTATAGCAGGTGGAGCTTCATTTGCCCCTAATCTATGATCATTACTTGCTGTTGCAATAGCTGCACGAAGCAATTCTTCGTATTCATTAACTGCTTTGATTGTATTGATAAAAAAGGATAAAAATTGCAAATTGCTCATTGGAGTTTTGCTTGGAGACAACAAATTGACACCTGTATCGGTAGCTAAAGACCAATTATTATGCTTCCCTGAACCATTGACTCCTTTAAATGGTTTTTCGTGAAAAAGCACTTTAAAAGAATGCCGTTCTCCAACCTTTGTCATCACATCCATTAAAAGTGAATTATGATCTACAGCAAGATTTGTTTCTTCAAATATAGGAGCTAATTCAAACTGATTAGGAGCAACCTCGTTATGTCTGGTTTTAACAGGAATACCTAACAACATACATTCCTCTTCTAGCTCTCGCATAAACTGTAATGCTCGTGTAGGAATAGAACCAAAATAATGATCGTCTAGTTGCTGTCCTTTTGCAGATGTGTGTCCTAGCAACGTTCGGCCTGTCATTACAATATCTGGTCTAGAATTTGCTAATGCACTATCTATCAAAAAATATTCTTGCTCCCAACCTAGGGTTGCGGTTACTTTTTTTACATTTTTATCAAAATACTTACACACATCTGTAGCAGCTTCATCGATGGCGTTAAGTGCTCTTAAAAGTGGTGTTTTGTAATCTAAAGCTTCTCCAGTGTAGGATATAAAAACCGTAGGAATACAAAGCGTAGTTCCATAAATAAAAGCTGGTGAAGTTGGATCCCAAGCTGTATAACCACGTGCTTCAAAGGTATTACGAATCCCACCGTTTGGAAAACTAGAAGCATCTGGTTCTTGTTGTACTAATTGTGCCCCTCCAAATTTTTCTACAGGATCAGAACCATCATAAGAAGTTTCAAAAAAAGCATCATGCTTTTCGGCAGTTGTACCAGTTAATGGCTGAAACCAATGCGTATAATGTGTAACCCCTTTGCTCAAAGCCCACTCTTTCATTCCCATTGCAATGTAATCGGCTAACTTCCTATCTATTTTCACACCGTGTTGTACAGCGTCTTTTACTGCCTTGTACGCATCGGGAGTTAAAAACTGCTTCATGGATTTGTTGTTAAAAACATTTGCTCCAAAAAGTTCTGATTTTTTATCCAATTCTTCAAATCTAATTGGCTCTCGCATAGAGGCCGTTTGTAGTGCTTGAAATCTTATTGACGACATTTTTTTATGATTTTTAATTTTTACCCTTATTATTTTAAAGCAAAGGTATAAAAAATTTTAAATAAATCAAGAAACAACCCTATTTTTTTGGGGGTTAGTTTTAAAAAATAA
>DZCQ01000033.1:0-18664 GCA_022730285.1 Flavobacterium psychrophilum
TTTTTTACATTTACCTAAAATATTACCTTTATGCCTGACGAATGTGTTCGCTTTCAAGAATCTATTTATTTTACTAGCTTAATTAAGCATTATTTAGACAAAAATCCAGCTTTAGATTCTTTGTACCAATATTATCCTTCTATCGAGAATTTGGAATTTCAAATACAACTTAAACAAAAAACTTACTGCAATGATACTAGGAAAACACTGGTAAATTCTATCAAAAAGCAATGTTCTAATGTGATGCTTTCTAGCAGTTCTACCAAAAATATAGAAGCTTTACTGCTCCCAACTACTTTTACGGTTACGACTGGACATCAGTTAAATTTGTTTACGGGACCGCTTTATTTTTTGTATAAGATAATAAGTACTATTAATCTTTGCAAAAAGCTGGAAAACACCTATCCGAAGCATCAATTTGTACCAATATATTGGATGGCAACCGAAGACCATGATTTTGATGAAATAAACTATTTTCAGTTTAAGAATAAAAAAATAAAATGGGAATTTCCTTCTAGCGGAGCGGTTGGATTGTTACATACAGAGAGTTTAAATTCCGTTTTAGAGCAACTACGTACAGAATTTGGAACTTCTAATAATGCCATATTTTTAGTAGAATTATTTGAAGACAGTTATTTAAAAAGCAACAATTTAGCAGATGCAATGCGGTATTTGGTTAATAATTTGTTTGGAGAATATGGTTTGGTAATATTAGATGCGAACGATTATGACCTTAAAGAAAAGTTTGTGCCAATAATACAATCGGAACTAGTAGAACAAAAAACCAATCAATTAGTAAACGCTACAACAGAAGTACTTAAAAATTATACTATTCAAGTAAATCCTCGTGAAATTAATCTTTTTTATCTGAAAAATAATTTGAGAGAAAGAATTATTCTAGAAAATGAAATTTACAAAATAAATAACACTGATATTATCTTCACAAAGGAAGAGATAATTGCCCAAACTGAAAATTTTCCAGAAAGATTTAGTCCAAATGTGATACTTAGACCTTTGTATCAGGAAGTTATTCTACCAAATTTAGCGTACATCGGAGGTGGTGGAGAAATAGCATATTGGCTAGAACTGAAAAGTGTTTTTGATTATTACAATACAACTTTTCCTATGTTAATTGTGCGAAATTCGGTGGTGATAACAACTGAAAAACTAGAAAAGAAGCGAAATAAATTACAGCTTTCTTGGTCTAACCTGTTTCAAAACCAAGTCAATTTGGTAAATTTGAAAATGCAAGAGTTATCCAAATTTCCTTTAAATTTTGACACTCAAAAAACACATTTAAAAAACCAGTTTTCAGAATTATTAAAAATTGCAGAACAAACCGATAAATCTTTTTTAGGAGCAGTTTTAGCTCAACAAAGCAAACAAATTAAAGGGCTTGAAAATTTAGAAAAGCGATTGCTAAAAGCCGAAAAAAAAGCACATAAACTTAAATTGGAGCAAGTTACAGATTTGCAAAATAGATTGTTTCCAAACCAAGAATTACAAGAGCGACAATTAAATTTTGCCGAATTTTATTTAGAATATGGCTCAAAATTAATTCCACTTTTAATAGAAAAGCTCATTCCTCTTGACACTTCTTTTGAAATAATAGTCTTGCCGTAGCTGTTTTTTTAGTTGTTAAAAAAATAGAATTTTGCTTAAAATTCTATTTTTTTGCGTCTTAATTCAAAATTTTGTCCTAAATATACTCTTCTTACCATTTCGTCTTCTACTAATTCTTCTGGAGTTCCTGCTTTTAAAATTCCTCCTTCAAACATTAGGTAAGTTTTATCTGTAATTGCTAAAGTTTCTTGTACGTTATGATCAGTAATTAAAATGCCAATATTTTTATTTTTTAATTGAGCCACAATTCTTTGTATATCCTCTACTGCAACAGGATCTACACCCGCAAAAGGTTCGTCCAGTAATATAAATTTAGGATCGGTGGCCAAACATCTAGCAATTTCTGTTCTACGGCGTTCTCCACCAGATAGTAAGTCACCTCTATTTGTACGAATGTGCTGTAAGCTAAACTCATCTATCAAGGATTCCATTTTTGCTTCTTGTTCTATTTTGCTTAATTTTGTTAGTTGCAAAACGCTTAAAATATTATCTTCTATACTCAATTTTCTAAAAACAGAAGCTTCTTGTGCTAAATATCCAATACCATTTTGTGCCCTTTTGTACATAGGGAAATTAGTAATATCCATATCATCAATGTAAATATTTCCTGAATTGGGTTTTACTAAACCAACAATCATGTAAAAAGAAGTTGTTTTTCCAGCACCATTTGGACCTAATAGTCCTACAATTTCTCCCTGATTTACCTCGACCGAAATACCTTTAACAACACTCCGACCTTTGTAGGTTTTTACTAAATTTTCTGCCTTTAAAACCATATATAATTGCGATAATTTTTGTAATAATTTTTCTTAAAAATTCTATTTTTCTGCTTCTAATGCTTCCCAAAATTCATAAGCACGTCTTAGGTGTGGTATTACAATTGTTCCGCCCACTAAGGTTGCTACACTCATAGATTCCATCATTTCTTCTTTGCTAACTCCAAGTTTAAAGCATGTTTCTAAATGATATTTTACACAATCATCACAGCGCAAAACAGCAGATGCTACTAATCCTAAAAGTTCTTTGGTACGAACATCTAGCACTCCTTCTGCATAAGTATTCGTATCTAAATTAAATATCCTTTTGATAACTTTATTGTTATCCGCTAATAGTTTTTCGTTCATTTTAGAACGATAATCATTAAATTCAGTTACTAAGTTGCTCATTTTTATTTTCTCTTTTTACTACAAATACCGATATAAAAATACTGGCTTCGTAAATTAATAACATTGGGATTGCTACGGTTATTTGGCTCACAACATCTGGTGGAGTTACTATTGCGGCAATAATTAATACTATTACCACTGCATATTTTCGATATTTTCTTAAAAAATTAGGGGTTACTAATCCTAATTTTGTTAAAAAGAAAATAAGTATTGGTAGTTCAAAAAATATTCCACTAGCAATAACAGATGTTTTAATCATACTTATATAAGAATCTAGGGTAAATTGATTTTTTACTACATCACTTATTTTAAAGGTAGCCAAAAAATTAACCGACATTGGTACAATTACAAAATAACCAAAAAGTACTCCTAAAAAAAATAGTAAGGAGGCGATGAATATAAATAATTTGGCATATTTTTTTTCGTTTTCATACAATGCGGGACTTATAAACTTCCATAATTCCCATAGTATAAATGGAAATGCTAATATAAATCCAGCGGTAATACAAGTCCATACAAATACGTTTACTTGTCCTTCCATACTAGTATTTTGGATAATAAAAGGCAATTCGGTTATGCAAATACTATCGGCAAAACCAAGATAATGAGAAGCATTGCAAAAAAATCGGTACGTTGTAAAATTAACATCAGTTGGACCAAAAATAATTACATCAAATATATAATCGCTAAAAAAATATACAACCATTGCCATTACAAGAATTGCAATAGTACTGCGAACTAATAGCCATCTTAACTCCTCAAGATGGTCTAAAAAAGACATTTCGGATAGATTTTTTTTAGACATTATACTATTCCTTCTTTTAAAATATCGTGCAGATGTATAATACCCACATAACTTCCCTCTTTTTCCACAACCAATTGTGTTATTTTGCTATTTTCCATAAGGTTAAAAGCATTTATTACACGGTCTGTGTATTGTATTATTTTAGGATTTTTTGTCATAATGTCTTTTGCAGTTAAATGGGCAAATGTATCGTTATTAGTAAGCATTCGTCTAATATCTCCATCGGTTATAATTCCTACAACTTTGTCTTGGTTAAGCACTGCTGTTACTCCTAGTCTTTTTTCTGAAATTTCAAAAATAACATTTTTAATGGAAGTATTTTCCAGAACCTGAGGTTTTTGACCTTTATCTAAAAGATTTGCAACTTTTAGTAATAATTTTTTGCCTAAAGCACCTCCTGGATGGTATTTTGCAAAATCATCACTTTTAAAGTCTCTTATTTCCATTAAGCATACACTCAAAGCATCTCCCATTACCAATTGTGCTGTTGTGCTGTTAGTAGGGGCAAGATTTAACGGGCAAGATTCTGCATCTACCGTTGTGTTTAAAACAAAATTAGAATGGGTGGCTAAAAAGGAGGTTATATTTCCAGTAATAGCTATAATTTGGTTTCCAAAATTTTTAATTAAAGGGATAAGCGTTTTAATTTCTGGACTATTACCACTTTTAGAAATACAAATAACCACATCTTTTGGCTGTACAATACCTAAATCTCCATGAATTGCTTCGGAAGCGTGTAAAAATATACTTGGAGTTCCCGTAGAATTTAGCGTTGCAACTATTTTTTGAGCAATAATTGCACTTTTTCCAATTCCAGTTACCACTAATCTCCCTTCAGATTCAAAAATAAGCTTCACACATTTTACAAAATCATCGGTTAATAATTGGCTAAGTTTTGCAATAGATTCGCTCTCTGAAAGTATTGTTTTTTTTGCAATATTTAAAATGCTGTCTGTAGAAATCAAAATTGAATAAATTAAATTTGTAATTATAAAAAATAGTTATATCTTTATGAAGTGCAAATTTATACAAAAAATACTATTATTAAAGAATGAATTCAAGCGAAATTGATATTTATAAAGGTTTAAAAGAATATTTTGGTTTTAACCAATTTAAAGGATTACAAGAACAGGTAATAAAAAGTATTGTTGGCAAAGAAAATACTTTTGTAATTATGCCCACTGGTGGTGGAAAATCGTTATGCTATCAGTTGCCAGCTTTGATGCAGGAAGGTACGGCAATTGTTGTTTCTCCATTAATTGCGTTAATGAAAAATCAGGTCGATGCTATTAGAAGTCTATCTTCAGAGATAGGGGTAGCCCATGTTTTAAACTCTTCATTAACAAAGTTAGAAGTTGCTCAGGTTAAAAAAGATATTTCCAGCGGAATTACGAAACTACTATATGTTGCTCCAGAATCTTTAACAAAAGAAGAGTATATTAGCTTTCTGCAAAGCGAAACTATCTCTTTTATTGCGATTGATGAGGCACATTGCATCTCAGAATGGGGACACGATTTTAGACCAGAATATAGAAATTTAAAAAACATAATCAACCTTTTAGGCTCTGTTCCTGTAATTGGACTAACAGCAACTGCTACTCCAAAAGTGCAAGAAGACATACTTAAAAATTTGGAAATGACAGATGCAACTACTTTTAAAGCATCTTTTAATAGACCAAATTTGTTTTATGAAGTTCGTACAAAAACTAGAAATGTAGAGTCAGATATTATCCGATTTATAAAGCAACATAAAGGAAAATCTGGAGTTATATATTGTTTATCTCGCAAAAAAGTGGAAGCAATTTCACAAATGTTGCAAGTAAATGGTATTTCTTCCGTGCCTTATCATGCTGGGTTAGACGCTAAAACAAGAGCAAAACACCAAGACATGTTTCTTATGGAAGATGTCGATGTGGTGGTTGCAACTATTGCTTTTGGAATGGGAATTGATAAACCAGATGTCCGATTTGTAATTCATCATGATATACCAAAATCCTTAGAAAGTTACTATCAAGAAACAGGACGAGCAGGACGAGATGGTGGAGAAGGACACTGCTTAGCTTATTATTCTTACAAAGATGTAGAAAAATTAGAAAAATTTATGATTGGAAAACCAATAGCCGAACAAGAAGTAGGCTATGCACTTTTGCAAGAAGTTGTAGCGTATGCCGAAACTGCAATGTCTAGACGCAAATTTTTATTACATTATTTTGGAGAAGAATTTGATAGCGAAACAGGAGAAGGTGCTTCTATGGATGACAATATGCGGAACCCTAAACCACAAATGGAAGTTAAAGAGGAAGTGGTTAAATTGCTGGAGGTAATTAGAGATACTAAACATATTTACAAGTCAAAAGAAATTGTATATACCCTTACTGGGAAAATAAATGCAATGATTAAAGCACACAAAACAGACACGCAATCTTTTTTTGGTGTTGGAAAGCAACATGACGAACGTTATTGGATGGCAGTTTTAAGACTTGCTTTAGTAACGGGATTTTTATCCAAAGACATAGAAACGTATGGAATTATAAAAGTTACACCAAAAGGATTAGATTTTATAAAAGAACCATATTCTATGATGATGTCCGAAGACCACGAATATAGTGAACTAGAAGACGGTGCGATTGGATTAGCTGCCAAGTCTGTTGTTGTGGCAGATGAAGTCTTAATGAAAATGTTGTTAGATCTAAGAAAAAGTGTTGCCAAAAAACTGAATTTACCACCTTTTGTACTATTTCAAGAACCATCGCTAGAAGATATGGCACTAAAATATCCAATAACATTAGAAGAACTCAGTAATGTACATGGAGTTGGAGAAGGAAAGGCTAAAAAGTATGGAAAAGAATTTATTACACTTATTGAAAAATATGTAGAAGATAACGATATAATAAGACCAGAAGATTTGATTGTTAAAACTACGGGAGCAAATTCTACAAACAAATTATATATTATTCAAAATATCGACAAAAAATTATCTCTAAAAGATATAGCAAAAGCTAAAGGTTTAGATATGAATGCTTTATTAAAAGAATTAGAGCAAATAGTTTATGCTGGAACTAAATTAAACATAAATTATTGGATTGATGATATTCTAGATGATGAGCAACAGGAAGAAATTCATGAATATTTTATGGAATCTGCATCAGATGATATTGAAGATGCCTTGAAAGAATTTGATGGAGATTATGACACAGAAGAACTTAGATTAATGCGAATTAAATTTATTAGCGAAGTTGCAAATTAGTAAAAAAATGAATAGAAAATTAAAAAACACATTAATTGCTTTTGGTATTCCAACATTTTATGCGGTTATCTTACGTTTACTATTTGGGATTAAAGGCTGGAACGAGTTATTTTCTGTTATGTCAATTACTTTTCTTTTTTTACTTCCTTCTATAATTGGTGCCTTAACTGTTTATTTGTCAGATAAAAATAAAGTCGAAAAATTAAGCTATCGAATTTTTGCTCCTTGGATTCCAATCTTTCTTTTTTTAATTATAACCCTTTTGTTTGCAATTGAAGGCTGGGCTTGTTGGCTAATGATACTTCCAATTTTTCTGATTGCTGCTTCTATTGGTGGTTTAATTGGAGGTTATTTAAAACTAAAAAAGAGAAATGATAGATTAAATATTTCAATACTTTTTCTATTACCTTTTCTTTTATCGCCTATGGAACAGTTAATTGAAAAAATACCAGGAACTTATGATGCTTATACCTATATTGATATCAATTCTACAGCTGACAAAATTTGGGATAATGTTACACGTGTCAAAACAATTGATAAAGTTGATGATACAGGATATTTAACTGAATTTTTGGGATTCCCAAGACCATTAAGAGCCGAATTAAATTACAAAGGAGTTGGTGCTTACAGAGAAGCTATTTTCACCAATGGATTAGTCTTTAGAGAAACGGTTAAAGAATATGAAGAAAACAAAAAAATGGTTTTTTCGATTAGAGCAAACACATACGAAATTCCATCTACCACATTAGATGAACACATTTTGATTGGGGGTAAATATTTTGACGTATTAGATGGAACATACGAATTGGAGAAATTAAGCACTGATAAATATCGATTGCATTTATATAGTAAATTTAAAATGAATACAACTTTTAATTTTTATGCTGGCTGGTGGGGAAAAATAATAATGAAAGATATCCAGAATAATATTTTGAAAGTAGAAAAAAGAAGAGCAGAAAAATAAAAACTAGTGCTATCCGCAGTTTGTGAAAATTGGAATTTTAGTCTTAAACCGCTATATTCTAATGGTGGGTTCTAAAAACAGTCATCAGCAAAAAATAAATTCACAAAAAAAAACTGATTTTTAGAACCCATCTAATATTAACAGTATTTTGTTGAATAGGCTATCTGCATTATCCGCCAACAAAACTCCAACTAGTCATTGTTAGTGATATGTTTAGATTCTCTGAGTTTGTCTGTGTAAGCAAATAAATTCAAAACCTAACAAAATAATTTCTAATTAACTTTTTAAATTAGTGTTTTTTTTTTTACAGAACTAAAATAATAACCAACGGACATTATTATCTTACTCCCATTTTTAAATTTAAAATAACATTTTTTTTCATTCTACTTGTGTTATGACATATAATTCTTAAATTCGCAAACTATACCAAAAGTTAACACAAAATGATATTACCCATAGTAGGTTACGGTGATCCAGTTTTACGAAAAGTTTGTACCAACATACTACAAAATGAGTCACAATTGCCAGAAATTATTACAAATATGTACGAAACAATGTACAATGCTTGTGGAGTAGGTTTAGCAGCTCCACAAATAGGATTGCCAATTAGACTATTTATCGTTGATACAGATCCATTTAGCGAAAGTGAAGATTTAACACCAGACGAAGTACTTATGCTTAAAGGATTTAAAAAAACATTCATCAACCCAACTATCGTGGAAGAAGAAGGAGAAGAATGGGCGTTTAACGAAGGCTGTCTTAGCATTCCAGATGTACGAGAAGACGTGTATCGAAAAGAAAAAATTACAATTGAATATTACGATGAAAATTTTAACAAGCATTTAGAACAATATAACGGATTAATAGCACGTGTAATTCAGCATGAATACGACCATATAGAAGGAATATTATTTACCGATAAAATTTCAACTTTTAAAAAACAAATCATTAAGAAAAAACTTCAAAATATAATGGATGGAAAAGCAAATCCAGATTATAGAATGAAATTTATTGCAAGAAAAAGATAATAAAATTTAAATAACAATAATAGAACACTCAAAATGAACTTAGACAAAATATTAGCCATTACAGGAAAACCTGGGTTATACACATTAAAAATGCAAACAAGAACAGGCTTTGTAGCCGAATCGCTATTAGACGGAAAGAAAATAACTGTCGGATTGCGTAGTAATGTAAGTTTATTATCTGAAGTGTCTATGTACACCACAGATAAAGAAAAACCATTGACCGAAGTAATGCAAAATATTGCAGAAAAAGAAAATTATGGTCCTGCTCCAACTTTTAAAGAAGATAAGCAACAACTAGCCAACTACTTTCTAGAAGTTCTGCCTGATTATGACCAAGATAGAGTATATGCGTCAGATATAAAAAAAGTAATCAACTGGTACAACCTCTTGCAATCAAAAGGATTAGTGTCAGCTGAAGAACCATCTGAGACAGCTAAAAACGAAGAATCAAAAGTTACTACTTTAACAGATTCTAAACCAATAAAAGCTCCAAAATTAGCAACTCCAAAAAATGCTGGTATGGCAGCAGCTAAAAAAGCACCCGCTCAAAAAGCAACAAAATCTACTAAGAAATAAGGTTTTTTTAGTATATTTTAAACTATCTATCGGTTTTAAAATTATTGTATTCAATATTTTAACAAAAATATAAGTCCTGCATTTCAAATTCATTTGCAGGATTTCTTATTTTTACAGAAATTGTTATCATGAAAACACGCCAACAACAACTCGATGCCTTTGGAAAACTATTAGATGTAATGGACGAATTAAGAGAGAAATGTCCTTGGGATAAGAAGCAAACCTTTCAGACATTACGCCATTTAACCATAGAGGAAACCTACGAATTGGGAGATGCAATTCTAGATAATAACTTGGTTGAAATAAAAAAGGAACTAGGCGATTTGCTGCTACATATTGTTTTTTATGCAAAAATAGGTAGCGAAACTAATCAATTTGACATTGCTGATGTTGCCAATTCTATTACCGAAAAGCTAATATTTAGACACCCACACATTTATGGAGATGTAACTGTTGCAAATGAAGAAGAGGTGAAACAAAATTGGGAAAAACTAAAACTAAAAGAAGGAAACAAATCGGTATTACAAGGTGTTCCAAAAAGCCTTCCTGCAATGGTTAAAGCTAGCCGAATTCAAGATAAGGTAAAAGCTGTTGGTTTTGACTGGGACGAAAAAAATCAAGTTTGGGAAAAAGTACAAGAAGAACTACAAGAGCTACAAGAAGAAGTTAAAAATGGAAATAGTGCCAAAATAGAGAATGAATTTGGAGACGTTCTTTTTTCGCTAATAAATTATGCCCGCTTTTTGAATATCAATCCAGAAGATGCATTGGAACTTACTAATAAAAAATTCATCAAACGATTTATGTTTTTAGAAAACAAGGCTTCTGAAATAAACAAATCTCTATCTGATATGAGTTTAGCAGAAATGGATATATTTTGGAACCAAGCTAAAAAATTTGATTAATTCTGAATTTGGAATACTTTTTGCAACACCTCAAATATATGAAATTAAATTATTTGTTACTTTTAGCTACTATTGCAATTTATGGACAGGATAAAACTGGAATTCCGAACATTGGTTTGCCAAGAATAGACATGTCGCTACCCGAAAAGTCTACTAATAACTCGGAATATTCTATTAGCAAACCTTTTGAAATAACAAAATTTAAAACTCCTACTAAAATTTATAGTCCTCCAACACTAAATACTCCAAATAAATTTAACACACCAAAAAGCGATTTTAAACCAGGTAAAATATATGCCGATAAATTAAATAAAATAAATGGGAACGAAGAAAATTCCGATTTTAAATTATATCGTAAAAATATGTTTTTGGGAGATTTTAAAGTAAATTCAAAAAAAATAGGCATATTCTACCGAGATTTTGGTCTTGTAGATGGCGATTTAATTCGAGTTTGGGTTAATGATAAAATTGTAATGCAAGAAATATTTTTAGGTTCCAATTTTGAAAAATTAGATTTAGAACTTGGCAAAGGAATAAACAAAATAGATTTTGAAGCCTTAACACAAGGGACTTCTGGACCAAATACTGCCGAATTTAAAATTTATGATGACTCCGAAAAATTAGTTTCCGAGAATATGTGGAATTTAGGAACTGGTTTTAAAGCTACTGTAATTATTAACAAAGAATAAAAACTTTTGGTTTTAAAATTTCCAATTCACTTATTCCTTCTCTTTAATAAAATAGTAAACAGGAATACCTAATAAAACAATTAACAATCCCATGCCAGTATTTTTAGTATCATAAATTAGCAAGGCAACACAAATTAATGCTGTTAAAAAAATATAAACTGCTGGAATAATAGGATATCCAAAAGCCTTATACGGTCTTTCTGCATTCGGTTCTTTTTTTCTTAAAATAAAAATACCATAAATTGTTATCATATAAAATAGCAGCGAAGCAAAAGTAGCATACGTTAACAAATCACTATATTTTCCAGAAAGACATAGCACAGATGCCCAAATACATTGGTACCAAAGGGCTTCTGCAGGTACACTATTTTTATTTAGATTAGCAGCTTTCTTAAAAAATAGTTTCTCTTTTGCCATAGCATAAAATAATCGTCCTCCAGAAAGTATCATACCACTATTACATCCAAAAGTAGAAATCATAATAAGTCCAGCCATTACAAAAACACCAATATTTCCTAATATAACATTTGCAGCAGCAGCTCCTACACGATCTTGACTTGCAAACATAATCCCTTTGCCAATTGCTGTTTCGCTAACTGGCGAGCCATTCATAGGTAACAAGGATAAATAAGCAATATTGGCAAGAATATAAATAATAGTAACTAATAAAGTGCCTAGAAATAAACTTCTTGGAATATTCTTTTTAGGGTCTTTAATCTCTCCAGCAATAAAGGTTACATTGTTCCATGTATCACTAGAAAAAAGAGAATTAATAATAGTTGCTCCCATTGCTCCAAGCAATGCAATTCCTGTCAATTTTGTAACAGTAACAGTGCCATCTGTATTTAAAATTGTTTTAGAAGCTTCCCATGCATGCGAAAAGTTATCCGCAAGAACATTTGTATGAAAACCAATATACAAACCAGCTATAATTAATGCTGCAAGAGCAAATAACTTGGCAATTGTAAACAATAATTGAATAGTTTTTCCACTCTGAACACCTTTAGTATTAATATAAGTTAGTAAAATAACACTCAAAACAGCAAGAATTTGCTTATTTGTAAACGAATAAGTGCTAATAGTAATAATTTTGTCTTCTAAAAAAGGAAAAAAAACAGCGGAATAATTGGCAAATGCTACTGCAACCGCTGCAATAACTCCCGTTTGAATAACAGTAAAAACGGTCCAACCATATAAAAAAGACAATAACTTACCGTAAGCTCTTTGAATATATACAAACTGTCCGCCTGCGTTTGGCATCATTCCTGCTAATTCGCCATAACTTAATGCAGCACTCATCGTTAGCAAGCCTGTTACAAACCACACTACTAATAACCAAGCGGCAGAACCTATATCACGTGCCATAGCGGCAGTTACAATAAATATACCAGAACCAATCATAGAACCAGCCACAATACTCGTAGCATCTAGCAAACCTAATTCCCTTTTAAACGTTTGTTTTTCGTCTTGCATTATCTCCTTTTTTAATGCAATATACAATTTTAAATGAAAAATAGAAGCTTGGAAAATTAAAAAAAGAATTATTTGACCTAAAACTTTTTATCTTTGTAAGATGAATGAAAATTTGAATCCAAACAAGGAACGTTTTTCTACCGAAGAAGCTGCTATAGAAAAAGCATTAAGACCACTAAGTTTTACAGACTTTTCTGGTCAAGAACAAGTTTTAGAAAATCTTCAAATATTTGTTCAAGCAGCAAATTTAAGAGGTGAAGCCCTAGACCACACCCTTTTTCACGGACCTCCTGGACTTGGAAAAACAACTCTTGCCAATATTTTAGCTAATGAATTAGGAGTAGGGATTAAAATAACTTCAGGTCCTGTACTAGATAAACCTGGCGATTTAGCAGGGCTTTTAACCAATTTAGAAGAGCGTGATGTTTTATTTATAGACGAAATACATAGATTAAGTCCTGTGGTAGAAGAATATTTATATTCCGCAATGGAAGATTTTAAGATTGATATAATGATAGAATCTGGTCCTAATGCCCGATCAGTTCAAATTAATCTTAATCCATTTACGCTAGTAGGTGCAACCACCAGATCAGGACTATTAACAGCTCCAATGCGAGCAAGATTTGGTATTCAAAGCAGATTGCAGTATTATAATACCGAACTTTTAACCACTATTGTACAAAGAAGTTCTGCAATTTTAAAAATGGGAATTACGATGGAATCTGCAGTAGAAATTGCAGGACGAAGCAGAGGAACTCCTCGTATTGCGAATGCATTGTTAAGAAGAGTTCGAGATTTTGCTCAGATAAAAGGAAATGGCAGCATAGACATTGAAATTGCAAAATTTGCATTGAATGCATTACATGTAGATGCTCATGGCCTTGATGAGATGGATAATAAAATTTTAACTACTATAATAGAAAAATTTAAAGGTGGTCCAGTAGGCTTATCAACTTTAGCAACAGCTGTATCAGAAAGTGCAGAAACTATTGAAGAAGTATATGAACCATTTCTTATACAAGAAGGTTTTATTATGAGAACTCCTCGTGGCAGAGAAGTTACAGATAAAGCATATAAGCATCTTGGCAAAATTAAATTGAATATACAAGGAGACCTTTTTTAAACTAAAAATATTATCTTAATGCGTTTAGAAAACAAAGTGGTTTGGATAACAGGAGCATCATCTGGCATTGGAGAAGCTTTGGCATATAATTTATCCGAAAAAAAATGCAAATTAATTCTTTCTGGGCGAAATATAGATGCTTTGGAACGAGTTAAAAATAATTGCTCGAATCCAAACATTCATATTTTAGCATTTGATTTAGAAAATTATGAAAATGCAAGTGCAAATGTTACAAAAGCACTTTCTTTCTTTGGGAATATAGACATACTTATAAACAATGGCGGAATTAGTCAACGTTCCTTAATAATGGATACCGAATTTAAAGTCGATAAAAAATTAATCGACATAGATTATTTAGGAACAATTGCTATAACAAAGGCATTATTACCTCACTTTATAGCACAAAAAAAAGGACATTATGTAACTATTACCAGCATTATGGGAAAATTTGGTTCTCCATACAGATCTGGATATTGTGCTGCAAAACATGGCTTACATGGTTTTTTTGATGTTTTAAGAATGGAACATTTTAATGATAATATCTCCGTAACACTTGTTTGCCCTGGTTTTGTGCAAACTAATGTTGCTAAAAATGCATTAACAGGAAACGGAAGTATTCAAAACACAGAGGATGAAGCAACCAAAAATGGCATACCTGTTAGTAAATTTGCTAAAAAATGCGTGAAAGCAATAGAATCAAACAAAAAAGAAATTTCCATAGGTGGAAAAGAAATAATAGGAGTTTATATTAAACGATTTTTTCCAAGTTTTTTGGATAAAATTATTCTAAAAAATAAAGTACGATAATTACCATTACCAATCGCCTCCAGCACCACCACCAGAAAATCCTCCTCCACCAAAACCACCACCAAAGCCTCCTCCACCAGAAGATCCAAAACTACCACTAGATCCAAAACCGCCACTGCGACCAAGATTACTAAGTATAATTGCATCTAAAATACTAGGAGAACCACCAAAAGAATTTCCGTTACCCGAATTATTGTTTCTATTTGCAAAAATTAAAATTGCTATAATAATTATTAAAATTAGAATAAAAATTGGAAAATCTTCTTGTGTATCTTTAACTCTTGAACCTTTATAAGTACCTTTTAATACTTCAAAAATAGCATTTGTACCAAGATTAAGTCCTTGGTAATAATTGCCTGATTTAAATTCTGGGATAATTATTTTTCTGGTTATTTCGCCAATTGTTCCTGCGGTAAGTTTACTCTCTACTCCATAACCAGGGGAAATCCAAATTTTTCGTTCATTTTTTGCTAAAAGAACAATTACGCCATTATCATTTTTTGCTGAGCCACCAATACCCCATTCATGCCCCCATTTTGGAGTCAAAATACCAATATCTTCTCCCTTCAAACTTTCTATTATTATTACAACAATTTGTGTAGAGGTAGAATCGGAATACTGTATTAGTTTTTTTTCTAAATCTGATTTTTCAGTAACAGATAATAGATTTGCATAATCATAAACAGATGTTTGAAACTTAGGAATTTCTGGAATTGTAAATTGAGCCGTACTTTTTGCAGCAAAAAATACTAGTAACAAAAGTAATTTATAGAAATAAAAATTGGTTGTAAACTTTCTCATTAACCTTTAGAAATTTCGTTTGACAATTCATTAGTATCATCGTCTTGTAAAGGGAAATACTTTTTGAGTTGTTGCCCTACATTGGTTATTCCATCAACTAATCCTTGTTTAAACTGCCCTTGTTTAAATTGATTTTGAATTATTTGCTTGGTAGATTCCCAAAAGTTATCAGGAACCAAAGCATCAATACCTTTATCTCCACAAATGGCAAATACTTTGCTATTTACAGCAACATAAATAAGCACTCCATTAGACTGCTTGGTTTGATACATTTTTAATGAGTTAAAAACTTCCTCAGCACGTTCCATCACAGCCTTGGAAGTTTCTTTTTCTAAATGCACACGAATTTCACCAGAAGTATTTTTTTCTGCAATTTTAATTGCGTTCACAATTGCTTGTTCTTCGTCTTTTGATAAAAATCCTTCTACTTTTGACATTATTTTGTCTCTTTTTTGTCAAAGTTAAATTCTACAGAAGGGGCTTTTTCTGCACCTGCAACTGCTTCAAAATAAGGTTTTTCTTTCAAGCCATACCAACCAGCTAGGATATTTCTTGGAAAAGTAAGAATATTATTATTGTATGGTTTTACAGCTTCGTTAAAACGAGTTCTTGCAGTAAGAATTTGATTTTCGGTACTTGCCAATTCGTCTTGTAATTTCAAAAAATTTTCGTTAGATTTTAAAGTAGGATATGCCTCTACGCTTACTAATAATTTAGATAAAGAAGAAGTAACACCACTTTGTGCTTGGTTAAATTGTGCTAACTGCTCTGGAGTAATATTTTTTGGATCAATAGTTATACCTGTCGCTTTGGCACGTGCCTCTGTTACTGCTGTCAGCGTTCCTTTTTCAAAATCTGCAGCACCTTGAACGGTTTTAACTAAATTCCCAATCAAATCGTTACGACGCTGGTATGCAGTATTCACATTACCCCAAGCTTCTTTTATACCTTGGTCAAAACCAATGGAGCTATTATAAATACCAGAAGCCCAGCTATAAAGTCCAATTGCTATTACTGCGATGATTCCTACTGGAATTAACCATTTTTTCATAATTTTAGTTTTTAAAGTTTAATTATTTAGTTTTTATTAATTATAATTCTTTTTTAATCAGCAATAATTGTGCCTTAATTTGACCTAACTTATTAATAATTTCAAATTTATCTAAGGTTTTCTTTTTATTTTCTTTCAAATGATTTTTTGCTCCTTCCAGTGTAAAACCCCTTTCTTTTACTAAGTGATAAATAAGTTCTAAATTTTTAATATCCTCCTGATTAAAAAATCTATTTCCTTTGGCATTTTTTTTAGGTTGTAGTATATCAAATTCTTTGTCCCAAAACCTAATAAGGGACTGATTTACATTTAAAGCACGGGCAACTTCTCCCATGGAATAATATCGTTTATTTTTATCTAGTTCAATACGCATCGTTTTAAGCAATTAATCGAAAGATTGATTTTCTTGAGTAGCAAGTTTTGCAATAGCTGCATATTCTGTTGCAGACATATTTCCATAATAAAAGTTAATTGGATTTACCACCGAGCCATTTTTATGCACTTCATAATGCAAATGTGGTGCTTGACTACGACCAGTACTTCCCACAAAACCAATTACATCTCCCCTTTTAACCCTCTGTCCTACTCTAGCTTTGTACCTACTTAAATGTGCATACAAAGTTTCGTAACCAAATCCATGTTGAATAACAATATGATTTCCAAATCCAGAAGCTGTGTTGTCTGCCCTTCTCACCACACCATCACCAGTTGCATAAATTGGTGTGCCAGTTGGTGATGTAAAATCCATTCCTTTATGCATTTTTCGTGCTTTGGTAAAAGGGTCTGTTCTATATCCAAATCCAGAAGCCATTCTTTTTAAATCTTCATTTTTAACAGGCTGAATTGCTGGAATAGAGGATAAAAATCTTTCTTTAGATTTAGAAAGTTTAACAATCTCATCTAATGATTTAGATTGAACTGCTAATTGTTTTGCAATATCTTCTACTCGTTGTGTAGTATTTCGCACAAGTTGTTCATTATTATAACTTAACAACTGTTGAAATCTATTTTCTGTAATAATTCCTTTTTTCTTGCTAGGCAGTACTGCTGTTGCATTGTTAAAATAAACCCTATATATATTATTATCTCTATCCTGCACATTGGATAGAACAACATCCAGCTCGTCAATTTTTTTATTTAAAATTGTATAATTTAATTTCATATTTTCAACCTCACGAGTTAACAACTTATCTTTAGGGGTTTCAAAATAAGAAGTATTTACTAAGGCAACAAAACACAAAAAACCAAACAATGCAGAAGCTAGTAAAAATAAAAAAATATAACCAAAGCTTTTTATCTTTCTTTTCTTTATTTTCCGATAAGCTAAATTTTCAGCATCATAATAATATTTTATTTTTGCCATATTTTAAAAAAACTATTTTTGCATTATAATTACAAAGTAACAAAATATTACATAAATTTAACGTGATTTCATACAAAATATTTCCGAATTGCAAATCTTTGGTTATTTTTGTAAAAATATAACTTGTTTTACCTATTTTAAATTTTTTATTCTATCAAAATATTTCTTTATAAATAATTAAAATAAAGCAATTTATATTACTATCAGGTTTAATTTTAAAATACATTTTACAATTGTAGCTACATTTTTAATAAAAATAAAATAATGACTTCAACAGAAATACGCAAACAATTTCTCTCTTTTTTTGAATCCAAAGGACATTTAATCGTTCCATCGGCTCCAATCGTCTTAAAAGATGACCCAACCTTAATGTTTAACAATTCGGGAATGGCACAATTCAAAGAATATTTCTTAGGTAATGGAACCCCAAAAAGCAGACGAATTGTAGATACTCAAAAATGTTTGCGTGTTTCAGGAAAACACAATGATTTAGAAGATGTAGGTTTTGATACCTATCACCACACTATGTTTGAAATGCTTGGAAATTGGTCTTTTGGCGATTATTTCAAGAAAGAAGCCATCAATTGGGCTTGGGAATTGTTGACCGAAGTTTATAAAATTCCGAAAGAAAATCTATACGTTTCTGTTTTTGAAGGAAATCCAGAAGAAAATGTTCCATTTGATCAAGAAGCTTGGGATATTTGGAAAAATTTAATTGATGAAGACCGAATAATATTGGGGAACAAAAAAGATAATTTCTGGGAAATGGGAGACCAAGGACCCTGTGGACCTTGTTCTGAAATTCACGTTGATTTGCGAACAGAAGCAGAAAAATCTTTAGTTTCGGGCAAAAGTTTAGTAAATAACGACCATCCACAAGTAGTGGAAATTTGGAACAACGTATTTATGGAATTTAACCGTAAAGCAGATGGGGCGTTAGAAAAATTACCAGCACAACACGTAGATACCGGAATGGGATTTGAACGTTTGTGTATGGCATTGCAAGGAAAAACATCTAATTATGATACTGATGTTTTTACACC
>DZCQ01000033.1:18764-20411 GCA_022730285.1 Flavobacterium psychrophilum
GCAATGCAAGAACAAAAAGCGCGTTCTCGTGCCGCTTCTGAAATTTCTACGGAAGATTGGAACGTTTTAATTCCAGGAAATGTAGAAACATTTGTGGGTTATGACCAAACAGAAAACGAAGTGAAAATCACGCGTATTCGTAAAGTAGATTCTAAAAAAGATGGGGTTTTGTACCAAATTGTTTTAGACAACACACCATTTTATCCTGAAGGTGGAGGACAAGTTGGTGACAAAGGAATTTTAATCAGTCAAATGTCGAATGTTGAAAGTCAGAAGGAGATAATAGAAATCATTGATACAAAGAAAGAAAATAATTTGATTATTCATTTTGCCAAACAACTTCCTAAAAACTTGGAAGCTGGTTTTGTGGCAAAAGTAAATACCGATTTAAGAACCTCTACTTCTAAAAATCACTCGGCTACGCACTTGATGCATTTGGCTTTGAGAAATATTTTAGGAACACACGTCGAGCAAAAAGGTTCATTGGTAAATCCAAATTACTTGCGTTTCGATTTTTCGCATTTTTCTAAAGTTTCTGATGAAAAATTACGTCAAGTGGAGGCAAGTGTTAATGCCCAAATTGAAGCCCAATTGCAATTAATAGAACATAGAAATATTCCAATTAAAGAAGCGTTGGACAAAGGTGCAATGGCTTTGTTTGGCGAAAAATATGGTGATTCTGTAAGAATGATTGAATTTGGAGAAAGTAAAGAATTGTGTGGTGGCATTCACGTGAAAAACACGGCTGATATTTGGCATTTCAAAATCATATCAGAAGGTGCAGTTGCAGCAGGAATTCGTCGTATTGAAGCAATTACAGGTGATGTTGTGAAAGATTTCTACAAAAATCAAGAAAGTACATTAGCAGAAATCAAAGAAACATTAAAATATCCTCAAGATATTTTGAAATCAGTAGCAATTTTACAAGAGGATAATGCGAAGTTAAAAAAACAGATTGAGCAACTTTTAAAAGAAAAAATAGAAGGTTTAAAAAATACGTTAGTCGCCGATTTCCAAGAAATCAACGGAATTCAATTTTTAGCCAAACAAGTAGATTTATCGATGAGTTCGACTAAAGATTTAGCACAAGTTATTGGAATTTCTAAACCAAATGCGTTTGTATTTTTAGCATCGGTTGAAGATAATGCGCCAAATATTCATTGCTATATTTCAAAAGAATTGGTTACAGAAAAAGGATTAAATGCTGGGAATGTAATTAGAGAATTAGGTAAATACATCGACGGAAATGGTGGTGGACAAGCTTTCTTCGCATCTGGAAAAGGAAAAAATGTTGCCGGAATTAAAAAAGCGTTGGAGAAAGCTGTTGATTTTGTGAAGTAAAAAAATAAAATGATTTATGTCTTTAATAAGAATAACTTATAATTGATACTAATTTTCTAAAAAATCAAAAAATGAATTATTTTTTTTTAAATTTGCATAACATTAAATAACTGATTTTCAATATTTAATTAGATAAATTTCAAACAAAAACTTAAATTATTATGAAAAAAATTCTTCTTAGCCTCGCTTTGACTTCTACCTTGTTCGCATTTGCACAAGTAGGAATTGGCACAACATTTCCAAATGGAGCATTAGATGTAACCTCTACAACCGATGGATTAATAATGCCACGAGTTGCACTAACCA
>DZCQ01000034.1 GCA_022730285.1 Flavobacterium psychrophilum
TAACACAAAAATTCAGTAAGTATTTTTCGGGACAATTTAAGTTAGATAAATTATCGGGCAAATTAGAAAAATGGTACAGTTTATCGTTTGAGGACTTTATCAAAGAAATAAACAAAGCCATCAAAACCCAAAAAGGGAGTGTCTTAACCAAAAAAGACGAGTTTGATTGGATAGATTTATTTGAAGAAAACAAAGCAAAAGCCAACGCATTACAACACCAAATTGCCACCACAGACAAAGCCATAGATGCCATGGTGTACAAATTGTATGACTTAACCGAAGACGAAATTGCCATTGTAGAGAATGCCAGCTAAAACTAAACTACTATGGGCTGAAAGGCTATAATTTGACTTTGCAGACTGAAAGTATCCAAGGTTGCAAAACGTAACTTTCTAACACTAATTTTTTAAAACAGAAAATAAAAATACACTAAAAGTGCATAGTTAACGGCAAGCTCAAAAAACACGTGCGAAAAACAAATTCTTTAACACGTGTAACTATTTTTTATTATCTTTGCTAAAAAAAGATGAACACAAAGTTGACTTTAACGATAGAACAAGATGTAATCTCAAAAGCAAAAAATTATGCTAAAGAGAAAAACAGAAGTCTTTCAAATATTATTGAAAATTACCTAAAATCTTTGACTAGAGAAGAAGACAAAGCCGAAATTAAACTTTCACCACTTGTAAAATCACTCAAAGGCTCTTTTAAAATGCCTATTGACTTTGATTACAAGGAAGAACTTAGAAAAGGACTTGAAGATAAATATTTATAGATGGAAAATATTTTAATTGATACAGATGTAATTCTTGATTTTTTCTTTGATCGCCAACCATTTGTCGAATTTGCTACAGAAATATTTCTACTGTGTGAAAACAATCAAATTAAAGGATACACAACACCAGTAATAATTAGCAATGTATATTATTTACTTAGGAAAACTGCCAACCACGAAATTATTATAGAAAAACTAAAACAACTTCTAAATATAATTGATATTGTTGAAATGGATAAGCAAGTAGTAATTGACGCATTAAATTCAAAATTTAAAGATTTTGAAGATGCTTTACAAAATTTTTCTGCATCTAATAATGGAATAATTACAATTATTCTAACTAGAAATATTAAAGATTTTCAAAGTAGTAAACTTGCAATTATTAGTCCCGAAATATATCTAAAGAGTAGAGCCAGCCACTAACAGGCGTTTAGGAAGATTTGGGTTTTAGGCTTAATTTAAAGTTGTTTTTGTACTTGCAAAGTTCTATCTTTAAGCGAAAGTTTTGGGATTAAATAATCCCAAAACTCGCCAAGTCCCGAAACGTTTTAACTATTTTTGTGCCTATAAAAATAAGAAGATCTTAAAATTATTTTTATCTTTTTTTGTAGTTAATTACAAAAACTCCAAGCAGAATTAAAAAAGTTGCAATGATAAAATCTACTGTAATTACTTCGTCTAGAATAAGCCAGCCTAAAAATACTGCAATTACAATGTTTACATAACTAAGAACAGAAACCTGAATGGCACTAACGCGTTTCAACGCATAATAGTAGGAAAAAAAGGCAATAACAGAGCCGAAAACAGCTAAATATATGGTTGCAAACAAACTGCGATAACTCCAACTATCCATTGCAGGATTAGGACTAAAAATTAAGGCCAAAACAAATTGAATAACTGCCGCTATTGAAAATTGGTAAAACAAATTCAAGGCAATGCTATTAGTTCTATGTACATTCATTTTAGAATAAACAGTTCCTGCAGACCAACCAAGCAAAGCAATACTTAAATAAAGCATTCCAAAAATGTAGTTTGGATTTAGAATATCGTTTAGACCGCTTCTAAAAATAAATACTACCCCCAGAAAACCAAGTAAAACTCCAACTATTCCTTTTAAAGAAACTCTTTGCAAACCAACTAAAATACTACCTACAAAAATAATAGCAGGAGAAATAGCACTCATTACCGAAGTAAGTCCGCTTGGCAAAGTCTGTTCTGCTATGGTTGTAAAACCATTTGCAATTACTAGCATTAACACAGAAGGAATTAACTGGTACTTAAAATTTTTCCAACCAATCCAAGAAAATTCTTTTTGGAATAGCAAAATACCAAGAACTAGCAAAGCTGCAATTCCTTGTCGGATTGAAGTAATATACCAAGGCGGCATTGTTTCTACCGCAATTCTAATTCCAAGATAAGTAGTTCCCCAAACAATACCTACTATTAATAAGCTGGCAATTAATTTTAAATCTGTTTTTTGGTTGGTCATTGAAATAAGTCTAAAGTTAGAATGTAGTAAAATAAAAGGGTTAAAATAATTAAAAATCAATGTTTTATGCAATTTTAATATAATTCAAAATATGACATTATTCTTTTTAGCGTACTTATATGTAAAATACATTTATTTCGGATATAAGAAATGCTATGTAACAAGAAAAAATAGTAGAACTAGCTTCTAATTTTCTGTTCCCATTTCCAAGCGCTTTCCAAACTATCTTGTAAGGTGGATTGTGCTTTCCAGCCCAAAACAGTATTTGCTTTGTCGGTATTGGCATAAGCCGAAGTAATATCGCCTTCCCTCCTACCCACAATTTGGTAATTTAATTTTTGATTAGAAACTTTTTCAAAAGCAGTAATCACTTCTAAAACCGAACTTCCTGTTCCTGTTCCAAGATTGAAGGTCTCTACTTTTGCCAGATTTTGCTTATTTAAAAGTCGTTGCATTGCAATAACATGGGCTTTCGCCAAATCCACCACATGGATATAATCGCGAATTGCGGTTCCGTCAGGTGTTGGATAGTCATCTCCGTAAACGGAAAGTTTTTCACGCATTCCGATAGCAGTTTGTGTAATAAATGGCACTAAATTTTGAGGAACACCAAGTGGTAATTCGCCAATTTCAGCACTAGGATGCGACCCAATTGGATTAAAGTATCTTAATAAAATGGAATTGATATTGGTTACTTTAGCCACATCGGTTATAATTTCTTCGCCAATTTGTTTGGTATTTCCATAAGGCGAAGCTGCTGGTTGTACAGAAGCATCTTCGGTAATTGGCATTTTTTCGGCCTGACCGTAAACCGTACACGAAGAACTAAAAATAAAATTAGCATTTGGCAATTCTTTCATTTCCTGAAGAACGTAAACCAAGGCGTTAATATTGTTTTCGTAGTACAATAAAGGGTTTTCAACACTTTCGCCAACTGCTTTTGAAGCTGCAAAATGAATCACACCAGCAACATCATTATGTTTTTTAAAGAAATTTTGAACGGACGCTTTATCACGCAAATCCATTTTCTCAAAAATTGGTTTTTTGCCAGTAATTTTCTCAATTCCTTCTAAAACACTTTCTGAAGAGTTTGATAAATTATCAATGGCTACAACATCAAAACCTACGTTTTGCAATTCCACAACGGTATGTGAACCTATAAAGCCTAAACCTCCTGTTACTACTATTTTCATTCTGTATTATTAAAATTGAGAGAAGCAATTTATTGCGTCTCTACAAAATAATTTAAACAAATTCTAAGACAGAATCTGTTATAAATTTAATTTGTTCGTCATCTAATTCGGTGTGCATTGGCAACGCAATTACTTCTTTGCATAACTGATTGGTTACTGGAAAATCTTCTTCTTTATAACGAACATCTGCATAAGCTTTTTGACTATGCAACGGAATTGGATAATAAATTGCACAAGGAATTCCTTTTTCTTGCAAATGTGCTAACAATTCATCACGCTTTCCGTTGGTTATTCGGATAACATATTGATGAAACACATGGCAATCGCAAGTTTCAGAAATAAATGGCACCCAAATATTTGGATTTATACTTAATGCCAAACTGTATTTTCTAGCAGCCTCTTGGCGAGCTTTATTATATGTGTCTAAATGAGGTAATTTTGCATTCAAAACACCAGCTTGCATACTATCCAAACGCGAGTTTACTCCCACAACATCGTGATGGTATCTTTCGTACATTCCGTGATTTACAATTCCTCTTAAAATATGAGCTAATTTATCATCGTTAGTAAAAATCGCACCACCATCGCCATAACAACCTAAATTTTTAGACGGAAAAAAAGATGTTGCCCCAACATGACCAATAGTTCCAACTTTAACTTTAGAACCATTTTTTGAAGTATAATCTGCTCCAATCGCTTGTGCATTATCTTCAATTACATACAAATTATGTTTGTTTGCAATTTCCATAATCGCATCCATATTCGCAGCACGACCAAACAAATGTACTGGAACAATTGCTTTAGTTTTTGGTGTAATGGCTTTACGAATTCCATCAAGGGAAATGTTCATATTATTCCTATCAACATCGACTAAAACTGGTGTTAATTGTAGCAAAGCAATGACTTCGACAGTAGCAGCAAAGGTAAAATCGGCAGTAATTACCTCATCACCAGGCTTTAAATTTAATCCCATCATGGCAATTTGCAAGGCATCAGTTCCGTTAGCACAAGGAATTACGTGTTTTACGCCCAAGTATTTTTCTAAATCGGACTGAAATTGATGCACCAAAGGGCCATTTATGTAAGTATTATTTTCTAAAACCTCTTGAATAGAAGCATTTACTTCCTCCTTTATTTTTTCGTATTGACCTTTCAAGTCAACCATTTGTAGTTTTTTCATGCTGTAAATTTGAATTGCAAAAATATGTAATTTCTATGGATTTGGAGCGAGTGGCTCTAAATATTTTGGTTTCTGTTTTTCAACTAAGTTTATGGAATAGCTTTGCTAATATCAAATGCTTGATCCACATCCCAGTTTGCTCTTACATCAATTTCTGATGGATAATAAATTACTTCTTCGGGTTGTATTTTGTTTAAATAATCGCCAGAATCTCTAACTTTATTTTTATTAGAATCATAAATGATGCGAAGTGTGTATTTTTTTGGCTCTAATAATGCGTATTCTAGGGTTGGGTTGCTTTCAGTATATTTTGTGGCTATTATTTTCCCTTCTTTATCCGTAAGTTCCACAATAATAGGAAACGATTTGGCATTTTGTAAATTGATTTTTAAATTACCATAATCAGAATAGTTTTTTGTAGAAAAGCTAAAATTTAAGGTATCGTTTTTTTGTCCTAAATAGTCTTCTAGTGCATTTGGCAATATTTTTAAACTATATTTTTGTTCTGGTTGCTTTTCGAATAAAATTTCTAATTGTTGCTTAAAAATGTCATAATTAGTAGTGAAGGCAACTTTTGCAGAATCTTTTTGCATTAACAACATTTTCGATGAATCAAACTTAACTAATGGCACACTGGCAATTATGGAGAAATTATCGTTAAAATCGAGAACTCCGTTTTTAACAGCGGTAATTTTTAAGGTGTCTTTTTTTTGATTTCTCAAAAATACAGAATAGTTTTTTTTGTATAAATTATCTTGTACTTCTATTGAAATAGAATCATTTTTAATTGGTGCAAACCAAATTTGCAAAGAGTCTTTGTTTTGTAATTTGGTTACAATTATTGGCAAGTCATTTCCTGCAATTTTGGCTTGAACTCTTGCATTTTTTGCATTTCCGGTGTATGGCAAAAACAGTCTATTTCCAGAAGATTGTATTGGCTTTTGGGTTTTAAATTTGGGTTCTTCTTTAAACAATTCTAAGTTATAAATAGTACTGTCTGGAATATTTATTATTTTGTTATAAAATGCAATTTGGTCTTTATTGGGGTCAAATTTATAATTTGTGCTTTTTTCTTTCAAGGCAATTAGTTTGTATTTTCCTGCCTTAATATTTTCTATTTTAAAGGTTGAAGTACTGTCTAGTGTGTTAGTAATATATCTTGGATTTTGTTTAAAAATTAGGGAATCGTTGTCATCGCTTTCTACATCATAGAGCATTACATTTACAAAATTTGGAGTCTTTTTTTCGTAAGAATCTTTTATAGTTCCTTGTATGGAAAGAGAATCAATTTTAGCTCCTGTAGAAAAAACATATTTTAGTTGAGGATACGGGTTTCCTTCATTATAATCTACAATACTCTGTCCAAAATTAAGGCTATATGTGGTATTAGGCTTTAGTGTATCGCTAATTTTTATGGTAATAACTTTGCTTGGAATTCCTTGTGGAAGTATTGTTAATGGAGTATTAAGTGGTGGCGAAACTACTAGTTGCTTTTGTAAATCTTTAATTTTAACATATTCGTTAAAGTAAATTTTAATACTTTTTTTGTCAAAGTTTGTGGAAAAATTTGCAGGAGAACTTAAAATTATTTTAGGAGCAGTTATGTCTTTATCTCCACCCGTTATTGTTCCTCTTTTAGCACAACTTACTAAGGAAAG
Source organism: Flavobacterium psychrophilum (assembly GCA_022730285.1). Lineage (GTDB taxonomy): Bacteria > Bacteroidota > Bacteroidia > Flavobacteriales > Flavobacteriaceae > Flavobacterium > Flavobacterium psychrophilum_C. The sequence goes on from DZCQ01000034.1 coordinate 6,296, forward strand.
TATCAAAAAAAAGGCGAAAAGTGGTTTGCGTATCTTATTCATTAGTAACAAAATTTAATATTGCAAAATAACAACTATTATTTAGTTGAAACGAAATATTTATAGAAATAATTGTTTTTAATTTTGTGCAATTGCAATAGTAATAATACTTATTTTAACACCAGGAATTTGCAAAAGTACTTTCGCACAAGCCTCTAAGGTAGCACCGGTTGTTAAAACATCGTCCATTAATAAAAAATGCTTGTCCGAAAAATTCTCTGTATCGGAAACTTTAAAGCTATTTTCTTCAATTTTATTTCGATTAATTAAGTTCTTTTTTGACTGTGTTTCGTTATATAAAACTCTAGTTAACAAAGTCTTATTAATAGAAATTCCTAATTCTTTACTCACTTCTTCCGAAAAGCTAACTATTTGGTTGTATCCTCTTTCACGAAATCTTTTTGGGTGTAATGGAACAGGGATAATGTAATCTACGGTTTGTAAAACAGCATTTTCTTTTAATTCTTGGGCATACCAGCAACCTAAAATAGTTCCTATTTCTTGTCTGTTTTTGTATTTTAGATGATGAATTAACTGCTGTACAATTCCTTGTTTATGATAATATAGCATGGAAGATGCATGCTCCAAGTTTAGCCTTCCTTTAAATTTTTTAAAAATATCATTTTCAATACCTTGCAAATGATTTGTTTTAGGAATATGATGCCTACACACAGTACAAATAACCTCCTCATTTGGCAAAAGCAGTTCCAAACAACCAGTACATATTGGTGGAAAAAATAAGTTAATCAGATTATTTAGCACTTTATCGAATTTATTTTTTAATATTAATGGTAAATTTATACTTTTGTTTCATAATCAATACAATATTTTTATGAATTTAAAAAATAGTAAAAATTTTCTTATAGCAACTTCCGCAATCCTACTATCATTAACCGTGATTTTAGGTGTTAAATACTATGATAAAAATATAAAATACAAAAAACTAGAAGAAAGATATTTACTAAACAAGTCTATACATCAAAACAATTTGAAAGAAATTCTTTATCGTTATGATGCAGAGGTGCTTAAAAATAATGCTCCCATAACAACCAAGAAATCTTCAAATTATACTACAACTAAAACTATCGTTCCAACTACCAAGAAATCTGATATAGAAAAAAAAGTATTGCTAAAAACTACAAATATAGATTCTTTAAAAGAAATTATTTATAAAAAAAACCAAGAAAATAAATCGTTAGAAAATCAAGTATTCTTTCTAATTTCTAAAAATAAAGAATTACAAAAAGAAAACACCTTAAATTCAACAATAATAACTAATTCCAAAAACCTTACAGCAGTTAACATTCTAGCAAACGGAATTAAAATGAATACACATGATGTTATAAAAACAAACAGATTTAAAAACACCAATCAGATACAAATTTGCTTTACATTGCTAGAAAACAAAGCAGCCATAAAAGGGAATAAAGACTTTTATATACAACTAATAAATCCGCAAGGCAATGTAGTTAACACAACAAATAAAAATGAAAGAGCAAAAAACAAACTACTAGATTACAGTGCAAAAACAATAGTGTATTATAATAACGAAGAACTAGATGTATGTCTATTTGTAACTCCAAATAAAGAAGATATTGTAAAAGGAGATTACGAAATCAAGATATATTCTGGAATCCATCTAATAGGAAGCACGATTTTTGCTTTAAAATAATTTTATTTTTTGTTTCATTTCGTTTCAAAATATCATTCCGTTTTTCTATTTTTGCACTATGGCAAAACAAGAAGATAACTTTAAAAATGTAATATCGCATGCAAAAGAGTACGGATTTATTTTTCCGTCAAGCGAAATTTACGATGGATTAAGTGCAGTATATGATTACGCACAAAATGGAGCAGAACTCAAAAAAAACATCCGAGAATATTGGTGGAAATCCATGGTGCAAATGCACGAAAATATTGTAGGAATTGATGCAGCAATATTAATGCACCCCACAACTTGGAAGGCATCAGGTCACGTAGATGCCTTTAACGACCCACTCATAGACAACAAAGACTCTAAAAAAAGATATAGAGCCGATGTTTTAATTGAAGATTATGCCGAAAAATTAAATCAAAAAGCCGAAAAAGAAATCGAAAAAGCAAGTATTCGGTTTGGCGAAAGCTTTAATCTTGAGGAATTTGTAACTACCAATACTCGTGTAGTAGAATATATTTCTAAAAAGAACGAGATTCTAGCAAGAATGGCTCGCTCTCTAGAAACTGAAAATCTAACCGATGTAAAAGCACTAATTGAAGAATTAGAAATTGCTTGTCCAGAAAGTGGCTCCAGAAATTGGACTGAAGTAAAACAATTTAACCTAATGTTTGGCACCAAACTAGGAGCATCTGCTGAAAATGCAATGGATTTGTATTTGCGTCCAGAAACAGCACAAGGTATTTTTGTAAACTTCTTAAACGTTCAAAAATCAGGACGTATGAAAATTCCATTTGGAATTGCCCAAACCGGAAAGGCTTTTAGAAACGAGATTGTTGCAAGACAATTTATTTTTAGAATGCGAGAATTTGAACAAATGGAAATGCAGTTTTTTGTAAAACCAGGAGAAGAAATGCAATATTATGACTATTGGAAAAAAACCAGATTAAACTGGCATTTATCATTAGGATTAGGTAAAGAAAATTATCGGTTCCATGACCACGAAAAATTAGCACATTACGCCAACGCAGCAACAGATATTGAATTCAATTTCCCTTTCGGATTTAAAGAACTAGAAGGAATCCATTCTCGAACAGATTTTGACCTTAAAGCACACGAAAAATTCTCTGGAAAAAAATTACAGTATTTTGATACCGAAACCAACACAAATTATACACCTTATGTGGTAGAAACTTCTGTTGGATTAGACAGAATGTTCTTGGCAGTTTTCTCCAATTCATTAAAAGAAGAAACCCTAGAAGACGGTTCTACAAGAACAGTTTTACAACTACCAAGTGTACTAGCTCCTACAAAAGCTGCTGTTTTACCATTGGTTAAAAAAGATGGTTTACCAGAAGTAGCTAGAAAAATAATTGACGATTTAAAGTGGGACTTTAATGTAACTTATGATGAAAAAGATGCTGTAGGAAGACGTTACAGAAGACAAGATGCTCTCGGAACCCCATTCTGTATTACCGTCGATCATCAAACATTGGAAGACGAAACTGTAACTATACGACATAGAGACACTATGAAACAAGATCGGGTTAAAATATCTGAATTGCGAGATATTATTAACAACGAAGTTTCTATTAAAAATTGGTTGATGAAAATGTAATATACAACCCTTCTAACTATTTAAAAACACCTTGTCTAAAAAAAATAAGGTGTTTTTTTTATATAAAAATTATCAAAATAAAAACACAATATTTTTAATAATTATCAAAGTTAAAATCCTATTATATTTGTAACTTTGTAATAAATAAATCTTAAAAACAAATGATAACAACAGCAACACAATTTAGCATACAAGAAGCATTAAAACAATTAGGCATACAAGAAGTTAATTTAGGAACTTCCACAGGAAATAACAACTTTGCAAACGGAGAAATACTAAAAAGTTATTCTCCAGTAGATAATAGCCATATTGCATCTGTGCAAGCTACAACTACGGAAGATTACGAAAAAGTAATGCAAACTGCAACCGAAGCATTTAAAACCTTTCGGTTAATGCCAGCACCTCAGCGAGGAGAAATTGTAAGACAGTTTGGTGAAAAATTACGTAAAAATAAAGAAGCTCTTGGAAAGTTAGTTTCTTACGAAATGGGAAAATCATTGCAAGAAGGCTATGGCGAAGTACAAGAAATGATAGATATTTGTGATTTTGCAGTAGGACTTTCCAGACAACTTCATGGATTGACAATGCATTCTGAACGCCCAGGTCACAGAATGTACGAGCAATACCACCCAATGGGAGTTATAGGAATTATATCGGCATTTAACTTTCCAGTCGCCGTTTGGGCTTGGAATACAACTTTAGCTTGGATATGTGGTGATGTTTGTGTTTGGAAACCATCTGAAAAAGTGCCTTTGTGTGGAATTGCTTGCCAGAATATTATAGCCGAAGTTCTTAAAGAAAATAATTTACCCGAAGGAATTTCTTGCCTTATCAATGGGGATTATAAAGTTGGCGAACTAATGACGAATGACAAACGTATTCCTCTAATATCAGCAACTGGTTCTACCCGAATGGGAAAAATTGTTGCCCAAACTGTTGCAGGTCGCTTAGGAAAATCTTTATTAGAATTAGGAGGAAATAATGCTATAATAGTTACTCCAGATGCAGATATCAAAATGACCGTTATTGGAGCAGTTTTTGGAGCAGTTGGAACCGCTGGACAACGTTGCACATCTACCAGAAGATTAATAATACATGAAAGTATTTATGAAAAAGTTAAAAATGCCTTAATAGCAGCCTACGGACAATTGAAAATAGGAAATCCATTAGATGAAAACAACCACGTTGGACCACTAATAGACACACATGCTGTAAAAATGTACCAAGAAGCACTGCAAAAAGTTGTTGCCGAAGGAGGAAAACTTGTAGTGGAAGGTGGTGTGCTTTCAGGCGAAGGTTATGAAAGTGGCTGTTATGTAAAACCAGCTATTGCCGAAGCTAAAAATGAATTTGAAATTGTACAACACGAAACATTTGCTCCTGTTTTGTATCTTTTAAAATATTCTACCGATGTACATGAAGCGATAGCAATTCAAAATGGAGTTGTACAAGGACTTTCATCTGCAATAATGACCAATAATCTTAGAGAAGCGGAAGCATTTCTTGCTGTTACCGGATCTGATTGTGGTATTGCAAATGTAAATATTGGTACTTCCGGAGCTGAAATTGGGGGTGCTTTTGGGGGTGAAAAAGAAACAGGAGGAGGAAGAGAGTCTGGTTCTGATGCTTGGAAAGTATATATGAGAAGACAAACAAATACTATAAACTACACCACTAGCTTGCCTTTAGCCCAGGGAATAAAATTTGATTTGTAAAAAACTTTTAAACTTTTAAAAAACGCTTTTTCCACTATCGATTAAGCGTTTTTTTATGATGATATGGACAAAAAAGAATTAAGAAAATTATACAGAAATAAACGAAATGCCATTTCAGAGCAAGAGGTTGAAACTTGGAGTATTGAAATTGCAAATCAAATTATAAAATTACCTGTTTGGAATTATTCTTATTTTCATGTCTTTTTATCAATTATAGAAAATAAAGAGGTTAATACCGAATTTGTTTTTGCCATTTTACAAGGAAAAAATAAAATTAGCTGTGTTTCAAAATCTAATTTCGAAACGAACCAAATGACGCATTACTTACTAACGGAACAAACTATTATTAAAAAAAATAGTTATAACATTCCAGAACCAATATCTGGTAAAGAAGTGGAAAGTAGTGAAATAGAAGTGGTTTTTATACCACTTTTAGCATTTGACAAACAAGGGAACAGAGTGGGATATGGCAAAGGTTTTTATGATATATTTTTATCAAATTGCAAGCCAAATGTTCTTAAAATAGGACTTTCGTATTTTGATCCAGAAGATGTAATAGAAGGAATTAATTCGCAAGACATTCCTATGGATTACTGCATTACTCCTAAAAACATTTATTGCTTTAAAAATTGATCATTTCATTTTTGCACAAGAGTAAAAATTTATGGCGTTTTCTAAAAGAACAGCATTTTTCCCTTATTTATGTTTTTTTGTATGAGAAATAATATTTGTCCAGATACAATACGCCTATTTCTCTAAGCTTAAACTATTACTCTTTTATATTTTTAGCGTCTTGTCTTCCGGCAAGTGCTTTTCGATAGTTAGGTAAAAAATATCTGGATTAAAGGGCTTTGTTATCACATCGTTCATTCCGTAGGAAAGCAGTATTTCTCTATTTTCTTTTAAAGAAATTGCGGTTAGTGCAATAACCGGTGTACTATAATTAAATTTTCTAATCTCGGCAGTAGCAATAGTTCCGTTTATTCCAGGCAAATGAACATCCATAAGAATCATATCATATTTGTTTTCTTTTGCCATCTGGATTGCATCTTCGCCATTCTCCGCTAAATCACACGTCATATTTTTCTTTTCTAGAAATTTTTTGGTTACCATTTGGTTTATCTTATTATCTTCTACAAGTAAAACATGTTTGCCTATTAATTTTTTTTTGTTTAAAATATCTCCTACTTTTAGATATTTCTCTGCTCCAATTTTAAATTTTAAATTAAAGTAGAAATTACTTCCAACTCCTACCTCGCTATCTAGATTTATATTTTCATCGAAAAGAGCTAGAAGTCTTTTTACAATTACAAGTCCAAGACCTGTACCTCCATATTTTCTGTTAATTTCTACAGAGCCTTGTTTAAAACTATCAAAAATAATTGCCATTTGCTCTTTAGGAATTCCAATACCTGTATCTTTTACTTCAAAGCTTATTTTGCAATTATTAACACTTTTGTCTATTAATTTTATATTTGCAGTTACAACCCCATTATGGGTAAATTTTAAGGCGTTATTTAATAAATTAATAAAAATTTGTGTGATTTTCATTTTATCACCAATAAGCATTTCGGGAATATTTGGGTCTATATTTATAATAAAATGGTTCTTATTTTTAGAAATTTCTTCTTTTAAGGTATTTTCAATGTTATGGAATAACTCTCTAATATTAAAATTGATATATTCAATCTCAATAACATCCGATTCAAGTCTGTTTATTTCTAGAATATCATTAATATAAGTTAGCAAATAATTTCCTGAGAAACGTAACGATTTTAAGTATTCTAACTGGTTTGGTCTTGGTTTTTCTTCTAATAATAGGTGCGAAATTCCATTTATAGCATTTAAAGGAGTTCGCAATTCGTGACTTACCATTGCTAGGAACTCCATCTTTGTTTTAGAGTTTTCCTCAATTTTTTGCTTGGCAATTTGGAGTTCTAAATTTTTTTCTGCTAAAAGTAAATTTATTTTTTTTCGTGTAGCGTTATTTCTATACAAAACAATACTTAGCAGGGATAATATAGCTATTGAGGCAATGCTTAAAATATTTAGCAATTTATAGGTATGCATACTTTTTTGCTGTGATGCTTTCTCTTTTTCTATTTTCTCTAGATTGTGTGTAATCTTGTCAATATTAAATTGTTCGCTATTTAATAGCTCTTTTTTTACATTTTGCTGTAAAGAATCTTTAATTAAGCTATTTAAAGTTAAGTAATTTGTAGAAGTATCTGTTTTGTTTAAAATGGAGTATATTTCACTCAATTTTTTGGTTATTTTAAATTGTTGCAAATAATTTCTACTTTGCAAACTTAACGAATAGGCACGCTCTAAATAATTAATTGCTAAATTGTATGCTTTTTGATTGTATTTTAATTTCCCAAGTTCAAACAATGCTTCCGTTTGAATTTCTAAAATATCTTTTAAAATAGCTAAACGAGCTATTTTCACAAAAATACTTTCGGCAACATTTGCTTTATTTTTTTGCAAATAAACTAAACCCTTTTGGAGGTTAATAATATGTTTTGCAGAAGGCAAGTTAATTTCATCATATATTAAATGTGCTTTTTTGAAGTATATTTCAGATTTGCTATAATTATTTTTGTGCAAATAACATACTGCCAAATTATTATAAGATAATGCTAAGGTTGCGTTTGGCTCTATAGAATTTAAAATAGAAATTGCTCTCAATAAGTTTTCAATAGCAATATCATATTGTTTTAAGTCCATATTGATGCTTGCAACGCAATAATATCCAGAAGCAATGGCTTTTGCATCATTTGTATTTTTACCAAAAATGATCGATTTATGTGCAGTTTCTATTGCTTTATCAAAAATCTTTTTTGCTTTATAAATTTTTGCTTTTTCGATGTAAAAATAGGCACTGTCTTTTATAGACAAGTTTGTACTACTATTTTTAGAATAGATAGTTATAGACGTGCAAACGAGTAGTAATAGTAGTGCTTTTTGGAACATTTTTAATTAATAATTCTCGAAATATTTCGAAAGATACTTATTTTTTGTTAATGAAAAGTATTAAATCTATAATTCTGCTAGAATAGCCTATTTCGTTGTCATACCAGCCTACAATTTTAACCATTTTATCTATTACAGAAGTTAATTGTGCATCAAAAAGACAAGAATTTTTGTTGCCAATAATATCTACCGAAACAATAGCATCTTCTGTATAATCTAAAATTCCTTTCAGTTCCTCTTCCGAAGCTTTTTTAAAAGCCATATTTATTTCTGCAATGGTAACTTCTTTTTTTACATTAAAAGTAATGTCTGTTAGAGAACCGTCTGGAACTGGAACTCTAATTCCACAACCACCTATTTTATTTTCTAATTCTGGGAATATTTTTGTCAATGCTTTTGCTGCTCCTGTGGTAGTTGGAACAATAGATTGTGCTGCTCCTCGAGCTCTACGCAAATCTTTATGTGGCTGGTCATGAAGACTTTGGTCTGTGGTGTAAGAATGAATTGTGGTAATGTATGCTTGCTCAATACCACACAATTCCTGTATCACTTTAATCATTGGAGCCGCATTGTTTGTGGTACAACTAGCATTAGAAATTATTTGCTCTGAACCGTCTATAATATGGTCGTTTACGCCAAGAACTACTGTTTTAATAGAAGACACCTCGGCTGGAGCAGACAAAATTACTTTTTTAGCACCTGCTAAGATGTGGGTATTTAATTCTTCAAAAGTTTTGTATTTGCCAGTGCTTTCTACAACAAAATCGACATTTAGAGATTTCCAATTAAGATTTTTTATTTCTTTTTCATGAAAAAATACATATTCCTGATTATTAATTTTAAAAACATTATCCATGCTAGTAATTGGAGTTTCTAGCACTCCGTGAATACTATCATATTTAAGCAGATGGAGCATGGTTTTGGTATCGGCAATGTCATTAATTGCAACAACTTGTATGATAGGATGGTCTATGAGCAGTCGGAACAAATTTCGTCCAATTCTTCCAAAACCGTTAATGGCAATACGTATTTTCAATGTGTTGTATTTTAAACTAAGTTATAAAATATGTTTTTGGGCATGATAACTAGACCGAACAAGAGCACCACTTTCTACATGACGAAAGCCCATTTCTAGCCCTAAGGTTTCATATTTTGCGAATTGCTCTGGGGTTATAAACTCTTTAACAGGCAAGTGCTTTTTGCTAGGTTGCAAATACTGCCCTATTGTAATTATATCCACATTTGCATTTTTCAAATCTTGCATGGTTTGTATAACCTCTACCTCTGTTTCTCCAAGACCTAACATAATACCAGATTTAGTTCTTTTGATACCTTGTTGCTTTAAATATTTCAAAACCTCTAAGCTTCTGTCATATTTTGCTTGGATACGCACCTCCCGAGTAAGTCTTCTTACTGTTTCAATATTATGAGAAACCACCTCTGGATTTGCTTCTACAATCCGATCAATGTGTTTATGAATGCCTTGAAAATCAGGTATTAATGCTTCCAAAGTAGTTTCTGGACTCATTCTCCTAATGGCTTTAATAGTTTCTATCCAAATAATAGAACCCATGTCTTTTAAATCATCTCTATCCACGCTAGTAATTACCGCATGTTTAATATGCATAATCTTGATAGAACGGGCTACTTTTTCTGGTTCGTCCCAATCTACGGTTTCTGGACGACCTGTTTTTACTCCACAAAATCCACAGGAGCGAGTGCAAATATTTCCTAATATCATAAAAGTAGCAGTCCCTTCTCCCCAGCATTCGCCCATATTTGGACAGCTACCAGAGGTACAAATAGTGTTTAATTTGTATTTATCTACCAATCCACGAAGTTCTGTATATTTTTGACCGATAGGAAGTTTTACTTTTAGCCATTTTGGTTTTCCTATTGGTAGTATGTTAGATTCTAATATTGTTTCCATATAGCTTTATTACCTTGCAAATATACTAATTGTTGTGTATTTATAAGTGGGATTAATTTCTTTTTGGGATTAATTTCTTATATAAGTGAATTGAAGGTTTTAACGTTGCTGTAAAACGGCGAGTGCTTACGACTTGATAATAATTTCTGCCAAAAGTTTTTTAGCTCTTAAAATTTTTATTTTAATGTTGTTTAAAGGCTCATTCAAATCAGCAGCAATTTCTTGATAACTCATCTCCTGAAAATACCGCATTTGTATTATTTCTTGATAACTAGGTTTTAATTTTTTGATAAACTGCAGTAATCTGGACAAATTTTGTTCAGTAATTAAAACATCTTCTATAGATGGGGAGGTATCTGCAATGGTGTAAACAGCACTATTATTGGTAGTGGTAACAAAAATGGTTGTTTTTTTCTTGCGTAACATGTCTATATGCACATTTTTTGCAATAGCAATTAACCAAGTATTAAACTGAAATTCTGGGTTATATGTTGCAATTTTGTCGAATGCTTTTACAAAAGTTTCAATAGTAACATCTTCAGCATCATTTTCATTTTCAACACGTTGCAACATAAAATTATATACCTCGTTCCAATAAGTATCTAGTAAAAATGTAAATGCAATTTGATCTCCTAAAACGGCTTTCTCTATATATTTTCTTATTTCCACGTAATAGGTTTTGTAAACAAATTTCTTATAAATAAATTTAATTGTGTGAAGATAAGTATTATTTCTAAGAATGGGTACCAATATGCAACGTCTTTTTCTTTTAATTTACTTGCTGAATAGCCTACAACAAGCCATGTTATAAAATATCGGGTGAAAATTAGTGCTAGCAAAGTATATAATTGGTATTGCACCGAAAGTAATAAAACAGAAAGAATAATAAACATAATTTGTGAAAAATAAAAAATGCTTAGTTGCAATTTGTCAAATAGTTTGTAATATTTTGCAGTAGAAATATGCCTTCTTTTTTGTAAGTACCATTCGGAAAATGTTTCTTTGGGCTTAGAGTAGGTAAAACTATCTGGGTTTAATGCAATTGTGGTGTTTCCTTTTGTAGAAACTTCGTTTATAAACAAATCGTCATCTCCAGAACGAATTTTCATGTGCTTAATAAATCCATTTGCATCAAAAAAAAGAGACTTTTTGTACGCAAGATTTCTGCCAACTCCCATATAAGGATGTCCTGCTTTTGCCCAAGAAAAATACTGAATTGCAGTTAGCAGTGTTTCAAAACGTATAATTTTGTTTAAAAATCCTTCTTTTTTTTCGTATGCACCATAGCCCAAAACAATTGTTTTTTTGTCTGAAAAATTTCCTGCCATTTCTGCAATCCAATTTTCAGTTGTAGGATAGCAATCGGCATCGGTAAAAAGCAAATAATTATTGGTAGAGGCTTTTATGCCTAAAGTCAAAGCAAACTTTTTGTTCCCCCAAAAGGCTTCGTTGTTTTGTACTTTAACTAGCTTTATATTAGAATGTTGCTTTTCAAATTCTTCAAAATAATCTAAGGTTTCATCGCTAGAAGCATCGTCAATTAATACAATTTCAAAGTCAGAGTAATTCTGATTTGCTAATAGTGGTAAATATTTTTTAACATTTTCCTCTTCGTTCTTTGCACATACAATAACAGAAATAGGATATGTAGAACGTTCTATTTTTGCTATTTTACCAAACGAAAATTTTCCAAAAATAAACAAATAATAGAAAACTTGTAGCAAGAGAACACCCCATAAAATATAAAACAACACAAGCAGAAATGATGGCATAAAAGAAATTTTAATTTTTTTGCAAAAATAGTGTAAACATTTTAGAATAAAATTCTATTTAGGTGTGAAAGTTTAGTAAAAAAACGAAACCAATATAATACTCTATTTTACAAATTAAGAAAACGGTAAAAAAACTTATACTTTAACTGTCCAATTAAATGTGTCTGGGTCTATTTTATATTGAATATTTGTTAGCTTTTCTTTAAGAATTGTTGCAAAAGATTCTTCCTTTCTAGGAAGCTCATAGTATGTGTTTTGATAAGAAAACCCTACAATTGGAGTAATAACAGCTGCTGTTCCTGCCCCAAAAATTTCTTTAAGCGAGCCATTTTGAGCTGCTTCTACTAATTCTGATACCAATACAGAGCGGATTTCTACGTCCATATTTTCTCTTTTAGCAATGTCTATTAGACTTTTTCTGGTAACACCATCTAAAATTCTTTCGCTAGTTGGTGCAGTATATAAGGTATTGTTTATCCTAAAAAAAACATTCATGGTGCCAGATTCTTCAAGCTTTGTGTGTGTGGCATCGTCTGTCCAGATTATCTGCTGAAAACCTTGCTCGTTAGCTAATCTAGTTGGATAAAATTGTGCAGAATAATTTCCTGCAGCTTTAGCCGCTCCAATTCCACCATTTGCCGCTCTACTGTAATGCTCTGCTATAATAACTTTTACGTCTCCAGAATAATACGCTTTTGCTGGTGATAGAATAATCATAAATCGATACTGTGTAGATGCCTGTGCAATTACTCCAGTTCCAATAGCAATCATGAACGGGCGTATGTACAGCGTATTTCCCACACCCTTTTGCACCCATTGTCTGTCCATGTTTACAATTTGCTTTAAGCCATCTATAAATACATATTCAGGAACTTCTGGCATTGCCATTCTTACTGCCGATTTATTAAATCGGATATAATTTTCGTCTGGTCTAAACAACCATACCTCATCATTAGAATCTTTGTATGCCTTCATTCCTTCAAAAATTGCTTGTCCGTAATGAAAAACTTTTGCCGATGGATCTATCAAAAATGGTTCATAAGCCTTAATTACTGGCTTTTGCCATTGGCCGTCTTTGTAATCACAAATAAGCATGTGATCTGTAAAAACATTTCCGAAAGATAAATTTTCAAAATCTACCTCTGTAATTTTAGAAGTAGCAACTTGCAAAACCTCAATTTCATTTGTAGGGACTAAACTCATGGGGGAATAATAATTATCAATTTTTATGCAAATTTAGTAAAAAGGAATGAATTTAACTTATTAACCAAAATTTAATTGAATTATAATTTTAGACGGGTTCTAATTTTTAGAATCCACCTAAAAATAGTGAAGACCTGAAATTACTTCCAAGCCTTCACTTTCTGCTAACTATTTTTGAGTAATTGATTTATTTTTATTCTATTATCATTTTTTTGGTTACTGAACCCTTTTCGGTTTTTACATTAAGCAAATAAATTCCCGATTGATAATTTGAAATATCAATTATATTGTTACCTACTTTCACTTTACTGGTGTAGGTTACTTTTCCTAACAGGTCGTGTACAGATACATTTGCATCTTCTTGTATTGAGATAGTAAAAACCCCATTTGATGGATTAGGATATATTTCCAAATTCACACTGTTTTCAAAATCTAAAATCCCTAACGTAGCACAAGTATTACCTGTAGTTACAGGCGAGCCTGACTTCCAGTTTGATGTAGTGCCTGTTAAGGCAAAATTAGTTAAAGTACCACTATTTGTGTTTGTTGTTGCATCTGTAAGTGTGGTTATTGCTGTGTTATCTGATGTGCTTATACCTTGATTAAATTTATAATATGCTATTAATTCTGGTTGTGCCTGTGCTTCACAGTTTATAGTGCTTGTAATATCCGATTGTGATAGAGCTATGTTCCAAAAACGAACCTCATCAATATCGCCATGAAATGCTCTTATAGGGCTGTAAGTATCTATTTGACTACCAATTCTTACATTATCATTATTTGTTACTAATGGAGTACCAACTGTTTGAGTACCCTGTAAAGTACCATCTACATACAACGATTTTAAACCATTACTACATGTAGCAGCAATATGATGCCAATTTCCATCATTAACGGAAACAGTTGAGGCTAAATCATTTCCTGGCCCAGTACCAAAGGCAATAAAATTCGTATTGCTATATCGATGAATTCTCGGGCCATTTGCTCCTTTAGAAATTACTGTTTGCCAAGCTACTGTAAAAGAAGTTACACGAATCCAAGCTTCCATTGAAAAAGTAGCCGTAAAATCGAAATTAGATTCATTTGACAATTCTACTCGATCATCTACCCCATCAAAATTTAAGTGGGTTGCAGGAACATTAC
>DZCQ01000013.1:0-30180 GCA_022730285.1 Flavobacterium psychrophilum
GTAATAATTGGGCTTACAGGCAACTTGATATGTCGCAGGATTGGTTTCATCAAGACAATCAATATTACAATAGCAACTTTAGTTCACTTCAAAACTTTATTACATTAAAGAGTAATGTTACTTTTGGTCCAAGTAATGTAGGCTATGTTGCATTTAATGATATGTATCAAATTAAGTATTTAAGATCAAGTAGTACACAAGTAGGTTTTGTTGTTAAATATACACCCAAGCCAAACGATCAAAGACCTAATCTTTTAGCAGATGAAGAATCCAATCCTGCATTTGATACCTACGGCTATCATCAAAAAGATTATAACATATACACTTGGGCTTTATTCTCACAAATTGATATGAAATTGAGTGTTTGTGGTGCTTTAAATATAAACAATGGAAATTTGATAAATGATTCTTTGATTATTTATCCAAATCCAGCTTCAGAAGTTTTAAACATACAAATAAATGATGCAATTATGGAATTTGAAGTGTCTATTTTTAATGAAATAGGACAAAAAATATTGGACTCTAAAAACAAAAAACAAATCGATATAAGTAATCTTCAAAATGAAATTTATTTTGTTACAGTGCAAACTAGCGAACAAAGAATTACAAAAAAAATCGTAAAAATTAAGTAAAAAACATAGCATTTTTTATTACCTTTGGTATGAAAAAGCTATAACCAACTATTCTCTAGGGCTAATTATAGCTAAATTTAACACCAGAAGACGATTTACATAATATTGACTAATAGCTAGTTAAGTATATTTTTAGATTTATCCTTCTCTTTTTTATTGAAACTAAAATTGATTAATAAAAAGAAAATTATTGAAAATAAAATCTTACATTTGTTTATCAAAGTATTTTTTGATAAAAAGTAAATTGTCCAAAAAATACTAAAAAATAAAATTATTCGTTATAAAATAAATGAGAAACATTTTACAAATATTTATAATTACTTTTTACTCGTTTGGAACGATTTTTTTACCAATGGGTAATTTTTCTGTAATTGGAGATTTACCTAAAATGTATGACCATTGTAAGGCAACAGAAGATAAAGATATGACTGCTTTAGATTTTCTCACTGACCATTTGATAAACATTGATAGTTTATTTGATAAACACGATAATGGTGATGAACAAAAACCACACAAAAGTATTGACTTAACAATTCATCATATCACTAATATAGTTTTTCAAGAAATAAATAATATAGAATTCAAATCAAGTAAAATCATTATTTCAAATGCGGTTTTAATTCCAGATTATGAAAATTCTATCTATTCTCACAATCCAATTTCTTCAATTTTTCGACCTCCTATTTTTGCATAATTTAACTCAGTTAATCCTTTTTAAAAAGGAGAACAAGACTTTTATTAAATTTTAAATTATTCAAAAAAAATGAAAAATATATTTTTCGTTGCATTGGCTATTGTATGTAGTTCAGCAACAATTTCTGCACAAAGTAAAGCACCAAAAGAAGTAGAAACAGCTTTTTACTCAAAATTTCCAAAAGCAACTAAAGTAAAGTGGGATAAAGAAAATGCTACCGAGTACGAAGCAAGTTTTACAGAAAACAATGTAAAACATTCAGCTAATTATAGTAGTAAAGGCGAATGGTTAGAAACCGAAAGTCCCACAACTTTTGTACAACTTCCTGCAAAAGTTCAAAACACATTCAATACTTCTCACAAAGGAGCAAAAATAAAAGCGGTTGCCAAAATAGAAAACAATAAAGGCGAAACGCAATACGAAATTGAAGTTAAAAAGGGCTTAAAAACAGTTGAGTATTTTTATAATCAAGAGGGTAAATTAGTTCAATAATTAATCACAGCGAGCAAATCAAAAGTTGATTTGCTCGCTTAATTATAAAAATATGGAAACAAAAAACATAAACAAAATAGCTGAAATAACATTATTATTTTGGCTTATGAAAATAGTCGCAACAACACTTGGCGAAACCTTGGGCGATTTTATTTCTATGACTTTAAACTTGGGATATTCAACAGGAATTGCAATAACATTAGTTTTCTTTATTGTACTTTTATACATCCAATTAAAAACAGTAAATTATAAACCCATAGCATTTTGGCTTGTAATTATTGCAACCACAACGCTCGGAACTGAAATCTCCGATTTTATAGACCGAAGTCTAAATTTAGGTTATACAATAGGAAGTTTGATATTACTTATCGGTTTGCTCCTAACTTTGTTTTTATGGTACAAAAAATATAATAATCTAACTGTTAGTCCAATAATCGAAAACAAAAAAGAAATTTACTTTTGGATTGCGGTTCTTTTTTCTAATAGTCTTGGCACAGCATTTGGCGATTATTTGAGCGATGTTATTGGTTTTACATATCTTCAAGGTGCATTAATTACAGCTACAATTATTGTTTTTGTAATCTTGCTACACTATTTTACAAAACTAAACGAAGCCTTATTGTTTTGGTTAGCATTTGTATTTACTCGCCCATTTGGTGCTACATTTGGCGATTTTTTAACCAAACCAATCACAAAAGGTGGTTTAGATTTAGGTACATTACAAGCATCAATAGTTTCTATAATTATAATGCTTTTCCTTATTTATTATTCTCATAAAAAAATAGAAACTAATTCAAATTAAAATGAAACACATACCAAAAATAAATTTCATCTATTGGGTGCTAATGATAATCGCTACCACAACAGGCGAAATTGTAGGCAATTATATTTCAAGAGATTTAGGTTTAGGTTACAAAATTGGTTCAATACTACTAGTAACAACTTTTGTATCTGCAATTCTATATTCTATTCTAACCAAAAAATTTAATCAATTATTTTATTGGTTTCTTATTATTCTTGGCAATATTGGCGGTACAAATATTGCCGATTTAATTTGCATTGACCTAAATTTAGGAACTATTTATGGTTCATTATTAGTCATTTTTGCGTTTTTGATGATTTTATTAGCTATAAAAATAATATCAAAAAAGAAAAGTGTAATTACTGATATGAAAATTGAATTTCTATATTGGTTTGCTATACTAACATCAAGTACATTTGGCACAACATCGGGCGATTTTTTGTCTAACGATACACCTCTCGGAGCAGATGGCGGTACAATTTTATTGATTGCATTATTGATAGTTTCAATTCTATTATTACGTTTCAAACAAATTTCAAAAGATTTATTTTATTGGTTAGCAATAATCATAATTCACCCAATTGGTGCCACTTTTGGAAATTATATTTCTAAACCAGCAGGGCTAAATTTTGGAAATGTTTACACAAGTATATTTCTAATTATTCTTTTTTCAATAGTTTATAACATTAATCAAAAAACTAAAAATGAAATCAAATAAATATAAAATTATAACTTTAATTTTTGCTTTCTGTTCTTACTATTCTAACGCACAACAATTACAACAAAAAGATAGTTTAAAAAATACTAAAACAGAAAATCTAAAATTCAAATACAAACAACTCATTATTCCAACAGCATTAATGGCTTATGGAATTATAGGAATTGAGAGCGATGGTTTAAAATTCATTAATTCAGGCATAAAAGAAGAAGTAAACGAAAACATAGATAAAAAAATTACGATAGATGATTTTTCACAATATGCACCAGCACTTTCGGTTTACGCACTAAATCTTGGAGGAATAAAAGGAAAAAACAATTTGAGAGATAGAAGTATTATATTAGGAACTTCTTATTTATTAATAGGAAGCTCGGTTTATGCCTTAAAAAATAGCACAAAAATAGAAAGACCCGACCATAGTGGTTTCAATTCATTTCCGTCAGGACATACTGCAACTGCTTTTGCAGGAGCAGAATTTTTATGGCAAGAGTACAAAGACGTTTCTATATGGTATGGTATTTCAGGCTATTTAGTTGCAACAGGAACAGGTGCATTTCGCATTTATAATGATAAACATTGGCTTACAGATGTTGCCATGGGTGCAGGAATAGGTATTTTATGCACCAAAATTGCTTATTGGATTTTTCCATATATTGATAATCATATTTTTAAATCTAAAAAGAATTTAAGTTCCGCAATGGTAACACCATTTTACAATGGTAATCAGATGGGGTTAGGAATGGTTATAAAAGAGTAAGATAAAACTTAACTTAATGGTATTGAAATGGAGGGTGAAATCCTTTTTTTTTATTTTTTTGGCAAAAAAGATTATTTCAAAAAAATTCGTTTTCAAAGAAATTCAGTAAATTTTATTTGAAACAAATAGCCCTCCTTTTAGTTTACGGAGAACACCCAAATATTAATTTTGTTACTGATTATAAAAATTTAGCCCTAAATACTAATCTAGTTTTCCGTTAAACTGCAAATTCCATTTGTTTTGAACTTTCATTACTTGCTCTATAACTTCTCTAACAGCTCCTTGCCCTCCATTTATGTGGGAAATGTATTTGGATATTTTTTTTATTTCTGGAGTTGCGTCTTGTGGGCAGGTGGGCAATCCAACAAGTTTCATGACGTGATAATCAGGAATATCATCGCCCATATATAATACTTGTTCTGGGTTTATAGCGTACAATTGTGTATATTCTTTAAAAACTTCTACTTTATCTGGTACCCCAAGATGAATATTGGTTATTCCTAGATTACGAAGTCTTATTCGAACACCTTCGTTGCTTCCACCTGAAATGATGCAAACATTGTAACCAGATTCTATGGCTGCTTTCAGTGCAAATCCGTCGCGAATATTCATTTCTCGAAGCATTTCGCCTGATGCAGATACATGTACCGTTCCATCTGTAAGTACGCCATCTACATCAAAAATGAGGGTCGTTATTTCGTTCATTATTTCTTTATAACTCTTGCTCATTATCTACTATAGATTTAGTTAATATTTGATATATTTTTTTTTGATTGGGATTGGATAAAAATTGAAGTTGCTTGTTAATTGTATTGGTATCATTTCTCTGAGCAGGGCCTGTTTGTGCTTCTGATGGAGAAATGGCTATAATTTTATTAGCCGTTTCGAGTATTAATGGTTTTAAAATATGAAATGAAATTCCATTTTCAATACAAATGTCATTTCCTATTTTATACATATGATTTACAAAATTATTTACAAATACTGCGGCAACGTGTAAGGCTTTTCTTTGAGTAGAATTTATGGTATAAATTTCGTTTGAGATAGATTTTGCAATGCTTTCCAATGTGGTATAATCTGCATCTACTTCTGTTTCTAAACAGAGAGGAATATTTTTGAAGTCGATTTTATATTGCTTAGAAAATGTTTGCAACGGATAGAATACACCTCTTCTATTTTTGGCATTTATGATTGTTAATGGTGCTGTTCCAGAAGTATGCACTACAAATTTGTTAGTGAATGGCAAATTGTTAGATACCTCTTCTATCGCATTGTCTGAAACTGCAATTATGTACAAGTCTGCTTCTTGAATTTCATTGTAATTAGAAGTAATTTGAATAGTGTCTAAATAGGGTGAGCTAAATTTTGGCTTTCGTGAAAATAATTGTACAACCGTTCCTACTTTTCCGTTTGCAAATGCTGAAAGTAAATGCTGTGCGACACTTCCTGATCCTATAATTACTATTTTAATCATTTTACAAATTTACTTTAAAAAGTGACTGCTATATAAATTTTTGGTGTTAAATTTTCTGTTCTTTTTTTGAATTTTCAAGTTATTTAGCTTTTTTGTTCCTTGTTAAAATACACAAGATAATAATACATTTGTTTTTCTTCGTCCCAGCCTTTTTCTACAAATTTTTCGGCACTTTCTGGGTTAATAAAGTCTAACTTTATTTGAATGTTCGTATCTAGATTAATCACATTTTTTATGCTACGTCTAGCATCGGTTACAGCGGCATTTGCAATAGGAAAGTTAGTAACATCTTCAATGCTGTACTTTTCCCCTTTGTCCACTTTGTAGCTTTTAAACTCTGATATTAAATCTGGATTTTCTAAAACTTCATTTAAAAAATTAGACTCTTCAAATTCATCATTTTTCGCAAAATAATTCACTGATCTATTCATAAACATGACTTCTTCTTTTTTGTCTTCTGCTGGAAGGACAACTTCTTTAGCGAAATCTTGGCAAAATTTTAAATATTTTTTGGTTTTAAAATTTTCGTCCTGAAATGCATCTACCGATAGGAAGTGTTCTAGCCAGTAGCGTGCATCGTATCGATTATTATCTATGGTAAGAATTTTGTAGCCCTCTTCTTTTTTGTAATTAAAAATAAGGCAACCTTTGTCTAATTTATTCAAATTAATACCTTGTTGTAAAATCATGGTTAGAGTCTCTTTGTTTTCTTCAATTTGAAGGAAATCTGCTTTTATTTCGCTTTTAAAAATTCCAATAGCATCAACCACATTGTTATCTATGGAAATATTGGTTAAATGTGTTACATAAACTTCACCAGTTTTTATGTGTGGATGCGAAGATTGTTCAAATAAATGTTGTGTTATTTTTTTGGAAATTTCGTGAATTTGTGTTGGATTTTGAAAAATTTGGGAAGCAAATTGATACATTTCATTGTAATCTAAATCTACTTCGTGGGTAAACAAATAATAGTTTTCTTCTTTTTCTCTAAATGGTTTAAAAAAATATTCTTTGACCAAAGGCACAATTTCATCGTTTAATGTGTATGGTGCTTGTGATAAGAAAATAGTTTCGTTTCTGCTTTTATTTCCTACTCTGTGTATGGAAAGGCTTTCGATATGGGTATTAAATAGGTTTATCATCTTTTTATTTTTTATAAAAAAACCAAGAATAAAGTGTTACATTCTCTACTCTTGATTTGTTTCTTAATTTGGTTTTATATTTATTTTAATTCCAGTTTTCTTCAAATCCAAAATCCTCAAAATTGTTATCCTCATCAAACATGTCTAAATCGTCTTCGTCAAAATTGTCTTCAAATTCATTAAAGTCATCTTCATCTTCGTCCGAAATAAAATGCTTTTCATGTGCTTCTAGTGGCATTTCTCCATGAGAAAAAAGTGTTTCTGGGTAGCTATTCCCTACTACATCATCTTCCACCGAAGCTAGTTCGACTAAAAATGTCCACATGCTTATGAAATCATATACATAAATTATTTTAGTGTTTTGAGTGTCTAAAATATCAGATAGCAAATAATTACTCATCGTTTTTATTTCTCCAGGCACATCGCCAGTATCAAACATCGGGATTTCATCTTCCTGATTCCAAGTATTATCACAAGTGTAAAAAGAGGCAACTTCCATACCATCAAATCCAAAAGAATTGTATATTGCATTATGCAAATCTTCTAATGTGCTATCAGACAGAATAGCAATATCTCTAAAAATATCTTCCTCAGCATCTAGTATAACTCTAAACTTATAAACCATATTTTTTAATTTTTGTATTATGCAAAGGTAAAATATAAATTATGAATAATGAATTGTGTTTTCCATTTTGTTGATAATATTTTGTAAAAATTACAAGATGGCTTTTAGACTTTTAATAAAATACATACCTTTTTTAAAACGAAGCAATCATACACCTATTAAACTACTGTAATATTATTTAGAATGATACTATTTTGCAAATTATTTACCTAACTTTACTTTCAAATTTAAAAACCAACCAAGTATTACTTAATATTATGAAAATTTTCAAAATTATTTTATTAGCTCTATCCCTTATCGGGGTTGTTTTTTTTGTGTTTGCTCCGAACTATATAGACAAAAAGCAAAACACTGTAACATTAACAGCAACTCCAAATTACACCAAATTTTACGATTCTATCCCCTTTATTGCAGATTTACATTGCGATGCATTACTTTGGGGTCGAAATTTTTTAGAAAAGCACAATTATGGACATGTAGATTTACCTAGAATGCAAGAAGCAAATGTCGCTTTGCAAATATTTACAATTGTAAGCAAAACACCAAGAGGAATTAATATTGAGAAAAATAGTGATAACACAGATCAAATTGCTTTGTTAAGTTTTGCACAATTACAACCTGTTAAAAACTGGTTCAGTGTTAGAGATAGGGCATTATATCAATGTGATTTATTACACCAATTTGCCACAAAATCTAATAATCAATTTAGAATAATTAGCACTCAAAAAGAATTATCGCAATTTGTAAAAGACAGAAAAAAAGACAGAAAATTAACTGCTGGAATGTTAGGAATAGAAGGAGCACATTGTTTAGAAAACGATCTTGCAAATCTTGATTTGTTTTATAAAAAAGGAGTTCGGTATATTGGATTAGCACACTTTTTTGACAATGAATGGGCAGGTTCAGCACATGGCTTAAATAAAGGAGGATTAACTAAAAAAGGAATGGAATTAATACAAAAAATGAGAAAATTAAACATTACTATAGATTTAGCACATTCTTCCCAAAAAACAATTTCCGAAGTACTAAAAATACACAAAGGACCAATACTAGTTTCACACACAGGAGTAAGAGGTGTTTGCAATAATACAAGGAATCTTACAGACGAACAAATTCTCGAAATAGGAAAACACCAAGGATTAATAGGAATTGGACTATGGGAAACTGCTGTTTGTGGCACCGATGCAACTGCTACCGCAAAAAGTATAAAGTATGTAGCTACTAAAATAGGTGTAGATAAAGTAGGTTTAGGTTCAGATTTTGATGGTGCCATAAAAGCACATTTTGACATAACAGGATTGCCAATTATAGTAAATGCCTTAAAAAAAGAAGGCTTTTCTAAACTTGAAATTGAACAAATAATGGGTGGAAATATTAGAGATTTTTTCATGAGAAACTTGCCAAAATAAAAAATATTTACACCTTATGAACAGAAAGTTAAAAAAATATTTTAACATAATTTTAAACCTTTTTGAAAAACCATTGTCTTACATTAAAAAAAACAAATTTAATATTCTTTATCTATGAAAAACTTAAAGCTATTACCATTGTTCTTACTCGTTTTAACTGCTAGCTGCTCCAAAAACGAAGAAGATGCTCCTGCAACAAGTCCAAATGAAGCAATGTATTTCCCTTCTAATACTGACAATCTTTGGGAAACTAATTCAGTCACTAACTTAAACTGGAATCAAAGTGCGGTGCAACCTTTAAAAGATTTTCTTATAGAAAAGCACACCAAATCTTTTATGATTTTAGTTAACGGAAGAATTGTAATAGAAGAATATTTTAACGGACATACTCCAAACACTTCTTGGGAATGGAATAGTGCCGGTAAAACCTTAGTAACCACAACAACGGGAATTGCGCAACAAGAAGGGTTATTGAATATTAATAACAAAGCATCTAATTATCTCGGTACAGATTGGACAAGTATGCCGTTAGCTAAAGAAAATTTAATTACAGTACGACATTTATTAACAATGACAGCAGGTAATGATGATACACAACAATATGTGATAAAACCTAATTTAACCTATGTTGCTGATGCTGGGACAAGATGGGCTTACAGCAATATTTTTCAAAAATTAACAGATGTGGTTGCCAGTGCAAGCAATAAGCCATTTGAAAGCTATTTTAATGAAAAATTAAAAAATAAAATTGGAATGGAAGGATACTGGGATTTTGGGACAATTTATACCATTTATCATAGCACAACTAGAAGTATGGCAAGATTTGGTCTTTTGGCATTAAATAAAGGAAAATGGAATAACGAACAGATAATAAACGAATCCTTTTTTAACGAAAGTATAAATACCTCTCAAAATATAAATCCTTCTTACGGATATTTATGGTGGTTGAATGGCAAAACAAGCTCTATGATTCCAGGTGAGCAAACCATTTACCAAGGATATTTAGTACCAAATGCTCCTATGGATATGTATGCAGCAATGGGAGCAAATGACCAACGAATTTATGTTATACCAAGCAAAAAAATGATTATAATCAGAATGGGGGAAGCATCTGATCCTACAAACTCAAGTTTTGCAATATCTGGCTTTGACAATGCACTTTGGGGAAAAATCAATGCTCTAATTAACTAAAATCATAGTGAAACTTATACTGAAATATACTTTAAGTAACAGATATATTCTATATAGCATTTATAAAAAAGCCTATTGAAAAATTTCAATAGGCTTTTTTATAATAGATAAAATTCTCACTGATATTTTAAAATAAAATAGTGAAAAATATTATTTCCCAAAAAGATTTTTAATGCTTTCTGGCGTCATAAAATCGCTAGTTCCTGTAATTCCTGTAACTTTATTAGTAGTCATAAATTGCATGGTAACTTTATTTTGCAATGATTTTACATAGTGTAACCAAACTATTTCGTTAGGCATATCTAATTTGATATCTTGCACAGGGCTTGCATTATAACCATTTAAAGTTAATTTATAAAAACTTTCAAAATCATTGTTTAAATCCTTAAACGAAAAAAATCTAGTGGAACCTAACTCTTCAGGATCTATATTTTTGTAAATAACTTTATACTCATTGCCTTCTTTTTGGATATAAATATTGCTATTTCCATTCTCCCCTACTCTTCCAACTTGTATAAGTGGAACTGTTTCCATCACCTTTATTTGACTAAATCCTAATGAACTAACAAACAATAATACGCCTACAATAATTTTTTTCATGATAATTTGGGTTTAAATATACGGTTAGATAATAAATTAATATTCAATGAACTTTCACAGAATTATTTAGACAAACATACTAAAAAAATAATATTTCACAACCAATATTACATATTTTTTACATTATTTTTTTTGTAAAATTTATTTCAAAATTTTAGTTAACTAGCAAAATAACGTATCTTTATCAAAATTAAAATCAAAAATATTGCTTTTACTAAGTATTTAACCAACAAAAAATATATTCATGAAACTAGACATACTTGCCTTTGGTGCACACCCAGATGATGTAGAACTAGGCTGTGCTGGAACAATTGCAAAAGAAATATCTCTTGGAAAAAAAGTAGGAATTATAGATTTAACCCATGGAGAATTAGGTACCAGAGGCACAGCACAAATCAGAGACATTGAATCATCGAATGCTGCAAAAATATTGCAAGTAAGTATTAGAGAAAATTTAAATTTTAAGGATTGTTTTTTTACTAATAATGAAACTCATCAACTTGAAATAATTAAAATACTTAGACATTATAAACCAGAAATCGTACTCTGCAATGCTATAGATGACAGACATATAGACCATTCCAAAGGAAGCAAGCTAGTGTCTGATTCTTGTTTTTTGTCAGGATTATTAAAAATTGAAACCGAATATAACAATTTAAAACAAGAGCCTTGGAGACCAAAATTAGTTTACCACTATATTCAATGGAAAAATATCGAACCCCACTTTGTGGTAGATATATCTGAATTTATGGAGCTGAAAACACGAGCTATTTTAGCATACGAATCTCAATTTTATAAATCTGAAACAAATGAACCAGAAACACCTATCACTTCTAAAAATTTTTTAGAAAGCATTGAATATAGAGCGAAGGATTTAGGAAGATTAGTGGGCGTTAGCTATGCTGAAGGCTTTACTACTGAAAGATATTTAACGGTTAATAACTTAGATAATCTTAAATAAATTTATTTTTTCTTTGTAAAATACAAGTATTATTGTATCTTTGCACCCGTTATATAAATGGTGGTTGTAGCTCAGTTGGTTAGAGTATTGGTTTGTGGTGCCGAGGGTCGCCGGTTCGAGCCCGGTCAGCCACCCAAATAACACAAAAGCTGTTCAATTAATTTTGAACAGCTTTTTTTTATTTATTAGAAATATATTTAAAACCATAAGCTTTATAAATAAAAACTTATGGTTTATACATTTTTAAACTTTACAAAATATAATCTGTGTTTATAAAATTACATTCTTTGCTATCTAATAATTCTTGCAAAATTTCGTTATTATAAGCATTATCTTTAGAGGCTACAAATGTTCGTATAGAGAATGAACGCAAAGCATCATGAATGCTTAAAGTTCCTACTGCCGAATCTTTTCGTCCTGTAAATGGGAATACATCTGGACCTCTTTGACAGGAACTATTAAGATTTACCCTACAAACCAAATTGATTAAAGCATCGACTAATGGTGCAATTGTATGGCTATTTTTCCCAAACAAACTTACTTGTTGTCCATAATTAGAATCTGCCATATAAGTAAGTGGTTCTTGAATATCTTTAAACGTTACAATTGGAACTACTGGTCCAAATTGTTCTTCATGATACACTCTCATATTTTTATTTACTGGAAATAAAACGGCTGGAAAAATAAAATTATCTGTTGTTTCTCCTCCTTTTGCATTTATAACCTTTGCCCCATTTGCAGATGCATCATCAATTAATTCTTGAATGTATGCAGGCTTTTCTTTTTCTGCTAATGGAGTTAAAAACACTCCTTTTTCCCATGGATTTCCGTAAGTTAAGGCATCTACTTTTTCTGCAAACTTTTTGTTAAATTCTACAGCAATATCTTCATGCACATAAATAATTTTTAAAGCCGTGCATCTCTGTCCGTTAAAAGACAAAGAGCCTGAGACACATTCGGCTACAGCCAAATCAAGATTAGCATCTGGTAAAATAATTGCAGGATTTTTTGCTTCCAGTCCTAAAATAAGTCGTAATCTATTTTTGTTTGGATGCAAATCTTGCAAAGCAATGGCAGATTTACTATTTCCAATTAATGCTAAAACAGATACTCGTCCTGATTCCATTATTGGTGCTGCTACCTCTCTGCCACGTCCGTACAAAATATTAATTACCCCTTTTGGGAAACATTCTTTAAAAGCGTGAATTAAAGGTGAAATTAGCAAAACACCGTGTTTAGCTGGCTTAAAAATTACAGGGTTCCCCATTATTAATGCAGGAATTAAGAGTGTAAAAGTTTCATTTAGTGGGTAATTATAAGGGCCTAAGCATAATACCACCCCAAGAGGGCTTCTGCGAATCATGGCGTTAATGCCTTGTACTTTACTAAAATGAGCACTTCTGGCGTTTAATTCTTTATAACTTTCTATGGTATCTACAATATATTCTACTGTTCTGTCAAATTCTTTTTCGCTATCTGCTAAAGATTTTCCTATTTCCCACATTAATAGCTTTACAACTTCGGCACGAGTTTCCTTCATCATTACCACAAATTTTTCCATGCTTTTAATGCGATCTGTTACCTTCATAGTTGGCCAAACACCTTGTCCATTGTCAAAAGCTCTATCAGCGGCATTTACTGCTTCCATGGCTTGCTCTTTATTCATGCTTGGAATACTCCCTAATAATGTTGGGCTGTAGCTTGTTGTAGAGGATATTGTAGAATATACAGGTGTCGTTTCTCCTGTCCAGCTTTTTAATTCCCCATCTACTAGATAAGTATCCTGGTGTAGTGGTTTATCTATTTGAAATTCGGTTGGTATAGTATTCATAATTTTACTGTTTATTTTTATTTCTTATTTATTAAAAGTGATATTCCAAATTCCTCTTACTTGATTTTCGGTATAACCTATGGCTAAATCTTTAGGATATAATTTCATGATTTTATTTTTAACTTCTGGCATAATTGCAGTTCCGTGGCATTTTAAACACATTTCATTAGTCACAATTGGAGCATAAAACTGAATGGTGTTTTTTGTTTCAATTATTATTGGTTTTGCCTCTTTATTTGCTGCTACTTCTTTTTTATAATTTTCTATAATTGTAAGTTCTTCTTTATTGGCAGCGTTTTTAGGATTTCTATTTTTATCAGAAATTCTTTTAATAGTTGCGTTATAATGTACTGTCATACTATCTGTTAAAACGCTTGCATTTATATTACAAAATTCCATTGCTCCTACTGGACCACTTTTTTGCATTGCTTGCATTAAGTTTTTTCCTAGCACTTTTTGTGTATTTGTAGCATATTCTATTCCTTTTTCTTTATAATTAATAGATTTATTTTCGATAGATGCAAGTTTTTTACCTGTTTGCTCGTAATCATTGTGTCCTTTTCCTTTTATATGTTCTTTAAACCATGTTGGTTCTTCTATTTCATAATCGTACATAAAAGCAGCTATTTTTTGCACTACATCCGCAGGAAATTGTTGTTTTGGCATTACTCCAAATCTTTCAACAGCACCATGTAATTTAGCAGCTTGTTTAGTAGGGTTTTCGGTAAAAGCTACTATTTCATTAATAAATTGGTCTCTAGTTTCAGAATCTTCAGTATAATGCATTTTAATTCCAATCATTGGAGGTGCAATTCTTCCCTCTTTTTCAGGCGCAGAAGGACTATGACAAACGTAGCAATTTGCCTCCATTAGCACTTTTCCGCTAAGTATATCAGCCTCTGAGAGTGAATTTTGAGTAGTATTCTGAGAATCTGCTTTTTTATTTTGATTACAGCTTAAAATGGAAGAAGCAATTAAAAGAAAGGCAATTTTTTTCATAAATAAAGTTATTATTAATAATACAATTTGTAAACATACTCTATTAATTACAATCTAATTGTAACTTTTGTCACTTATATAGAATAAATTTTAAGGAAACTTAAAAAAGAAACTTCTAACTATTATTTGTATATTTGTAGTATGGCAAGGTTTATGCATTAGTACAATAAAATATTATTAAAAAAACATAAACATGAAAAAAAATACATTTCTTATTCTACTATTTTTTGTTATTACAGCAAATTCACAAGGTTATGTTGCTAAATACAAAGCCTTAACTTTAAAGCTAGCAGCAGAGTATCAAATTCCTCCAGAGATTATTATGGGAATTGCAATTTTAGAATCTGGTGCTGGAAAAAGCAAAGTTGCCGTTAGATTGAATAATCATTTTGGATTTGTAGGCAAAAACAATGCTAATTACAAAACTAGATACAAACAATATGCAAACGTGGAGGAATCTTATAAACATTTTTGCAAAAAAATATCTGAAAAAAAATTCTACAAAGGCATGAAAGGAAATAAAAATTTAACCCTTTGGATAGATAAAATAAGTAAAACAGGCTACTCTGTTTATCCAAAATTGTGGAGACAAAAAGTAGCTGCCAGTATTAAAAAAAACAATTTAAAAACTGTTTTTAAAACCCCATAAATATGATTGTTAAGACAAAATTCTGTATTCTAATTATTTTCTTTTGTACAAAAGTAATTGCTCAAAATAGTAATCCTTGGGTTGTAAATGATAATGTAAAAACAGATAGTTTAGCATATATTAATAACGATATTGATATTTTAAATAACGAAAAGACCTTAGATTATCTTTTTTTAAAACTACAAACTATTAAACAGCAAAAAAGTTCCGAAAAAGTAAGTATTGTACACATTGGCGATTCTCATATACAAGGAAATATGATGACAGATATTATAAGAAAAGAGTTGCAATCTTATTTTGGAAACTCTGGTCGTGGTTTAATTTTTCCGTACCAACTTGCTAAAACAAATGCCCCCTTTGAAATTAATTCCTCCTCTGAAAATATTTGGAAAACCTGCAAAATTACTAATGCAAAAACCAGAAAGGAAACAGGAATTTTAGGATATTCTATTCTACCAACAAGTAGTTGCACTTCCATCTCTATGGCATTAGACCCAAAATATTTACAAGATAATCAATTTGACGAAATTTCGTTATTTGTAAAAGGGAAAACCTCTAAAATAAATTTTTCATACAAAAACAGCTTAGATTCCATTGCAATAGACAGCACCTCTTTTTGTTATAAATACAAGTTAAAAGAGCCTTCAAATACTATTAAATTAACTCTAAATACAAAAAAAGATAGTACCTACACTTTTTTTGGAGCTTCGGTAGAAAAAGCAAATACTCCTGGAATAATCTACCATTCTATTGGTGTTAATGGAGCTCGTTTTTCAGATTATAATAAGTCGGAAGTTTTTTGGAAGCAATTAGAATCCTTAAAATCAGATTGTTATGTTTTTTCCATGGGAACAAACGAAGCTCAGGATCAAAATTTGAGTATGGAGACTTTTTTAATCGACTTAAAAGAAACTTTAGCACATATCCAAAAGATAAATCCAACTGCACAAGTAATTATTTCGACTCCTCCGGTTTCTTATTACAAAAAAGCATATCCTAACAAAAAGCTAGCTGAAATTACTACTACAATTCAAAATTTTTGTGTAGATAATAACTTAGTTTACTGGGATTTATTTAATATTTCCAAAGGTTTAGAAGGCACAAAAGATTGGAAAACAAATCAGTTATTGCGGCCAGATTTAGTTCATTTTTCGAAAGAAGGATACCAGCTTCAAGGCAAATTATTTATTAGTGCTTTTGCTAAATCTTGGAACAATTATATTTTAAACAAAGGCTAAAATTGTAAATAAATTGGCATTACTGGCGTTGCACTTTTTACCATAGAATAAATTGCTAAAAACACTATAAACAAAAATATAAAATAAATGATTGAGAAGTTTTTTTGCTTTTCTATCACAACATCTGCAAAAGAATCTGGAATAAAATGGATTAATAATCCAAAGACAGTCATACCGATAGCATATTTATAATTTATTAAAAATTGTGAATAGCCATCTAACGTAAAGTTATTTGCAATTTGATTTATAAATTGAAAGGAGGTTTCTAAATCGTTTGCCTTGAAAAATATCCAACAAAAAATTACAAAGTGAAAGGTAACAAGCACACTTAAAACGGTTCCTATTTTGAGTAAAATACGATTTTTGATTGGAATTACAAATAATTTATTCCAAATTTTATTGATAATCAATCCTACTCCATGCAAACTTCCCCAAAGGAGAAAGTTCCAACTTGCACCATGCCACAAACCACCTAAAAACATGGTTAAGAACAAGTTAATGTCTGTTCGTAATTTTCCATTTCTGCTTCCTCCAAGTGGAATGTATAAATAATCTCGTAACCAACTAGATAACGAAATGTGCCATCTACGCCAAAATTCGGTAATATTTTTACTTTGGTATGGCGATAGAAAATTGGGAGGAATGGTTATCCCTAACCATTTTGCAATTCCTATTGCAATGTCGCTGTACCCACTAAAATCGCAATAAATTACTATGGCATATCCGTATAACGCCATTAAGCATTCAAAACCATTGTGCAAAGCTGGACCATCAAAAACATAATCTACTAAATTTAAAGAAATGTAATCGGATATAATTAATTTTTTAAAAAGTCCTGTTAAAATTAAATAAAATCCTTTGGAAAAATCTGTTGCAGAAACAGTATAGGATTGCTTTAATTGTGGAATAAAATCTTTAGCACGAACAATGGGTCCCATAACTAATTTTGGGAAAAAAGATAGAAATAATAAGTAGTTTACAATCTTTTTTTCGGGTTTAATTTCGCCTCGGTAAACGTCAATTGTGTAACTTAGATTTTCAAAAGTGTAAAACGAAATTCCTATTGGTAGTAATAAATTTAAAAAATGTAATTTTGCTTGCACAAAGTTATTTATCATCTCTATAAAAAAGTTCGTATATTTAAAATAAAACAGTACGCCTAAGTTAAAAACAATACTGAATAGTAATAGAGCCTTTTTGGTCTTGGTGGATTCTGTTTTAAATAACCATTTAGAAATAAAAAAATTAACTATGGAACATGCAATCACTAAAAATACAAAATATCCACTGGCTTTGTAAAAAAAATAGAGCGAAAAAATGGTAAGAACAATTGCTCTGTGATAATAGTTTTTTCTAAAAATATAAAACAAGAAAATAAAGAAAAAGAAAAAGTAAACAAAAAAACCACTACTAAATAAAAGTGGATCTTTCGGGTTATACAAGAGCTGTGCTACTACTTCGTTTAAATTAAATAAATGCAACTGATTTAGAATTTAGTTTGTAATTTTGGGTTTCTTTTTTAACAATTTTTCATAATCTTTTACAAAAGCATCAAATAAAATTTTCGCAATTACTTTTGCTCCATTATGATTAAAATGAATATAATCTTTATTAGCCAATCTAGGAATTGTGTCTGTCCATTTAATAATAGAGCCGTTACCACCCATAGATTGATACATGTTAAAAAAAGCAATTTTGTTATCAAAGGCCAACTTTGCTTGTGTTTTTAATAAAGAATCTATTCCAACTGCAGTTTTCCATTCGCCAGAATATTTAAACGCTCTATCGGAGCAACTTATTAGTAAATAATCAGAATTTTTCATATTTTCTTTAAACTTTTTCAAAACAGGATTCATTATTTTATAATAGTAATCGTAATTTTTATCGTTAGGCCTAAACAGTAAATTTACTCCGTATTGGAAAACTACAAGATCATAATATTTTTCAGAATCTAAATCGTTTAACAATAAATTATCTATACGTTTCAGCTCTACACCTGTAATCCCTCTGAAGGAATAGTTGTCTAAAATCAATCCAAATTCAGGCTCTGAAGAAATTCCAAAAAGAGTAGCATTTTTAGATTTTACGGCAAAATTTATTTTGGAATTAACAGAATTGTCTAGTAAAATTCTATTAAAATTTTTAGTCGCCGCATAATTTTTAACTATAGAATCTATGGAAATAGTAATGGAGTCTCCTTTACCATACAAAAGCCATTTTTGCAATTTTTGCGTCTTGTTCTTTAACAAATTATCTGTAAAAAAGACTTCTAAATTAGATGTTTTGTAAGAATATCCAGAAAAAAACAAACCAGACTTGGAATTTTTAAAATTATCTGTTTCAAAAACACCCTTTACAGAAATTTTTGCCGAAATTCTATTTTCGGACGAAACTGATTTTATTGGCATAAATCCAACGCCACTATTTTTGTTTTTATCAAAATACTTTTGCAATAATTCTCTTAAATTTTGTGTAACTAAATCTCCTTCAATCACACTATCACCAAACCAAGCAATTCGTATTTTTACTTTTTTACCACTTGCTAATTCTAACAGTTTTTGGTTAAATTTAGTTAATGAAGTTTGTTTCTCTACATCGGAAAAAGCAGTAATATTATCTTTTTTTAAATAATCATCAAAGTCTAACTCTTTCTCTTTCTTTATTTTAGCTTTTGCAAAGCTCTTTTTCGGATTACCTTTAATTTGCACATTTACAATGTCTTGTACAATGTTAATATTTTTAAAACTTGGAAAAATAGGAACAATAAAACCTGAAAAAACAGATGCAAAAAACAACAGCAAACTTGCTATAACTACTAAAACTAAAACTCTTTTGTTCGAATTCATTATTAATAAATATTACTGCGAAATTAATAGGATTACAACCAAAAAAAAATATTTAACATACTTTTTATTAACAAAATAATAATAGAAAAAAAACATCTTCAATGCATGTATAAAAAAAACAAAAAAATATTATGCGTGCATAATAAAAAATGCATATCTTTGAAATCTGAGAGAAACCTTGATGAAAGAAAAAACAATAGATTATATACTGAGAGAAACATGGCAAGCTGTAGCGAGAATGTATAACGAGGAAGCCATAAAATACGAAAGCACGATGGCAACAGGATTTGTGCTACTTAGCATAGATAGAGAAAAAGGCACGCCATCTACCTTAATAAGCACTAAAATGGGTATGGAACCAACTAGTCTTACCAGAACGTTAAAAACAATGGAAGAAAAAGGTTTGATTTACAGAAAACCAAATCCAAAAGATGGTAGAGGAATTATCATATTTTTAACCGATTTTGGCAAAGAAAAAAGAATTTTATCTAAAGAAACTGTTTTGAAATTTAATAATACCATAAGAGAAAAAATAACTCCAAAAAAATTAAAACATTTTATAGAAGTAAACGAACTAATAAACGAACTAATTCAAGATAAAAAAATATTTTAAAACTCAAAAAACACCCTATTTAATGAAAAGAAATATCAAAAAAGTTGCCGTTATTGGCTCAGGTATCATGGGTTCTGGAATTGCCTGCCATTTTGCCAACATTGGAGTAGAAGTACTCCTTTTAGACATCATTCCAAATTCCCTTACGGATATCGAAGAAAAAAAAGGATTAACTCTAGAAAGCAAAATTGTCCGTAACAGAATGGTAAACGACCATTTAGCAAATGCCTTAAAATCTAGTCCATCACCTATTTACAATCAAAAATTTGCGAGCAGAATTACCACTGGTAATACCACCGATGACATGTCTAAAATTGCAAATTGCGATTGGATAATCGAGGTTGTTGTAGAAAGATTAGATATTAAAAAATTAGTTTTTGAACAAGTTGAAAAATACCGCAAACCTGGCACTTTAATAACGTCTAACACTTCTGGAATTCCAATTCACTTTATGAGTGAAGGTAGAAGTGAAGATTTTCAAAAACACTTTTGTGGAACACACTTTTTTAATCCCGCACGATATTTAAAACTATTCGAAATTATTCCAGGTCCACAAACCGCTACCGAAGTTTTAGATTTTTTAACCATTTATGGCGAAAAATTTCTCGGAAAAACATCTGTCGTAGCAAAAGACACCCCAGCTTTTATAGGAAATAGAATAGGAATATTTGGAATACAATCGCTTTTTCACCTTGTAAAAGAACTAAACCTTACAATTGAAGAAGTAGATAAATTAACCGGACCTGTTATTGGTCGTCCAAAATCCGCCACTTTTCGTACTGTAGATGTAGTTGGTCTAGATACTTTAGTTCATGTAGCTAACGGAATTTACGAAAACTGCCCGGATGACGAAGCTCACAGCTTATTTAAACTCCCTGATTTTATTACTAAAATGATGGAAAACAAATGGTTAGGAAGCAAAACAAAACAAGGTTTTTATAAAAAAGTAGATAAGGATATTTTATCACTAGATTTAGATACTTTAGAATATCGTCCAGCAAAAAAAGCATCTTTTGCTACATTAGAGCTTACTAAAACTATTGATAAACCAATTAATAGATTTAAAGTTTTGGTAAAAGGAAAAGATAAAGCAGGAGAATTTTATCGAAAATCATTTACAGCAATGTTTGCTTATTGCTCCAACCGAATTCCTGAAATTTCTAACGAATTATACAAAATTGATGATGCAATGAAAGCTGGTTTTGGGTGGGAAAATGGACCATTCGAAATTTGGGATGCAATTGGTGTAGAAAACGGAATAGAGCTAATGAAAACAGAAGGCTTAACACCAGCAAATTGGGTTACTGAAATGCTTGCAAATGGAAATTCTTCTTTTTATACAGTTAAAGAAGGTGCAACATATTTTTACAACATTCCTGAAAAATCTCAAAGTAAAATTCCTGGACAAGATGCATTCATCATTCTAAATAACATAAGAGAAAGTAAAAAAGTTTGGAGCAACAGTGGAGCTACTATTCAAGATTTAGGAGATGGCATTCTTAACCTAGAATTCCAATCTAAAATGAATACCATTGGTGGAGATGTTCTAACTGCTATTAACAAAGCTATAGATTTAGCCGAAAATAAGTATCAAGGATTAGTTATTGGAAATCAAGCTGCTAATTTTTCTGTGGGAGCAAATATCGGCATGATATTCATGATGGCAGCAGAGCAAGAATACGACGAGCTAAATATGGCTATCAAATATTTTCAAGATACCATGATGCGTATGCGTTATTCCTCTATTCCAACAGTAGTTGCACCACACGGAATGACTTTTGGTGGTGGTTGCGAAATGAGTTTACACGCAGATAAAATAGTTGCAGCTGCAGAAACCTATATGGGATTAGTTGAGTTTGGAGTAGGGGTTATTCCTGGAGGAGGAGGAAGTAAAGAAATGGCCTTGCGTGCAGGTGATCTTTTTCGTAAAAATGACGTAGAACTAAACGTTTTACAAGAATATTTTATGACTATCGCAATGGCAAAAGTATCTACATCTGCCTACGAAGCATTTGACTCTGGATTAATGCAAAAAAACAAAGACATTGTAGTTGTAAACAAAGACAGACAAATTGCAGAAGCAAAAAAACATGCTCTACTAATGGCAGAAGCTGGTTATACACAACCTATTAAAAGAACAGACGTTAAAGTTCTTGGAAAACAAGCATTAGGAATGTTTATGGTAGGTACAAACCAAATGGTAGCTGGAAAATACATCTCGGAACACGATTTAAAAATTGCCAACAAATTAGCCTATGTAATGGCAGGTGGAGATTTATCGGAACCAACATTTGTATCGGAACAATACCTACTAGATTTAGAAAGAGAAGCGTTCTTGAGCCTTTGTACTGAAAGAAAAACATTAGAGAGAATCCAGTATATGCTTACAAAAGGAAAACCGTTACGTAACTAAATTGTATAATGTATTTGTGTAAAATTCGATAATTTATAATTAAAAAACTTACACCAATACAATCAAAATATAATTATAAAACACAAAAGTTTTATACAAAAAAATTATAAGCATTTATACATTTTTTACAACACAAAATATACAACAATACAAAAAAAATAAAAATATGAAAACAGCATATATAGTATCCGGATTTCGTACAGCCGTAGGCAAAGCACCTAAAGGAGTTTTTAGATTTAAACGACCAGATGAACTAGCGGCAGAAACCATTGAACATTTAATGGCACAATTTCCAGATTTTGACAAAACAAGAATAGATGATGTAATGGTTGGAAATGCCATGCCAGAAGCAGAACAAGGCTTAAATGTAGGAAGATTAATATCATTAATGGGGCTAAAAATAGAAGATGTACCAGGTGTAACCGTTAATAGATATTGTGCCTCTGGATTAGAAACAATAGGAATGGCAACTGCTAAAATACAAAGCGGAATGGCACAATGCATTATTGCTGGAGGTGCCGAAAGTATGAGTTACATACCAATGGGTGGATACAAACCAACACCCGATTATGCAGTTGCAAAAGAAGGTCACGAAGATTATTATTGGGGAATGGGATTAACTGCCGAAGCAGTAGCAAAACAATTTAACGTTTCTAGAGAAGAGCAAGATGAATTTGCTTTTCAATCGCACAACAAAGCATTAAAAGCACAAGCAGAAGGTAAATTTGACAAACAAATTGTACCAATAACTGTAGAACAGACTTTTGTTAATGAAAATGGCAAAAAAGAGACAAAATCTTATACAGTTAGCAAAGACGAAGGACCAAGATTTGGAACATCTGTTGCTGGATTAGCAGCTCTACGACCAGTATTTGCTGCCGATGGCACTGTAACAGCAGGAAACTCTTCTCAAATGAGTGATGGAGCTGCTTTTGTATTAGTCATGAGTGAAGAAATGATCAAAGAATTAAACATACAACCCATAGCAAGATTAGTAAATTTT
Source organism: Flavobacterium psychrophilum (assembly GCA_022730285.1). GTDB lineage: Bacteria > Bacteroidota > Bacteroidia > Flavobacteriales > Flavobacteriaceae > Flavobacterium > Flavobacterium psychrophilum_C. Next base: position 23,090 of record DZCQ01000013.1, read on the forward strand.
GCTTCTGCTGGAGTAGAACCAAGAATCATGGGAATTGGCCCTGTAAAAGCAATTCCAAAAGTATTAAAACAAGCTGGATTAACACTAAATGACATCGATTTAATAGAATTAAATGAAGCTTTTGCATCTCAATCTATTGCTGTGATTAGAGAATTAAGTCTAAATCCAGATATTATTAATGTAAATGGTGGAGCAATTGCCCTTGGTCACCCATTAGGTTGTACTGGAGCTAAACTTTCGGTGCAACTTTTTGACGAAATGAAACGCAGAAATAGCAAATACGGAATTGTTACCATGTGTGTTGGAACTGGACAAGGAACTGCAGGCGTTTACGAACTATTATAATTAAAATAAACTAATAAACATAAAAATATGGAAAACATAACAAGAGGTGGGCAATTTATTGTGAAAGAAACAAATTGGCAAAACATTTTTACACCAGAAGATTTTAATGAAGAGCAAATAATGATGCGGGAATCTGTTAAAGAATTTGTAGATAAAGAATTATGGCCATTTAAAGAACGTTTTGAGAAAAAAGATTACACTCTTACCGAAGAAACCATGCGTAAAGCTGGTGAAATGGGATTTTTAAGCGTATCAGTACCAGAAGAATATGGAGGAATGGGAATGGGATTTGTAAACACCGTTTTGGTTTGCGACTATATTTCTGGTGCAACTGGATCATTCTCCACAGCTTTTGGAGCTCACACAGGTATTGGAACTATGCCAATTACACTTTACGGAACTGAAGATCAGAAACAAAAATATGTACCAAAATTAGCTTCAGGAGAATGGTTTGGAGCCTATTGCCTAACAGAACCAGGTGCAGGATCTGATGCAAATTCTGGAAAAACAAAAGCAGTTTTGTCAGAAGATGGAACACATTATTTAATTTCAGGACAAAAAATGTGGATTTCTAATGCTGGATTTTGTTCTCTTTTTATAGTTTTTGCACGAATTGGTGATGATAAAAATATTACAGGTTTTATTGTAGAAAATACCGAAAATAACGGAATTTCTATGAATGAAGAAGAACATAAACTAGGTATTCGTGCTTCTTCAACACGTCAAGTATTTTTTAACGAAACGAAAGTTCCAGTAGAAAATATGCTTTCGGAAAGAGGAAATGGTTTTAAAATCGCCATGAACGCATTAAATATTGGTCGTATTAAACTTGCAGCTGCTTGCTTAGATTCACAAAGACGCATTATTACAAATGCTGTAAATTATGCAAACGAAAGACAACAATTTAACACCCCAATTGCTCAATTTGGAGCCATCAGACTTAAATTAGCAGAAATCACTACAAATTGCTACATTGGAGAAAGTGCTACGTACCGTGCTGCAAAAGATATAGAAAGTAGAATTATTGCACGTGAAGCAGAGGGAACTTCCCACCAAGAAGCAGAACTAAAAGGAGTAGAAGAGTTTGCAATAGAATGTTCTATTCTTAAAGTTGCAGTTTCTGAAGATGCGCAATCTTGTGCAGACGAAGGAATCCAAATATATGGTGGAATGGGTTTTAGCGAAGATACCCCAATGGAAAGTGCTTGGAGAGATGCACGCATTACTCGAATTTATGAAGGCACGAATGAAATTAACAGAATGCTATCTGTAGGAATGTTAATTAAAAAAGCATTTAAAGGTCATGTAGATTTATTAGGACCAGCAACAAAAGTGCAAGAAGAATTAATGGGAATTCCATCGTTTGAAACAATGGATTATTCAGAACTTTTCTCGGAAGAAAAAGACATGATTATAAAATTAAAAAAAGCCTTTTTAATGGTTGCTGGAGCTGCGGTTCAAAAATATGGACCAGATTTAGATGCCCACCAACAATTACTAATGGCTGCTGCCGATATATTAATTGAAATATACATGGCCGAAAGCGGAATTTTACGTACAGAAAAATTAGCAAAAAAAGAAGGGGAAGATGTGGTAAAAGAACAAATTGCTATGGCAAAATTATATTTATATCAAGCGGTAGATATTATCACTATCAAAGGGAAAGAAAGCATCATTTCATTTGCTGAAGGAGACGAACAACGCATGATGCTGATGGGTCTTAAGCGATTTACAAAATATTCTAATATGCCAAACATAATAGCTTTGAGAGAAACTATTACTAGCAAATTAGTATCTGAAAATGCATATTGCTTTTAATTTTAGGTGATTTTCTAGAAAAAAAATAATATTTTACTCTAATTTATGCTTTTTGTTAGAAAGATGAGATTTTTTGTGGAGCAATAGAATAACAAAAGAATTAATTTATTAACCCTGACAGAGTTTTAAACTCTGTCAGGGTTTTTTGACAATATTTCATATATAAATTGAAAATTTGATCTTGATGATTATCAACTAGCTCAAAAACGAATAGAAATATTGTAAATAAAGAAATTTAGAATTGTAGGATATTTTACATTATCAGAAAGTTAGGGCACTCCCAAATGATTCTTATATTGCTAATTATAGAATTTTAACCCTCTTTCTTTTAATATATAAAAATCACCCCTCAAGAGTGATTTTTTGCTTTTGAACAAAATTTAAGATAAATTTAACCTCTTCATGGAATATATTTGCTAACTTTATCAAAGTTATAGATACTATTCAAAATAAAACTTTGTAATCTATAATTTGTAAGTAGAAACTAATTTGAAAATATCATGCAAACAAGTAACACACGTAGAGATTTTTTAAAAAAAACAGCAATTTTATCTGCTGGGGCTTTAGTAGGAAACCAACTAATTCATGCAAATACAGTAACAACACCAAATGAGGCAGAAACTAGTGTGGGTTTATATACTTTGCCACTTTTGCCGTATAGCTACGAAGCCTTGGAGCCTCATATTGACAAGGAAACGATGCGGATTCACTACACAAAACACCATCAGGCGTATGTTAATAATTTAAACAAAGCTATTGAAGGTCTAGATAGCAATTTGACAGAAAAGGCACAAACTTTAAATAGTATTTTTGAAAATATAAATCAATTTCCAGATGCTGTAAGGAACAATGGAGGCGGGCATTACAATCACAGCTTATTTTGGACTTTAATGAAACCGAACGGTGGTGGTTTGCCTGTTGGAAATTTAGCCAAAGCAATAACTACATCTTTTGGTTCGGTAGAGGAATTTAAAAAACAGTTTAACGATGCAGCCATGAAGCGTTTTGGCTCTGGTTGGGCTTGGTTGGTTTTAAAAGATGGAAAATTACAAATTGGCTCTACTGCAAATCAAGATAATCCGTTAATGAAACTAAAAGGAAAAGGGTTAAAGGGAAAACCAGTAGTTGCGTTAGATGTTTGGGAACATGCTTACTATCTTAAAAACCAAAATAGACGTAACGATTATATTGCTTCATGGTGGAATGTGATTAATTGGGATGAGGCAGAGAAGTTATATAATTCCTAATCCCTACTTTGTTTTACTTTTTGTTTGTAGCAATACTATAAATGATTATTTTTGTAAAAAAATAGATGATAAACCCATCGGTTAATGGTTGGATTGACAAGTACTTTTTAGAGCAAAAGCAGGAAAATAATCACTTTTTGCAAGATGAAATTCTTTATTATAAAAACACTAGAAATACTGGCTTTTTAATTGGCTATATTACTTCTTTTTATACTCCTAAGCCAATAGATACAACTAACTGGAAATCTGACGAGTTCTCCAAAGTAGCGTTGCTGAATACACTTTTTGGAATATACCAATTGGTAAATAAAAATAATAACAAAGAGGAATTTACAGAAAAATGCATCTCTTTTTACAATGAATTGCAACCTAAAAACAATTCATTGCTATCTAAAATAATGCCACAGGAGACTAATTCTAGCACTTTAGAAAAAATAATTAGTTCTAGAATTAAAACAAATGACAACAACATCAGCAAAAATTTTTCACACATACTAACTAATGCACTGCTTTTTTTAGATGTGCTCGCTTTTAGACGTTACTTGCTAGATAATGAAATTCCAGAAAAATATTTTAAAAAAAGTGAAGAAATTATTATAAATATTTTGTTTTTAGCTTTAAACTCTAAAAAAAATCAAACAAAATATGATAATTTATTAATAAAACTTTTTGAAGCTTCTGTAAGATATTCTAAGATTAATAGCCCCGAATTAACTTCTCTAAACTCAATAGATACAGATTATTTTGACACTAATTTCGAAAAATATTATCTGATAGATTTAGCAACTTTAGCATTTTGGAATGATGGTAAAATTGAAATTTCGGAACAGATTTTTTTAAACAAACTTGCTGAAAAACTAAATATTCCTGAAAAATTTGTAACAGAAAGTATTTTAGATATAAATTTATATTTGAATACTTATAAAAATGAAATACCGTATTTTAAATACTCCAATCCTGTACAGCATTTATACAATCAGACAACCGAGAATATTCAGATTTTATTAATCCGAAACAAAAAAAGAATTCAAAAAGAAATTGTACAAAGTAAAGAATTAATGCAACTCTTAGCACAATCCTCTAAAAGGGAATTAAATGCAGAAGAAAAGAAAAAAGTAAGAAAACAGATACTTGATATTTGCAAAACAATTCCTTCTTTAACTATTTTTTTAGTTCCAGGAGGCTCTTTGTTGCTTCCCATAGTAATTAAATTTTTCCCAAAATTACTTCCTTCTGCATTTAATGAAAATTTAGAATAAAAGCTCTAATTATCTTCATTTAACCATGCATGTAACATCCAAAGTGTTTTTTCTTGCTCTTTAATAAAGTCACTCATCATAGAGTTTGTACCCTCATCGTTAATCTCTGCAGATTGCTCCAAGATAATTCGCTCCATTTTTAAAAGTTTAGAAAAAGATGCAATAATTAATTGAATTGCCTCTATATCTTTATGAATATTCTTTCCTACTGATAATGAGTTGTTGTTCAAATAATCTTCAAAAGTATGCATTGGAACTCCACCAAGAGTTAAAATTCTTTCTGCAATCAAATCTACTTTTATTTGACTATCAGCATATAACTCTTCAAATTTTAAATGCAAATTAAAAAATTGTTTTCCTCTAATATTCCAATGCAAACCTCTTAGATTTTGATAAAAAACCTGATAATTAGAAAGTAATACATTCAATTCTGTAACCAAAACACCCGTTTCTATAACCGGTAAACCAATGCTGTTTGTTTTCATATTGCTTTAATTTATATATTCTAAAAAGAATAATTTTATTAACAAAGTTACTCCGAAAACATATACAATAAAGTAAAAACGCATGGATAATTTCTATCTTTGCATCAATAAAATCGATATCATGACCATAACACAACTACAATACATTCTAGCCGTTGCCGAGTATCAAAATTTTACAGTAGCCGCCTCCAAGTGCTTTGTAACACAACCAACTTTAAGTATGCAGATACAAAAAGTGGAAGAAGAGTTAGATATCACTCTTTTTGACCGAAGCAAAAAACCTATTCAACTTACAGAAGTAGGCGAAAAAATAGTGATACAGGCAAAAAATATTGTTCTAGAAGCCAATAGAATTAAAGATATTGTCGATTTACAAAAAGGGTATATTGGTGGGGAATTTAGATTGGGAATTATTCCAACAGTAATGCCAACTTTACTCCCAATGTTTTTGACAAATTTCACAAAAAAATATCCAAAAGTAAAGTTAATTATTGAAGAACTTAACACTATTGAAATAATTACTAAACTAAAAAATGGCCATCTAGATGCTGCCATTGCTGCTACCCCGTTAGAGGACGAAAAGATAAAAGAAATTGTTTTATATTTTGAGCCATTCATGGCCTATTTGCCAGAAAATCATTTAAAATTTAGTAAGCTAGAATTTGAAATGACCGATTTAGATATAGATGAAATTTTACTCTTACAAGATGGACATTGTTTTAGAGATGGTATCTTAAATATTTGTAAAAATAATACCACAAACAGTCCAACTAAATTTCAGCTAGAAAGTGGAAGTTTTGAAACTCTAGTAAAACTAGTAGATGAAGGACTTGGGGTAACTCTTCTTCCATATTTGCATACTTTAGATCTTAAAGAAAAACAAAAAAAACAGCTTAGATATTTTAAGGAACCTAAACCAGCTCGAGAGGTGAGTTTAATTTATTCTAAAAACGGCCTTAAAATTCCAATAATAGAGGTATTGAAAACTACCATTTCGGGAGTTTTAAGAGGAGCAATTACTTTTCAAAATGTAGAAATAATTAGCCCTATTTTAAAAAAATAACTCCTCTTATAAAAATAAAAGGAGTTATTTCGTAAATATAAGAAACTAGATATTAATTTTTAGTAAATTCAAAGCTTTGTCCGCTGATTCCTAATATAAATCCAGTTTTTTGAGGATTATAATCTAAAGTTAAACCGGCCTCTTTTAAAGAGAATTTCCCATTTCCATTATCTTCTAATGGTACTGATGGTTGTCCTGTTGCATTTAGAATTAAATTTTCATCATCTTGGGTAATTTCAATTTTAACTGGAACTTTAGAACTAGAAAAAGTCCCTAAATATTCTGAGAAATTTAATGGTTTTTGCAATCCATTTTTAGAAGCTGTCCAAACATTGTTTTCAGAATTTACATCTGGAAAAGCGTGTTCTGGATCCATTATGATACTTTCCAATTCCTGATTGGTATCAGCCTTAAATGTCCAAGTATTATTTCGCTCCCAAATTTCAACAGGTAAATTAATTCTTATGGTTTTTCCATCTTTAGTATTAACATCTAAAACAATAGGCATTGGCATTTTTTCTAAATTTTCTATTGTAATTATAGAGCCTTTTGTATAATCTCCGTTTACATATTTTACTTTGGTTATTGCTTGATCTAATCGCCAGTTGTTAAGTATCCAACCTCTCCAAAACCAATTTAAATCTTCACCACTCACATTTTCCATGGTTCTAAAAAAATCGTCTGGACTTGGATGCTTAAATGCCCATCGGCTAATATAGGTTCTAAATGCTTTATCAAAACGTTCTTTTCCTAGTATTTGATTTCGCAATATAATCAAACCTTCACTAGGTTTTGAATAGGCAAGTATTCCTAAATTTGCTTCTTTAAGACCATCTGGAGCAGTATATACAGGCTCAATAGCAGAATTTGTGAA
>DZCQ01000013.1:30280-39731 GCA_022730285.1 Flavobacterium psychrophilum
CTTCTTTAAGACCATCTGGAGCAGTATATACAGGCTCAATAGCAGAATTTGTGAACATTTCAGAAACATTATGCATATCGGTTATAGGTTGTTTATATTCCCCATTATTGAAATCTTTAGAGCTTAACATATTAATAAATGTATTAAACCCTTCATCCATCCAAGCAAACAATCGTTCGTTAGAACCAACAATCATAGGAAACCAAATATGTCCAAATTCATGATCTGTAACTCCCCATAATTCTTGTCCTTTCGATTCCCAACTGCAAAATACAATACCAGGATATTCCATACCACCTTCATTACCAGCTACATTTGTAGCAGCAGGATATGGATATTCGTACCATCTTTTAGAATAATTTTCGATAGAAGTCTTTGTATATTCAGTAGCACGACTCCATGCATCATTTCCAATACTTTCTACCGGATAAGCAGATATTGCAATAGATTTTTTACCACTTGGCAAATTTATTTTGGCAGCATCTATCACAAAAGCTGCAGAAGAAGCCCATGAAATATCTCGTGCATTATTAATCTTAAATTTCCAAGTTAAATTTTGTTTTCCAGCTGGACGTGAACTACTTTTAGTAACCTCCTCTGCAGAGCGAATCATAGTAGTTTGATTGCTATTTTTAGCAATATCCCATCTTTTAAGTTGTTCAGCGTTATAAACCTCGCTAGGATTTAACAATTCGCCAGAACACACAACTATATGATTTGCAGGAACTGTTAAAGCTGCTTCTAGATTTCCATATTCTAAATAAAATTCACCCGCTCCAAGATAAGGCAGTGTATTCCAACCCTTTATATCATCATATACACACATTCTAGGATACCATTGTGCGATGGTAAATATTTTTCCGTTTTTGGTTTGTAAAACTCCCATTCTATCCGATCCGTATTCTGGAGACACGAAAGAATACTGGATTTTTAATTTTACACTTGCCCCATTTCCTTGCAATTCTTGTGGTAAATCAACTTGCATTCTGGTATCAAAAACAGAATATTTTGCATTAGTTTCGGTTGTTTTACCTTTATTAGTAGAAATAATTTTAACGGAATTAATCTTATAACCACCATCAAAATTTTGTCCTTTTGCTCCGTTTCTACTTCCCTGTAACGGTATTATAGCATTTCCTTTAGAGTCTTTTTTAAATAAATTTTGATCTAGTTGCATCCATAAAAAACTAAGTTTGTCAGGACTATTATTTGTGTAAGTAATTAAGGCAATGCCTTCAATTTTATTTGCAGCCTCATTTAAAGTTGCTGCTAAAGAATAATCCGCTCTATTTTGCCAATATTTTGGACCTGGTTGCCCGCTGGCAGAACGTGTATCTGTTCCGTTTTTAGAATAAAACCCAGGTGCAAATGCATCTCGATAATTATAATTAGAAGATTGCTGTGCATAAATAGAGATTGTTCCTATTAAAAACAAAATCATAAATGTCTTAAAAAATGATACTTTCATACTAAATAGTGATTTAAAATGCTAAAATTATAATTTTATTTTTTTTATACGTTAAATATTTTGTTAAAATTAAAAAAAATAGAATCTAAAATATAAATGCAATCAAAAAATAATAACTTGCAAAATAATTTAAAACTAATGATAGTACATTTATCCAACTCTATATATTCAGCAAGTATTAATACTCTTGGTGCAGAATTAATTAATTTGAAAAAACTTAAAAAAAATTATATTTGGGAAGTTAATCCAAAATTTTGGAACAAAACTTCTCCTATATTATTTCCTATAGTTGGAAGACTGAAAGAAGACTCTTATACTATTGATGGAATGAAATACACTATGGGAAGACATGGGTTTGCAAGGAATTATGAATTTAAAATAATTAAAAAAAAAGCTAACTATGTGCAATTTTTACTTCAGGAAAATTCAGAAACTTTACAAATTTATCCTTTTAAATTTGAATTAAAAATAGCATATTTATTAGAAGAAAACAGGCTATCAATAAGCTACCAAGTAGTAAATAAGACACAAAAAGAAATGCCTTTTTCCATTGGAGGACATCCTGCATTTGCTATATCTAATGGAATTGAAAGTTATGAGCTAGCATTTGATAATGAAAAAATCATAGTTAGTCACGAATTAGAAAATGAGAATTTTTCAGGCAAAATCAAACAAATAATACTAAATAACAGCAAATTAAAACTTGAAAATTCTCTTTTTGAAAAAGACGCAATTGTGATTAAAGAACAAAAATCGAAATATATCACACTACTTCAAAATAAAATTCCTTATCTTCAAATGGAAATACAAAAATTCCCTAGCCTAGGAATTTGGACAAAAAAAAATGCTCCTTTTTTATGCATTGAACCTTGGTTTGGATATGCAGATTTCATACATAGTAATGGGGATTTTATGCAGAAAGAAGGTTTGTTAATATTAAAAGCCCAAAAAGAATTTAACACCGAATATTCTATTACAGTATTCTAAAAAAATTAGTTATATCAACCTATTCTTAGCCCATTAGGTACTTTTTTGTCCGAGCTTAACAAAACAATTTCACTTTCTTGTCCCAATGAACCCAAAAGTAAACATTCACTCATAAAATTAGCAATTTGCTTTGGAGGAAAATTAATCACAGCTACAACTTGCTTCGAAACTAGTTCTTCTTTAGTATAAACTTTTGTTATCTGAGCGGAAGTTTTCCGTATGCCAATAGTTTCTCCAAAATCAATAGTTAATTGATATGAAGGGTTTTTAGCTTTTGGAAAGTCTAGAACACTTAGTATCGTTCCAATACGCATTTCAACTTTTTCAAAATCATTCCAATTTATAGTTTCCGACATCATTTATTTACAATTATAATATGAATTTCAAATATAAAAAAATCCTTCGTCTGAAGGATTTTTTTATATTTGAAATTACTAAAATTAAGCATTTGCCGCAGCATGTCTTGATGCAATCTCTTCTTTATCTTTTGCAGGCATTGTATCAACTAACACTGGTGTTGCAATAAATAAAGAGGAATACGTTCCAATTCCAATACCTATTAACATTGCAAATATAAATCCTCTAATAGATTCACCACCAAAAACAAACATTATTAACAATACTAACAACATTGTTAAAGAAGTATTAATAGTTCTAGATAAAGTAGAATTAATCGAATCATTTACAATATGGTTAAAATCACCCTTAATATTTCCAGCTAAATATTCTCTAATTCTATCAAAAACAATAACCGTATCATTCATAGAATAACCAATTACCGTAAGAATTGCAGCAATAAAATGTTGATCCATTTCCATGTGGAAAGGCATAAATTTATAGCATAAAGAATATATACCTAAAACAAAAATAACGTCGTGTAAAACTGCAGCAATTGCACCTAAAGAATATCCTAATTTTCTAAATGAAATAACAAGATATAATCCAACAACTAGCATTGCTCCTATTACAGCCCAGAATGAATTAGTTTTTATATCTGCGGAAATCGCAGCACTTACTTTTGAAGCAGAAAGTAGTCCAATTTGTTTTCCTTCATAAAGTGTGATAAACTTATCGTAAGTCATTCCCGGAAAGTTACTTTGCAAACCTTTAAATAGCATTTTGTTTACTTCTTCATCAACACCAACAGCATCTTCTTTTACTTTATATTTTGTAATAATACGAACCTGATCGCTACTACCAAATTGTTTTACTTCTACTGGAACACCAAATTCTTTAGACAGCTCGTCACTAATTAAAGACGTTTCAACTGGTTTTTCAAATTTAACTTGAAAGGTTCTTCCTCCAACAAAATCGACACCTTCATCTAATCCGTTTACAAAAAATATAGAAATTAAACTAATTATAATTACAGTTGAAGAAAAAATGTAAGTAGTACGCTTAATTTTAAGAAAATCAAAATTATAACCTGTAAACCAATTTTTAGACCAACTAGTGGTGAAAGTAAGTTTCTCATTCATATTAATTGCTCTATCTAAAAGCATTCGAGTGATGAAAATAGAAGTGAACAAAGAAGTTGCAATACCAATTAACAAAGTAGTTGCAAATCCTTTAATAGGTCCAGTTCCAAAAATTAATAATATAGCACCTGTTAAAACGTGTGTAACATTAGCATCAATTATAGAACGCATAGCTCCAGTCCAACTAAAAGATTTTTTAACAGATTCGTCCAGAGTTAAACCAAACTTTAATTCCTCTTTTGCTCTTTCATATATAATTATATTTGCATCTACCGCCGTTCCTAAGGTAAGTACAATACCTGCAATACCAGGAAGTGTTAATACTGCACCTAAACTTGCCAGTATTCCAAATAAAAATAGCAAGTTAATTATTAATGCTATATTTGCGTACAAACCAGCTTTTCCGTAATAAATTATCATCCATAAAGAAACTAGCAATAAACCAACTAAGGCAGATGTGGTTCCATTATCAATTGCTTTTTGCCCTAAAGATGGACCTACAACCTCAGATTGTACAATTTCTGCAGCAGCTGGCAACTTACCTGCACGTAATACATTTGCCAAATCTTTTGTTTCTTCTATACTAAACACACCAGATATTTCTGAACGTCCACCAGCAATTGGTCCACTAGAAACTCCCGGAGCAGAATATACAATATTATCTAATACTATCGCAATGTTGCTTTTTTGTGTATAGGCTCTCCCTGTTAATTCTTCCCAAATTCTAGAACCAGCACCATTCATTTGCATAGTAACTGATGGTTTTCCCATTTGGTCAAAAGAAGCAGAAGCATCTACAAGAACACTACCACTCATAGGAGGAACATTATTTCTATTTCCTTTCAATGCGTAAAGTTCTACTACATCTGCCGATTTTTCAGATGGTTTTCCCCACACAAACTTCGCATCGACATAATTACTTGGCAACAAGCCTTTAATATCTTCTCTTTTTAAATACCCATTTATAACTGCTGTATCCTTTACTTTTACATAAGCTAATACTGGACTTCCTTCTTGACCACCACTTACAAATTTATCAAAAAGAGGGTTATTCCCTTTTTTTTGTGTAGCAGAATCTGTTTTCTTATCAACTAATAAGGAATCAATTTTAGAAGTGCTTTTTGCTGTAGCTGCAAGAGGTGTCTTTTCGGTTTTCTTTAAAGCTTCGTTAACGGACATTAAATAATTACCAATTTCATCAATTTTAAGAGTTTCCCAAAATTCTAATTGTGCAGTACTTTGTAATAATTTTTTCACTCTATCTACATCTTTCGCACCTGGAAGTTCCACTAAAATACGACCTGTTTCTCCAAGTTTTACGATATTAGGTTGTGTTACTCCAAACTTATCAATACGTTCACGAAGTACTCCAAAAGCACTTTCTACAGATTCATCTACCTTTTTATTGATAACTTTTTTAACTTCATTATCTGTCATTTGAAATTTAATATCCTCAGATAAGTTTCTATTACCAAAAATTTCTGGAGAAGACAGTTTAATAGTTCCGTTTGAGTTTTTTTCAAAAGCTACATAAAAAGCATCTAAAAAAGATTGATTTCCTTCTTGATTTTTCTTAGCATCTGCTAATGACTTATTAAAAACTGGATTTGTAGTGTTGTTAGCAAGTTGCTTTAATACATCTTTAACAGAGATTTGAAGTATAACATTTATACCTCCTTCTAAATCTAGTCCTTTGTTTATTTGTTTGTCCTTTACTTCATTATAGGTAAAAAAGTTTAAGAAAACTTTCTCTTTTCCTATCGAGTCTAGATATTTTACTTCTTTATCCAAATTTCCGTTAGCAAATGCTTTCGCATTTTCTTTCACCTTATTTGCAACAAATGTAAATGATAATTGGTAAATACTTACCAAAGCAAATAGTATTGCAAAAAATTTAATCAGTCCTTTATTCTGCATTCTGTGTAAAAATTAATTAATTCTTATGTTAGTTTTTTATTAAAAATGGTATTAAAAAACAATGTTTTTTAATAAAGTCTGCAAATATATAATTATGAATAGGATTAAACAATTTATTTATCAATTAATTCTATTCAAAAAACAATATTTTGTTTAAAAATTAAAATTTAAGCATCTATATTTGCATAAATAGCATTTTTTTCTATAAATTCTCTTCTAGGAGGCACATCATCTCCCATTAACATAGAAAAAACACTATCTGCTTCTACCAAACTATCTATTTTAACCTGACGCATAGTTCTAAATTCCGGATTTAATGTGGTATCCCAAAGTTGTTCTGCATTCATTTCTCCAAGACCTTTATATCTTTGGATAGCAGCACTTCCTCCCATTCTTTCATTTGCTGCATCTCGCTCCACTTCATTCCAAGCATATTCTTTTTTATTTCCTTTTTTAACAAGATATAATGGTGGTGTTGCGATGTAAATATGCCCATTCTCTATTAATTCTTTCATAAATCGAAAAAAGAAAGTTAATATTAATGTAGATATGTGACTTCCGTCAATATCTGCATCACACATAATTACTACTTTATGGTATCTTAATTTTTCTAGATTTAAAGCCTTGCTATCATCGGCTGTACCAATGGTAACACCAAGTGCTGTAAAAATATTTCTAATTTCTTCGTTTTCAAAAACCTTGTGTTGCATGGCTTTTTCTACATTTAATATTTTTCCTCGTAGTGGTAATATGGCTTGAAAAGCTCTATCTCGTCCTTGTTTAGCAGTTCCCCCTGCCGAATCTCCCTCGACAAGAAAAACTTCACACTTTGTTGGGTCTTGTTCTGAGCAATCTGATAATTTTCCAGGAAGTCCGCCACCTCCCATTACGGTTTTTCGTTGTACCATTTCACGTGCTTTTTTAGCAGCGTGTCTAGCTTGTGCAGCTAAAATAACTTTTTGTACTATAATCCTGGCATCATTTGGATTTTCCTCCAAATAGCTTTCAATCATGTCACCTACCACCTGACTTACGGGAGATACAACTTCTCTGTTTCCTAATTTAGTTTTTGTTTGTCCTTCAAATTGTGGTTCCGCTACTTTGACAGAAATAATTGCTGTAAGACCTTCACGGAAATCATCACCCGCAATTTCAAATTTTAGTTTATCAAGCATTCCAGAAGAATCTGCATATTTTTTTAGAGAACGAGTAAGCCCTGTTCTAAATCCTTGCAAGTGTGTTCCTCCTTCGTGTGTATTAATGTTATTTACATACGAAAAAATATTTTCGGTATAGCTGGTATTATAAATAAGAGCTACCTCAACTGGAATTTCTCCTTTTTCACTATCCATAGAAATAACGTGCGAGATAATTGGCTCTCTGTTTTTATCTAAAAATCGGATATATTCTTTAAGCCCTTCGGTAGAATGAAATATTTCCTGTTCAAAATTACCATCTTTATCTAGAACTCTTTTATCGGTAAAAGTAATGGTAATTCCTTTATTTAAATATGATAACTCTCGCATACGAGCAGAAAGAGTTTCTCTAGAAAATTCTATAGTTTGGGTAAAAATAGTTTCGTCTGGGTAAAAAGTAACAATAGTTCCACGCTTTGTAGTTTCACCTACTTGCTTTACAGGATATAGTGCTTTTCCTTTTTCATATTCTTGTTCATAAACCTTACCATCGCTACTATGAACAGTAGCTTTTAAATGATTAGATAGAGCATTTACAACTGAAACCCCTACCCCATGAAGTCCACCTGAAACTTTATAAGAATCTTTATCAAATTTACCTCCAGCACCAATTTTAGTCATTACAACCTCTAATGCAGAAACGCCTTCTTTTTTGTGAATACCAACAGGAATACCACGTCCATTATCTTCTACAGATATAGAACCGTCTTCGTTTATACATACTTTTATATTATCACAATGCCCACCCATTGCTTCATCAATAGAGTTATCTACTACTTCATAAACTAAATGATGTAGTCCTCTAACACCCACATCTCCAATATACATAGACGGACGCATACGCACATGTTCCATTCCTTCAAGTGCCTGAATACTATCGGCTGAATATCCATCTTTTTTAATTTCTTCGCTCATAATTTTTTATTATAAAAATATGTTTTTTGTCTAACACGCAAATATATAAAATTTAGACTACTTTTTGGTAACTTATAGGTATATTTATAGCAAGTTATTAACACATTATTACTGTTATTTTAATCTAAATTTAATGTTATTTGTCCGTCGTCGTCAAGTTCTGTTTGAATATCTTCGGTTACATTATCTTCGCTTGAAACTTCTATTTTTTCTAGAATTTCTTCCACTGGTTCTTCATAAGGCAATGGTTCTAAAAGATTCACTTGTTTCAATTTATCAGTAGTTAATTGATTTCCAATAGCTTTTATACCTTTTACAGTAATAAATTGTTCTAAATCAATAGTTTGATTGTCTTTTTGCACACCTTTTACTTTTACAAAAATTATTTCCGCCACTGGTCGCCAATCGGTAGAAACAATTTCTAACTGGGATTTTTCGTGTTCAGTGATGAAGATTTCTTCTTTGTTTTCATTTTCAACCAAGAAACGTTTTACAAAATAACGCTCTTTTTCACCATCATAATAGATGGTAGAAATTGGTTTTTTAGGATGCCATTTCTCCAACACAATCATATCTTCCTCAAAATGCGTTGTCAATTCTGGAATAATAGTTTTCAATTTTCCAGATTGATTGATGATTAACAAACGATCATTTGGTCTGAATTCACCAAGTAACCCACCTCTTCCATCGACATTTAATCGCTGAACTGTATCGTCAAACCAAACTTTTCTTGGACGTAAAGTTGAAATTCCTTTCTCTTTCAACTCAATTTTTTTGATTGGATATTTGGTAACGATATTTCCTCTTGAAATTCTTCCTTTTATGGCAATATCAGCAAAATCTAAATCCCATTTTAGTTTTTTTACACTACCAACTTGACGCAACAAAATGGTTACAACCTCCGCTTCACCGTTTGGATTGGCTGAAAAATACAATATCTGAGAACCTAAAGTTCCTTGTGTTAAATCGTAAAATTTATCACGTGTAACACCCGAAACATTGAAACGTTTTATAAAAGTAGAACCATTTTTACCATCGCGATATATCATGTTATAAATGGTACGTTTGTCATTTTTATCAAAAACAGCTATGTGAATGATGTCTTTTCCAACGAATTTCTTATCATCGACTTTTGCAATCATCATTTTTCCGTCACGTAGAAAAACAATAACATCATCAATATCAGAACAATCGGCAACATATTCGTCTTTCTTCAAACCTGTTCCAAAGAAACCTTCGTCTTTGTTTACATACAATTTTGTATTTCTCAAAACCACTTTGGTAGCTTCAATATTTTCAAAACTTCTTAGTTCGGTTTGACGCTCACGACCTTTTCCGTATTTCTCTTTTAGACGAGCAAAATAATCAATGGCAAAATCAATCAGATTATCTAAATGATGTTGCACTTCTTTCATTTCGTCTTCCAATTTGGTAATAAAATCATCCGCTTTATCCGAATCGAAACGCGTAATACGAATCATCGGAATTTG
>DZCQ01000013.1:39831-55727 GCA_022730285.1 Flavobacterium psychrophilum
TAAAATCATCCGCTTTATCCGAATCGAAACGCGTAATACGAATCATCGGAATTTGGGTTAATTTTTGCAAATCGTCGTCTTCTATTTCTCTAACAAATGATTTTTTAAACGGTTCAAATCGTTTGTACATGTATTCGTAAAGCGATTCTCTATCAGAATACAATTTGAAATCAATGTACATTTCTTCACGAATAAAAATCTTTTCTAAAGTTGAGAAATGCCATTTATTTTTTAATTCTTCTAATTGAATTTCGAGTTCTTGTTTCAACAAATCAACTGTTCTATCTGTCGAAATTTTCAACATCGCAGAAACTCCAATAAACAACGGTTTGTTATCTTCAATTACACAACCTAAAGGAGCAATAGAAGTTTCGCAAGCTGTGAAAGCATACAAAGCATCAATTGTTTTATCTGGAGAAACACCTGGAAATAAATGAATTAGAATTTCAACATCGGCTGCTGTATTATCTTCAATTTTCTTGATTTTGATTTTTCCTTTCTCGTTGGCTTTCAAAATACTATCAATTAAAGTCGATGTATTGGTTGAAAACGGAATTTGAGTAATTACCAACGTTTGTTTATCCAATTGCGAGATTTTGGCACGAACACGAACACGTCCACCACGCAAACCATCGTTATAATTAGAAATATCGGCAATTCCAGCTGTTTGAAAATCAGGGTAAATTGTAAATGGTTTTCCTTTTAAAATTTTAATCGAAGCATCAATCAATTCATTGAAATTGTGAGGCAACACTTTGGTAGAAAGTCCAACCGCAATTCCTTCGGCACCTTGAGCCAAAAGCAACGGAAACTTTACAGGAAGATTGTTCGGTTCGGCACGACGACCATCATAAGACATTCCCCAATCGGTGATTTTTGGTGAATACAAAACTTCCAAAGCAAATTTTGACAAACGTGCTTCAATATATCTCGAAGCCGCAGCACTATCACCTGTTAGAATATTTCCCCAGTTTCCTTGGCAATCTATCAGCAATTCTTTTTGACCTATTTGCACCATGGCATCGCCAATACTCGCATCACCGTGAGGATGATACTGCATTGTGTGTCCAACGACATTGGCAACTTTATTGTAACGACCATCATCTAACTCTTTCAATGAGTGCATAATACGACGTTGTACTGGTTTGAAGCCATCTTCAATCGCAGGAACAGCACGCTCAAGAATCACATAGGAAGCGTAGTCCAAAAACCAATCTTTATACATTCCTGTAACTTTGGTAATGGTATCTTCTGGATTCTCGTCGTTTTCGTAAAAGTGATTGCCACCTGTAGAAACGATGTCTTCAAAGCCTTCGTCAAAACCTTTGTCGTTGGTTGATTCTAACTCGTCGTTAGTTTCTTCGTTAATGTTATCTTCTTCTTCGTCTTTCATATGAAGGTTTAAAAGTTTAAGGTTTAGAAGTTTAAAAGTTGTTATCTACTAAACTTTAAATTTTACGTTTAATTTAATTTTCAAAATACTGAATACTGATTTCTGAACACTGCCAACTTACTTCTCCACCAATTCTTTATCCAACTCCACTTTCAAATTATTGATAATAAAAATCTGTCTATCTGGTGTGTTTTTTCCCATGTAAAATTCCAACAAAGTTTCTATTGATGTAGTTTTATCCAACATTACAGGATCTAATCGAATGCTTTCTCCAATAAAATTCTTGAACTCATCAGGTGAAATCTCACCCAAACCTTTGAATCGTGTAATTTCTGGTTTTGGTTTTAGTTTTTCAATAGCATCTTTTCGCTCTTCGTCAGAATAGCAATAGATGGTTTCTTTTTTATTTCGGACACGGAATAAAGGCGTTTGCAAAATATACAAATGTCCTTCTTTAATCATTTCTGGGAAAAACTGAAGGAAAAAAGTGATTAACAACAAACGAATGTGCATTCCATCAACATCAGCATCGGTAGCAATCACAATGTTGTTGTAACGCAAATCTGCAATGCTTTCTTCAATATCTAAAGCCGCTTGAAGCAAATTAAATTCTTCATTCTCGTACACAATTTTCTTTGACATTCCGTAGGAATTCAACGGTTTTCCACGTAAACTAAAAACTGCTTGTGTATTCACATCACGACTTTTAGTAATGGAACCCGAAGCCGAATCACCCTCGGTAATAAAAAGTGTACTTTCTAAGCTTCGAGGATTTTTCGCATCCGTTAAATGCACACGACAATCACGTAGTTTTTTGTTATGCAAACTTGCTTTTTTAGCTCGATCTTTGGCTAATTTCCGAATGCCTGAAAGTTCTTTTCGTTCCCGTTCTGCTTGTAAAATTTTACGCAACAAAGCATCGGCAGTTTCAGGATTTTTATGTAAAAAATTATCTAACTTTGTTTTGATAAAATCGTTTACAAAAGTTCTGACAGATGGGGAGTTAGGTCCCATATCCGTAGAACCTAATTTTGTTTTAGTTTGACTTTCAAAAACGGGTTCTTCTACTCTAACAACAATTGCCGAAACAATTGATTTACGAATGTCTGATGCTTCAAAAGGTTTGTTATAAAACTCTTTTATGGCTCGTACAATTGCCTCTCGAAAAGCCGCTAAGTGTGTACCTCCTTGTGTGGTGTTTTGCCCATTTACAAACGAATAATATTCTTCAGAATATTGTGTTTTGCTGTGTGTGATGGCAACTTCAATATCCTCTCCTAATAAATGTATAATAGGATATTGCATATCTTCTTCTGTAATAGTTTCCTCTAATAAATCTTTTAATCCATTGTCAGAATAAAATTTTTCCCCGTTGTAAATTATAGTTAATCCTGTGTTTAGATAACAATAATTTTTGAGCATTTTTACAATATACTCATTACGATACTTATAATTTTTAAAAATAAGCTCGTCAGCGATAAAAGAAACTTTTGTACCTTTTCGCTTGGTGGTTTCTTGAACTTCCTCTTCTAAGGTTAAATTTCCTGCAGAAAATTCCGCTACTTTTTGTTGGTTATCACGTACCGATTCTACACGGAAAAAATCAGAAAGTGCATTGACAGCTTTTGTACCAACACCATTTAAACCAACCGATTTTTTGAAGGCTTTGGAATCGTATTTACCGCCCGTATTCATTTTGGAAACAACATCTACAACTTTTCCGAGAGGAATTCCACGCCCATAATCCCGTACCGTAACTAGTTTGTCTTTAATGGTAACTTCGATAGTTTTTCCTGCCCCCATTACAAATTCATCGATACAATTATCTAAAACCTCTTTAAGGAGTATATAAATTCCGTCATCTGGCGAAGATCCATCTCCTAGTTTTCCAATATACATACCAGGACGGATACGAATGTGTTCTTTCCAGTCTAAGGAACGGATATTATCTTCGCTATATTGTTCTGATTCAGTCATTTTAATATTTGTGGAATTTTTGACAAGATAAGAATTTTTAACAAGTTTAAAAAATGCATTGTAAAGATTTTATAAAGATTTTTCTTAACAATTATGATATAAATATAGGTAACATAGATATTATAAAAAAAGCTCTTTCAAGAAAAAGAGCTTTTTTTATATAATTACTAAGAAATTATTATTTTATATATTCAATTTTTTGTGCACTTTCTGAATTTACACTATCAAAAAAACCTTGAGAACGCATCCATTCATCGCTAAAAACTTTACTCATGTATCGTGAACCGTGATCTGGGAAAATCACAACAACTTGACTATCGTAGTTAAATTCTCCTTCTTCAGAATATTGTTTTACTGCTTGCAAAGCTGCACCTGAGGTATATCCTACAAACAAACCTTCTTTTTTAGCAATTTCTCTTGCTGTATGTGCACTATCTTCGTCTGAAACTTTAATGAATTTATCAATCAATTCAAAATCAGTTGCAGTAGGAATTAAATTTTTTCCTAAACCTTCAATTCGATATGGATAAATTTCGTTGTTGTCAAATTCTTTTGTTTCGTGGTATTTTTTAAGTACTGAACCAAATGCATCTACTCCAAGTATTCTAATTGCTGGATTTTTTTCTTTCAGATATTTAGCTATTCCAGAGATTGTACCTCCAGTTCCACTACAGGCAACTAGGTGTGTTATTTTTCCATTGGTTTGTCGCCAAATTTCTGGGCCTGTAGAATGATAATGTGCATCAATATTTAATTGATTAAAATATTGATTAATATACACTGAGCCTTTGGTTTCTTCATGCAAACGTTTTGCAACACTGTAATAAGACCTTTCATCGTTTGCAGCTACATGAGCTGGGCAAACATAAACTTTTGCTCCCATACTACGAAGCATGTCAATTTTATCTGGCGACGATTTTGAACTTACTGCAAGAATACATTCATAACCTTTAATAATACTAACCATTGCAAGGCTAAACCCTGTATTTCCAGAAGTAGTTTCAATTATAGTGTCACCTGGTTTCAGGACACCTTGTTTTTCAGCTTCTTCTATAATATATAAAGCTATTCTGTCTTTTGTAGAATGTCCAGGATTAAAGGCTTCTACTTTTGCATAAAAATTTCCATTTAAGCCTTCTGTTACTTTATTGATTCTAATAAGTGGCGTTTCCCCTATTAGTTCAAGTACATTATCGTAAACTTGTATATTTTTTTTCATATATAATAGTTAATTTGGCATTACTTTTTTTGCAAAAAACAAGCAATTCCAAAACAGAGCAAAAATACAAATAAAATTATTATTATTTGTTAATTTTTTCTAAATTTAACAAAAAACTAAATTCTTTAGCTACTTCTTTAAGCGATTCAAATCTTCCAGAAGCCCCTCCATGCCCTGCATCCATGTTGGTATCAAGGTATAAAACATTAGTATCTGTTTTAAAATCACGAAGCTTAGCAACCCATTTTGCTGGCTCCCAATATTGCACCTGAGAGTCATGTAAACCTGTAGTTACTAACATATTGGGGTATGCTTGCTTAATAACATTATCGTATGGGGAATAGGAAAGCATATAGTCGTAATACTCCTTTTTGTTTGGATTACCCCATTCATCATATTCGCCAGTTGTTAATGGAATTGAATTGTCTAGCATTGTTGTAATGACATCTACAAATGGAACTTGTGCTATAATTCCGTGATATAGTTCCGGAGAAATATTTATTATTGCTCCCATTAATAGCCCTCCTGCAGACCCTCCTTCTGCATAAAGATGTTGTGGCGAGGTATATTTTTCGGAAATTAAAAATTTAGAGCAATCTATAAAATCTGTAAATGTATTCTTTTTGTGCAATAATTTTCCGTTTTCATACCAGCTACGCCCCAAGTCCTCTCCTCCACGAATGTGTGCTATTGCAAAAATGAATCCTCGATCTAATAAGCTAAGTCTTGTGGTAGAAAAAGTTGGATTCATAGAATACCCGTAAGATCCATAAGCATATTGCAATAATGGATTATTCCCGTTTAGCTCTATGCCTTTTTTATAAATTATAGAAATTGGAATTTTAGTACCGTCTTTTGCACTTGCCCAAATTCTTTTTTCGATATAATTATTTTTATCAAATTTTCCTCCTAGAACTTGTTGTTCTTTTTTGACTTCTTTGACTTTAGTATCCATGTTAAAGTCTATAACGGAAGAAGGTGTGGTTAAAGATTGGTAACTATACCTTAATATATTAGTATTAAAATCGACATTGTTCCCAGTTCCAGCCGTATAGGTTTCGCTATCAAAAGGCAAATAGTATTCTGGATTGGAATTCCAAGGAATTACTCTTATTTTATTTAAGCCATTTTCTCTTTCTTCTACTACTAGAAAATCTTTAAAAATTTCTATATCCTCTAACAATACATTTTCTCTATGCTTAATAACTTCCGTCCAATTTGCCTTACTCGTTTTATTCTCTAGAGTTTTCATGAGTTTAAAATTGTTCGCTTTGTCTTTATTTGTTAAAATATAAAAACTATCTCCGTAATGATTAATGTGGTATTCAAGTCCTCTCACCCGTTTTTGAAACATTCTAAATTCACCATTTGGATTATCGGCTTCTAAAATTTGATATTCGGTGGTTAATGTACTTCCAGATTCTATTGCTAAATATTTTTTAGATTTAGATTTATTGATATCAACATTAAAGGTTTCGTCTTTTTCAAAATAAATCAGCACATCTTCTTGTTGTTTAGTTCCTAAAACATGTTTAAAAATTTTATCGGAACGAAGAGTTATTGGGTCTTGTGTGGAATAAAAAACAGTCTTATTGTCGTTTGCCCAAACAGCCGAGCCAGAAGTATTTTCCATTTTATCAGAAAGGATTATTCCGGTTTCGAGATTTTTGAATTGTATGGTATAAATTCTTCTTCCAACTGTATCTGTGCTAAAAATTGCTAATTTATTGTTTGGAGAAACGCTAAGACCTCCTAATTGAAAGTAAGAATGCCCTTGAGCTAGCTCATTACAATTAAACAATATTTCTTCCTCAGAAGTTAAACTTTCTTTTTTTCGAGAGTAAATTGGGTAATCTTGCCCTTTTTCAAATCGAGTAATGTAATAGTAACCATTATATAAATAAGGTACAGATACGTCGTCTTCTTTTATTCTGCCTTTCATTTCCTCAAATAGTTCTATTTGAAAATTCCTAGTTTCTGCAGTCATTTCCTTATAATAGTCATTCTCTTTATTCAAATAATCTATTACTTCGGGATTTTCTTTATTATTTAACCAATAATAATTATCTATACGTTTGTCTTTATGCTTTATTAACGTTTTTGGAATTATTTTAGCAACTGGTGGAACTATTTTTTTAGACATGTTTTGAGCATTTATATTTTGAAAATTGTATGCAAAAATAATGCAAAGCAAACTTATTTGAAGAGTTTTTTTAATCATAAATATTTATTTGTTGCAAATTAGTAAATTTGCATCAAATAAATTAAAAAAAATGGATTTAATGGGAATGATGGGTAAACTTAAAGACACCCAAAACAGAATAGAAGAAACTAAAAAAAAACTGGATAGTATTTTAATTAATCAAGAAAGTTCGGACGGATTATTAAAAGTGATTTTAACTGCAAATTCTATGGTAAAAAACATTACAATAGCAGATGATTTGTTGCAAGACAAAGAACAACTAGAAGATTATCTTGTACTTGTACTAAATAATGCTATTATTCGGGCAAAAAAAACAAACCAAGAAGAGTTAGACGCTGTGGCAAAAGTAGATATGCCCATGATTCCTGGCATGGAAGACTTGTTTAAATAAATTGACAATTTAGTTTAAGGTGGGTTTTAAAAATTAAAAAAATACTTTTTGTAATGCTTCTATAACATATGTATGCATTACTTCTTTGTAATCCAAGTGGGTAACAAAGCGCAATTTTCCTTGTCCCATACTTATTAATGAAATTCCTTTTTGTTTTAACTTATCCAAAAGGGAATTTTCATTAAGGTGTGGAAGTATTTCAAAAATAACAATGTTTGTTTCTACAGGCACAACTCTAGCAACCCACGGCATTTTTGACAAAACAAAACCTAATTCTCTAGCTCTCCGATGGTCTTCAGATAATCTTGCAATATGATAATCCATGGCATAAATTCCTGCTGCAGCTAGATAGCCTGCTTGTCTCATTCCTCCTCCAAAAATTTTTCGTATTCGTAATGCTTTTTTAATTGTAGCTACATCAGATACTAAAACAGAACCTACAGGAGCTCCTAAACCTTTACTTAAACATACCGAAATAGTATCAAATAATCCTCCATAAATTTTTGGGTTTTGATTTTTAGCAACTAAAGCATTCCAAATTCTTGCCCCATCTAAATGAAATTTTAAATCATTATTTTTGCAAACCTCTTTAATTTTTTGCAACTCCTCTATATCATAGCAAGCACCACCACCTTTATTTGTAGTGTTTTCTATGCTAACTAATTTGGATAATGGGTAGTGAATATTTTCTGGATCGTTAATCGCATTTTTAACCTGTTGTGCGGTAATCATCCCTCGATGTCCATCTATTAAATGGAAAGAAACATTACTATTGAAAGCTGCACCGCCTCCTTCATACAAATATACATGAGACCATTTATCAGCAATAATTTGATCTCCTGGCTGTGTGTGTAACTTAATAGCTGTTTGGTTTGCCATGGTTCCACTTGGAAAGAACAACGCTGCTTCCATTCCAAAAAATGCTGCAACTTTACTTTCTAAAGCGGTAACCGTTGGGTCTGCCTTAAAAACATCATCACCAACTTCAGCATTAAACATAGCTTGCAACATGGTGTTAGTTGGCTTAGTTACCGTATCGCTAATCAAATTTATTTCCATTTTATAATTAATTATGTATATTTGTCAAATAATCCGTTAATAAAGAGCCTTTTTCTTGTTACATCACAGTATTGTTTTTTAAAGTTTTTTTTTAAATTTATCTAGTTATTTTTAAATTTAAAAAAAGTATTTTATTCAAAAAAGTTTATTTATTATCATGGTTAGCAAAAGTACTATAAAATATTAAAACATTTATGACAAATATCGAACAAATAAAAGATATTGTAGAGCGTCTTGGTGCGTTGAGGAGGTATCTTTGACGTAGATGCCAAACTAATTGAAATATCTAACGAAGAAGAAAAAACCTTTGCACCCAATTTTTGGAATAATCCAAAAGAAGCAGAAATAGTGGTTAAAAGTCTGAGAACCAAAAAAAAATGGGTAGAAGACTATCAAAAAGCCGTGCAATTATCAGATGAATTGCAACTCGCTTATGAATTTTACAAAGAAGGAGAACTTTCTGGTGAAGAACTAGACGAGCAATATAAGGTTACAAACCAACATATTGAATATATCGAATTTAAAAACATGCTATCCGAAGAAGGAGATAGCCTATCGGCGGTATTGCAAATAACAGCGGGAGCCGGCGGTACTGAAAGTTGTGATTGGGCAAGCATGCTTATGCGAATGTACATGATGTGGGCAGAAAATAAGGGATACAAAATTAAAGAGTTAAACTATCAAGAAGGAGATGTAGCGGGAATTAAAACCGTAACTCTAGAAATTGAAGGTGATTATGCTTTTGGGTATCTAAAGGGAGAAAATGGTGTGCATCGCTTAGTACGTATTTCGCCGTTTGATAGCAATGCAAAAAGGCACACATCGTTTGCATCAGTATATGTTTATCCATTAGTTGATGATACAATAGAGATAGAAATAAATCCTGCAGAAATAGAAATAATAACTTCTAGATCTAGTGGTGCTGGTGGGCAGAATGTAAACAAGGTAGAAACAAAAGTACAACTTTTTCATAAACCCACTGGAATTCAAATTCAATGCTCCGAAACACGCTCACAACAAGATAACAGACAGCGTGCCATGCAAATGTTAAAATCTCAATTGTATGAAATTGAACTAAAAAAGCAGCAAGAACAACGTAGTGACATTGAAGCTGGGAAAATGAAAATAGAATGGGGCTCACAAATACGCAACTATGTAATGCAACCTTACAAACTGGTAAAAGATGTTAGAACTGGTTATGAAACAAGCAATGTGGAAGGCGTTATGAACGGAGAAATAGACCTTTTTTTAAAATCATTTTTAATGATGATGGGACAAAAAGTGCAAGAATAAGAAAGGAAAAAATTTATTTAAAATTTATTTAAAATGACTAATTATATCAAACGATTTTATGACAAAGAAATCTGGAAGCATGTAGTGCTCAAAGAACCTTTTAGTGAAAGATACGAAATTGAAGTTTCTAATTACGGAAAAGTAAGAAAAAGAACTATCGGCACAGAAGTAGAAAAAATAATGAGTTTCGGTAAAACCGAAGGCTATCCATCAGTTACATTAAGTATTATAACTAAATTAAGTGAGACAGAAACCAAAATGTTTCAAGAAATGCGAAATGTTTACTTAAATTTAGAAAAGGAAAACAAAGAAAACTTAATTAATTTAGCAAAAATAGAACCAACAGAAAGTAACTATCAAATTCTTTTAAATTCTATTGAGGAAACTAATAAGTTAATTGAAAAAGAAAAAAATAAGTATAAAATTAAGTATCATAAATCCGAAATTAAACGTCGAAAAGGCTGGGGTAATCTAGTACACAGATTAGTTGCAATTGCATTTGTAGAAAAACCTTCTATCCAGCATAATCTGGTAGCACACCTAGATTATGATAAAGAAAACAACCACCACTCTAATTTAAAATGGATGACAAAACAAGAAATTGGAATCCATAACAAGAAAAGTCCTTATGTAATAAAATATAGAGCAGAACTAAAATTAAAACCTCCTGTTATAACCTCAAAACTAACAGAAAGTGAAGTAATGCTAATAAAAAAACGAATCAACGAAGGGGTTTCTCTTCGAGAAATTGCAAAACGAGCAAAAGTTACAGAAACACAACTACTCCGAATAAAAAGAGGAATTAATTGGGGAAAAACTCCTGCCGCACTCTAAAATTATTGATAATCATAACTACTTTCCCATTCCATCAAAAATGAAAACAATTTCTAAATTACTAGTTGCCAATAGAGGAGAAATTGCAATACGAATATTTCGAGCTGCTACCGAACTTAAAATAAAAACCGTTGCAATTTATACCTTTGAAGATCGTTATTCTTTACACCGATACAAAGCAGATGAATCCTACCAAATTGGCAAAGATTCAGAACCACTAAAACCATATTTAGATATTGATGAAATAATTAATGTAGCAATAAGAGAAGGTGTAGATGCCATTCATCCTGGATATGGATTTTTGTCAGAAAATGTAGAATTTGCAACAAAATGTATTCAAAATAATATTCTTTGGGTAGGACCTAATCCGAGTGTAATGGCACAATTAGGAGATAAAGTGGCTGCAAAAAAAATTGCATTAAAAGCAAATGTCCCTCTTATTTTAGACAGTCAAATTCCTCTTAACTCGTTTGAAATAGTCTTAAAAGAAGCACAACGAATTGGCTATCCCATAATGGTAAAAGCAGCAGCTGGTGGTGGTGGACGTGGAATGCGAGTAGTTAGAGAAGAAAGCATGCTAGAATCTTTATACCACGAAGCCAAAAGAGAAGCCAAAACAGCATTTGGAGACGACACATTGTTTATAGAGAAATTTATAGAAAGTCCGAAGCATATTGAAGTTCAAATATTAGGAGACAATCACGGTACTATCATTCATTTATTTGAAAGAGATTGTAGCGTGCAAAGACGTTTCCAAAAAGTGATAGAAATTGCACCAGCTCCCAATTTAAAACAAGAAACTAAAAACAAACTATACCAATATGCCCTTGCAATAGCTAACGAAGTAAACTACAACAATGCGGGTACGGTAGAATTTTTAGTTGACAAAGAAGAAAATATCTTTTTTATCGAAGTAAATCCTCGAATTCAAGTAGAACATACTGTAACCGAAGAAGTAACAGGAATTGACATCGTGAGAAGTCAAATTTTAATAGCATGCGGACATGCCTTATCTAGTGCTGGTATATACATTTTAAGCCAAGAAAGCATTGTCTGTAAAGGCTTTGCAATTCAATGCAGAATTACTACTGAAGATCCCACAAATAATTTTACACCAGATTATGGAACTATTATCGCATACAGAAATGCTGGTGGTTACGGAATTAGGATAGATGAAGGAAGCTCTTATGCTGGCGTAAAAATATCTCCTTTTTTCGACTCGATGCTTGTTAAGATAACCGCACGTGGTAGAACGCTAAAAGGTGCAAGCCAAAGACTATCTAGAACGTTGCACGAATTTAGAATAAGAGGTGTTAAAACCAACATTCCTTTTCTTGAAAACGTAATTATTCACCCAGATTTTCAAAGCGGAAATATTACCGTTAATTTTATTGGTGAAAATCCTGAATTACTGCAATTTAAAAAAGGTTCGGATAGTAGTACTAAAAATTTAAAATACATAGCAAATACTATTGTAAACGGAAACACCGATGTTCCATTTATACTACCGAACAAAACATTTGTTACCCCAAAACTTCCAGATTCTAGCAATATTGCAATTCCCCCTAGTGGAACAAAACAATTATTAGAAAAATTAGGCCCTAAAGAATTTTCGAAGTGGATATCGCAACAAAACAATCTTTTATATACAGATTGTACACTACGAGATGCACATCAATCTTTACTCGCAACAAGAGTTAGAACAAAAGATATGCTTCCTTTTGCGAGTTCGTTTGCAAAGCACTTTCCGCAAATGTTTTCTATGGAAGTTTGGGGTGGTGCCACCTTTGATGTTGCCATGCGGTTCCTGAACGAGTGTCCTTGGAACAGACTAGAACAGCTAAGAGAAGTAATGCCTAATGTGCTTTTGCAAATGCTTTTAAGAGGCTCTAACGGGGTTGGATATACTGCATATCCAGATAATTTGGTAGAAAAATTTATAGAAGTATCTGCAGAGAAAGGAATTGATATATTCAGAATATTCGATTCGCTAAACAGCATCGATAACATGAAAACAAGTATCCGAAAAGTACTTTCTAGCACTAATTCTATAGCAGAGGTTTGTATGAACTATTCAGGGGATATTTCTAATCCTGAGAGAACAAAATTTACTTTGCAATACTATATAGATTTAGCAAAAAGAATAGAAGATACTGGAGCTCATATACTTTGTATAAAAGATATGGCAGGTTTGTTAAAACCGTATGCAGCACAAGAATTAATAACGGAACTTAAAAATAACATACAAATTCCAATCCATCTGCATACACATGATACTGCGGGAATACAATCTGCTACCTATCT
The DNA here is from genome assembly GCA_022730285.1 of Flavobacterium psychrophilum. Taxonomy (GTDB): domain Bacteria; phylum Bacteroidota; class Bacteroidia; order Flavobacteriales; family Flavobacteriaceae; genus Flavobacterium; species Flavobacterium psychrophilum_C. The sequence continues at coordinate 52,505 of DZCQ01000013.1, forward strand.
TAAAGCGGTAGAATCTGGCGTAGATATTATAGATGTAGCACTTTCGTCTATGTCTGGACTTACTTCACAACCTAATTTTAACGTGTTTGTCGAGGCAATGAAAGGCACTCCACGTCATAGTGATTTTGATGTAAATTTGTTAAACCAATACAGTAATTATTGGGAAGATGTTAGAGAATATTACTATCCGTTTGAATCTGGATTAAAGGCTAGTACCGCCGAAATATACAAGCACGAAATTCCAGGTGGGCAATATTCAAACCTAAAACCACAAGCCTATTCTCTTGGACTACAAGATAGAATGACGGATATTAAACAAGCCTATGAAGATGCCAATAGTTTGTTTGGAGATATTATTAAAGTAACTCCTTCGTCTAAGGTAGTTGGAGATTTGGCAATGTTTATGGTAAATAGTAACTTAACTAAAAAAGAGGTTTTAGAAAAAGGAAACACACTTTCATTTCCAGATTCTGTAAAAGGAATGCTACTTGGAGAACTTGGACAACCAGATGGAGGTTGGCCCAAAGAATTTCAAAAAATGGTACTAAAAGATGCAATTCCATTTACTGATTTGCCAAATAAACACTTAACTCCCATAAATTTTGAAGTAGAACTAGAAGCATTCCAAAATCAGTTTGATGCAAGCTTAACATTACCTGATTTTCTTTCGTATAAATTTTATCCAAAAGTATTCGAAGAATATTACAAGTCCACAAAAGAATGGGGAAATATTAGCTATTTGCCAACAACAACCTTTTTTTATGGCTTAAAACCGAATGAAGAAATTATTATAAATATTGGAAAAGGGAAAAATATAATTGTCAAATTTTTATACAAATCAGAACCAGACGAAAAAGGGATTTGTCATGTGTATTTTAAATTAAACGGACAAACTAGAACGGTAGAGATTAAAGATAATTCTATCAAATCTATTGAAAATCAACATAAAAAGGCTATTTCAGAAAAAGAAATTGGAGCACCACTCCCTGGACTTTTAAGTAAAATTTGGGTCAAAAAGGGAGATACAATAAAGCTTAATCAGTCGCTTTTTACTATTGAAGCAATGAAAATGGAAAATACCGTATTGTCCAACCATGCTGGTATAATAGAAGAAGTGGTGTTGGAAGAAAACAAATTAGTGGAGCTTGGTGACATGATTATTATTATAAAATAATTTAAAAAATTATGCTAAAAAACAGTTGCATATATATATTCTTAATTCTTTCTTACATTGTAAATGCACAAAGTAAGAAAGAAATTGATTCAATTAATACAATTCCACTCCAAACTAAGACAAGCGAACCTGTATTGCTAGAGAAAACATATCTTAAAAATGCAGAAAGTGCAAAAACATTAAATTACCTACTCGGGGAAGCCGAAAGTTATAGTAATCTGAGCTTAATATATTATTATCAAGGAAAATTTGAAAAAGACATCTATTACTCCCTAAAAGCAATTTCTATTTATGAACTACTACACAATAATGAAAAACTAGCGATAGAATATGGAGAATTAGGCTATAGAATGAAAAGAAGAAGTCTAGAAAAAGCAATTTTATATATGCAAAAAGGTAAAAATATATCTGAGAAAAACAATTTAGAAAAACCCCTTTTAAGCATTTATAATAATTATGGTTACTTAAAAGAGTTACAAAAAGAAATGGATAGTGCATTATATTATTATAAAATATGTCTAAAAATAAAAGAAAAAAGAAAAGATAGTATAGGAATTCCTTATAGTCTTAACAATATTGCAACAATTTATATTCAACAAAATAAATTTAAGGTTGCCCAAATTCTTTTAAATAAATCCTTACAATTAAGAATAAAGCAAAAAGATAAAACTGGAATTGCAGAAAACTATTTTAATTTAGGAGATTTAAACTTTAGCCAAAAAAAATACACAGAAGCTATTAGTTTTTATAACAAATCTTTAAATATTGCTAACAAAAGCAACTATCTAGATTTAATTAAAAACTGCTATTTAGAATTATCGAAATCCTACGAAAAAAACACAAACCCTATCCAGGCACTTTATCATTATAAACTTTACTCAAAATATAAGGATAGTTTGAGTAATCAAGAAATGAATAATAAAATTGCCGAATTAGACATCAAATTTGAAACCTCCAAAAAAGAAAAACAAATAATAAAACAACAAGCCGAGGTTAAGAAAAGAAATTTATATTTAACAGGTCTCTCTGGTTTAATATTACTACTCGGAATAATAGCCTATTTAGTAAATAGACAACAAAAATTAAAAAACCAGCAACAAGCAAAAGAACACCAACTCAAAATTGCAATCACACAAATAGAAACCCAAAACAAATTGCAAGAACAACGGCTGTCTATTTCAAGAGATTTGCATGACAATATTGGAGCACAATTAACATTTATTATATCCAGTATAGATAATGTGAAATATGCTTTTGATATTACTAATAAAAAGCTAGATACTAAATTGTCTAGTATTTCTAAATTTACAAAAGAAACAATCGTAGAACTTCGAGACACAATTTGGGCAATGAATAGCAATGAAATTACTTTTGAAGATTTAGAAGGTCGTATTCATAACTTTATTGAAAAAGCAAAAGAAGCCAAACAAGAAATTACTTTCTCTTTTAAAATTGATGAGAATTTAAAATCCAAAAAACTTTCGTCTGTAGAAGGAATGAATGTTTACCGAACCATTCAAGAAGCCATAAATAATTCGTTAAAATATGCGAATGCGAAAAATATTCAAATTGAAGCAATTAAAAGCAATGACCAAACCAAAATTACCATTTCTGATAATGGAATTGGCTTTAACGAAGCGGAAATTATTCAAGGAAACGGATTAAATAACATGAAAAAACGAATAGAAGAAATTGGTGGAAAAATCCATATTTCTTCCTCAGAAAATGGAACAACCATTGAAGTTTTGATTTAAAGTGGGTTCTAAAAATTAGCTGATAGCAGTTTCGGTTTTAAGTAACAAAATTTATTTGGTTCAAATTACTGATGGTGAAAAAATGCTAAATTCTAAATTTGTAAAAGAGTAATAGCTTTGTCAAAGTTTTAAACTTTGACAAAGCTATTTAAATCAAAAATACGACATTTGTCGTATTTTTTTGTATTTAAAAGTGTTGTAAATTTGTCCTATAATCTTTTAATCTTTTAATCTTTTAATTATGAAAAAATTAATTACTTCCTTTTTAACGTTACTGTTTGTAACAACTAACGCC
>DZCQ01000035.1:0-17527 GCA_022730285.1 Flavobacterium psychrophilum
AACAATAAAAAACTACGAGCAAGTCACGGATTGTTGTTTTTTAAAGAAATGAATCCTAAAAACTTTTTAAAACATGCGAGAGATTTAGAAAAATCGATGGAAGGAATGTAAAATATTTTTCTTTTTTCTTTTTTATATAAATAAAAGTTTTATCTTTGTTAAAATTATCCAATGATAACAATGCAATTACATCATCATCATTATCCTATTTGCTCTCAAGCGATGTGTTAATGGTATGTGTATAAATCACTATATTTTAAAACCCGTTTGAGTACTTCAAACGGGTTTTTTATTTTCACGAAGTACTCATTAATATTCAACATAAAAATTAAAATAAACAATGAGTACTTTAAAAATCGCAATCCAAAAATCTGGAAGATTAAATGAAGATAGTCTTCAAATATTAAAAGACTGTGGCATTTCTATCAATAATGGAAATGACCAATTAAAAGCATTAGCAACAAACTTTCCAATAGAAATTTTGTTTTTAAGAAATTCCGATATACCACAGTATTTACTAGATGGAGTGGTAGATGTTGCCATAGTAGGAAGCAATCTACTAGTCGAAAAAACACCGAATATTAGAACAGTTCAACAATTGGGCTTTTCTAAATGCAAACTATCTGTTGCAGTACCAAACACTTTTCAATATAATGCTATTCAAGATTTAAGTGGACTCAGAATTGCAACTTCCTATCCAAATACTGTTACTAAATTTTTTGCCTCTAAAAATATTTCTATAGAAATACACCAAATATCTGGCTCAGTAGAAATTGCTCCAAATATAGGACTTTCAGATGCAATTGTAGATATTGTATCTAGTGGAAGTACTTTGTTTAAAAATGGTTTAAAAGAAGTGGAAACTGTTCTAAAAAGTGAAGCAGTATTAGCCGTTTCTCCATTAATTTCTTCCAAAAACGAAGTCATTTTAAACAAATTGCTCTTTAGAATTCAATCTGTTTTAAATGCAAGAAACTCAAAATATATTTTAATGAATGTTCCTAACAACAACATTGACAAAATTACCCAAATATTGCCTGTATTAAAAAGCCCAACAATAGTCCCTTTAAAAGAAAAAGGGTGGAGTAGCGTACAAACTGTTATTAAAGAAGCACAATTTTGGGACGTGATAGACAAACTGAAAGAAGCTGGTGCCGAAGGAATTTTAGTTTGTCCAATTGAAAAAATGGTTTTGTAAAATAATTATAACAAATTTATGATACTACTAAATAACCCAGATAGAAACAAATGGTCAGAAGTTTTAAAACGACCAAGCCAAAATTTTTCAGAAATAGAAAATCTAGTAAAAGATATTTTTAAAGATGTACAAGCAAATGATGACTTTGCAATTCTAAAATATACAAAACTTTTTGATGGAATTTCAATTAACGAAATAGTAACAAGCAAGCAAGAAATAGTAGAAGCAACCAATTCTGTTTCGAAAGAATTAAAAGAAGCTATTGAAATTGCAAAAAATAATATCGAAAAGTTTCACTTATCTCAAAAAAGCGAAAAAAAGTTAGTAGAAACTAGCAAAGGGGTGCTTTGTTGGCAAGAAAAAAGACCAATACAAAAAATTGGACTGTACATTCCTGGAGGTACTGCACCTTTATTTTCCACCATTTTAATGTTAGCTATACCAGCAAAAATTGCAGATTGTGAAGAAATAATTTTATGCACACCACCAGACAAATTTGGAAAAATAAACCCAACCATTTTATATACTGCAAATTTATGTGGCATCACTAAAATTATGAAAGTAGGTGGTATTCAAGCAATTGCAGGTATGAGCTTTGGTACAAAATCTATTCCTAAAATACATAAAATTTTTGGACCTGGGAATCAATATGTAACCATGGCAAAGCAAATTGCAACACAACATGGAATTGCTATCGATATGCCAGCTGGTCCTAGTGAATTGCTTATAATTGCAGATGAAAGTGCAATACCGAGTTTTGTAGCTGCAGATTTGCTAAGCCAAGCAGAACACGGAATGGATAGTCAGGTAATTTTGGTCTCTACCTCTCAAACAGTACTAGACGAAGTTGGAATTGCAATTAATAACCAAATAAAAATGCTTCCAAGGAAAGAAATTGCAAAAAAAGCAATGGAAAATTCTAAACTGATTTTTGTTCCAAATAATAACATTGCCATAGATTTAATAAATGAATATGCACCAGAACATTTTATAATTTGTACTAAAAATAATTCTTTTTTTATAGAAAATTGCATCAATGCAGGCTCGGTATTTATAGGAAATTATTCTCCTGAAAGTGCTGGAGATTATGCCTCTGGAACTAACCACACATTACCAACAAATGGATATGCTAAAAACTATTCAGGTTTAAATTTAGACAGTTTTCAAAAAACCATCAGTTTTCAAGAAGTTTCTAAAGAAGGAATTTTAAACATAGGAAAAGCCATAGAAATAATGGCTGAAGCAGAAGGACTGCAGGCTCACAAAAATGCAGTTTCAATCCGATTAAGTTTTTTAGAAAACAATTAATAAGCAAAAAGTAGAAAATGAAAACATTTGATAGTAACAATATTGTTAGAAAAAATATTCATTTAATGGAGGCTTATGCTTCTGCAAGAGATGAATTTACAGGTAATTCTAAAAAAATGATCTTTTTAGATGCAAATGAAAACCCTTTTCAAAATGGGGTAAATAGATATCCTGATCCACAACAAATAGAGGTTAAAAAGAAATTATCGGTGCTAAAAAAAGTACCTACAAACCAAATATTACTTGGAAATGGAAGCGATGAAGTGTTAGATTTACTGTTTAGAGCTTTTTGTGAGCCAAAAATAGATAATGTCATAACTTTGCCTCCAACGTATGGAATGTATAGCGTTCTTGCCAATTTGAATGCAGTAAAAAATAAAGAAATTATTTTAGATGCAAATTTTCAACCTGATGTACCAAAAATACTTGCAAATATTGACAAGAATACAAAAATAATTTTTATATGTTCTCCAAACAACCCCACTGCAAACATAATTGAATCGACATACATAGAAGATTTAATTCAAAAATTTAATGGTATTATTGTAATTGATGAGGCATATATTGAGTTTTCCAAAAATGAAAGTTGGCTTACTAAATTAAACGATTTTCCAAACTTAGTAATCACACAAACTCTTTCAAAAGCATACGGATTAGCGGGAGTTAGACTAGGAATTTTGTATGCTTCTACTCAAATTATTACTATCTTAAACAAAATAAAACCACCTTATAATATCAATCAACTAACACAAAATAAGGTTTTAAAAGTTTTAGAAAAAGCAGATGTTTTGAAAAATGAAATTAACTTAATTTTAAGTGAAAAGGAAGTTTTATTTAAACAATTACTTCAAATAAAATTTATTTTAAAAATCTATCCAAGTGATGCTAATTTTATTCTTATTAAAGTAGATGATGCCCATTTGAGATACCAACAATTATTAAAAAACGGCATTGTTGTAAGAAATAGAAGCTCTCAAGCATTGTGCGAAAATACTTTAAGAATTACCATTGGAACAAATGCAGAAAACAAGAAGTTAATCAAAATATTAAAAGAATTATAATGACACAAAAAATTTTGTTTTTAGATAGAGATGGAACATTGGTTTTAGAACCAGAAAATTATCAATTGGACAGTTTATCCAAATTAGAATTTTATCCTCAAGTTTTCAAATATTTAGAAAAAATAGCTCAGGAGTTAGATTTTAAATTAGTTATGGTAACCAATCAAGATGGACTTGGAAGCGAAAGTTTTCCCGAAGAAAATTTTTGGCCAACACAAAACTTCATAATCAAGGCTTTTGAAAATGAAAATATACTATTCGATAAAATTTTTATTGACAATAGTTTTCCCGAAGAAAATTCTCCAAATAGAAAACCTAAAACAGGAATGCTAACCGAATATATAGAAAATCCAGCATACGATTTAAAAAATTCTTATGTAATTGGAGATAGATTGACCGATGTTGCATTAGCTAAAAATTTAGATGCAAAATCTATTTTTATTCAAAACAATCAAAATTTAGGGCTTTTAGAAATTAATTCCGAAAAAGAAAACTTACTAAAATCTATCTCCTTACAAACTAATTCGTGGGAACGGATATATACTTATCTTAAATTAGAAAATAGATGTTCTATAATTTCTAGAAAAACCAACGAAACCGATATTTTTATCAAAATAAATCTAGACGGGAATGGAATAAACAAGATAGAAACAGGAATTCCTTTTTTTAACCACATGCTAGAACAAATTGCTCGCCACGGACAAATAGATTTAGAAATTATTGTAAAAGGAGATTTAGAAGTAGATGAACACCATACAATAGAGGATACGGGTATTGCTTTAGGCGAAATATTTGCAACAGCTCTAGGAAACAAACTGGGAATAGAACGCTATGGCTTTTGCCTACCAATGGACGATTGTTTGGCACAAGTCGCTATCGATTTTGGTGGTAGAAATTGGATAGTTTGGAATGCCGAATTTAAAAGAGAAATGATTGGACAAATGCCTACCGAAATGTTTTTTCATTTTTTTAAATCCTTTACAGATGGAGCTAAGGCAAATATCAACATCAAAGCAGAAGGCACAAATGAACATCATAAAATTGAATCTATCTTTAAAGCATTTGCAAAAGCAATAAAAATGGCCATAAAAAGAGATATAGACAAAATGATTTTGCCAAGCACAAAAGGGATTCTATAACTAGCTAAATAATAGTAAAAAAATGAAAATAGTGATAATTAATTATGGAGCAGGAAACATACAAAGCATCTTGTTTGCACTACAAAGAGTAGGATTTCAAGCAATTTTAAGCAATAATCCTGACGAAATTAGAAATGCAGATAAAGTAATTTTTCCAGGCGTTGGAGAAGCGGGTAGTGCAATGAAAATGTTAAAAGAAAACAAATTAGATGCTCTAATCTCTAGTCTAAAACAACCCGTTTTAGGAATTTGCTTGGGAATGCAGTTAATGTGCAAGTTTACAGAAGAAGGAAATACTACCGGATTGGGAATTTTTGATACTTCGGTTACTAAATTTTCTTCAAAAGTACGAGTGCCTCAAATTGGTTGGAATACCATTTTTAATCTTAAAACAGCAATTTTTAATACTATTTCTGAAAATGAATATATGTATCTAATTCACAGTTTTTATGTTCCACTAAATGCAAACACAATTGCAAGTTGTAATTATGAAACAGAATATTCAGCAGCAATGCAAAAAGATAATTTTTACGGAGTACAATTCCACCCAGAAAAAAGCGGCAAATTTGGAGAACAAATTTTATTAAATTTCTTACAATTAAAAACCTAACAAATGAGAATTATACCAGCCATAGATATTATAGACGGAAAATGTGTTCGGCTAAGCAAAGGAGATTACAGCACTCAAAAAATATACAATGAAAACCCATTAGAAGTAGCCAAACAATTTGAGAATTATGGCATAAAATACTTGCATTTAGTAGATTTAGATGGAGCAAAGTCTACAAAAATTGTAAACTATAAAATACTAGAAGAAATTGCATCAAAAACAAATTTAAAAATTGATTTTGGTGGAGGAATAAAGTCAAATGACGATTTAAAAATTGCTTTTGAATGTGGTGCTACACAAATAACTGCTGGAAGTATTGCCGTAAAAAACCCTGATTTGTTACAAAAATGGATTGTAGAATTTGGATCCAACAAAATAATTTTGGGTGCTGATGCTAATCACGAAAAAATTGCAGTTTCTGGCTGGGAAGAATCTAGCAATTTGGAACTCATTCCATTTATAAAAAGCTACGAAAACAAAGGCCTAAAACAGGTTATTTGTACAGATATTGCAAAAGACGGAATGCTTGAAGGTCCTAGTTTTGATTTATATAAAAAAATTATAACGCAAATTCCAAGCATACAATTAATTGCCTCTGGCGGAATTTCAAAATTTAACGATATTCCGAAGCTAGAAGAATTAGGTTGTGAAGGTGCAATAATAGGTAAAGCAATTTATGAAAAAAAAATTTCTTTAAAAAATATTGAAAATTACATACTTACAACAAATATCTAAACATTTAATTTAAATAAAAATGCTTACGAAAAGAATTATTCCATGCTTAGATATTAAAGATGGAAGAACCGTAAAAGGAGTGAATTTCTTAGAATTAAAAGATGCTGGAAACCCAATTGAGCTCGCAAAAAAGTATGCTAAAAATGGTGCTGATGAATTAATTTTTTTAGACATATCCGCAACAGATGAAAACCGTAAAACATTGGTACAAATGGTTAGTAACATAGCAGAAACCATTAACATTCCATTTACTGTTGGAGGAGGAATTACAAGCATTCAAGATGTGGAAATACTTTTGCAAAATGGTGCCGATAAAATTTCTATCAACTCTGCAGCGATAAAAAAACCATCATTAATTACTGAATTAGCAAACAAATTTGGAAGCCAGTGTGTGGTTGTTGCAATAGATGCTAAATGGATAAATCAAGAATGGATAGTACATTTAAACGGAGGAAAAATTGCAACGGAACTAAATTTATTCGATTGGGCGAAAGAAGCAGAAATTAGAGGGGCTGGCGAAATTTTATTCACATCAATAAATCATGATGGAGCAAAAAATGGTTTTGCAATCGAGGCACTTTCTAAATTATCTAAAACCGTAAATATCCCAATAATTGCATCGGGAGGAGCTGGAAATACACAACATTTTATCGATGTATTTCAGTCTGCAAATGCCGATGCCGCACTCGCAGCAAGTGTTTTTCATTACCAAGAAATAGAAATTCCAACCTTAAAAAAAGAACTTTATCAAAATAAAATTGCCGTTAGGCTTTAATAAAAACGAAAAATGATAGCTATCAACTTTGAAAAAAATAAAGACGGATTAGTCCCAGCCATAATCCAAGACAATGAAACAAAGACTGTTTTAATGCTGGGTTATATGAACAAAGAAGCCTACAATATTACTATGCAAACACAAAGAGTAACCTTTTTTAGCAGATCTAAAAACAGATTATGGACAAAAGGGGAGGAGAGCGGAAATTATTTAAACCTTATTTCTATAAAATCCGATTGCGATAACGATACACTTTTACTACAAGTTAATCCTGTTGGTTCAACTTGTCATACTGGAGCAGATACTTGTTGGCAAGAGAAAAATAGTTCAAATTATGGCTATATTTCAAAATTAGAAAATGTAATTAAAGATAGAATTAAAAATTCAGATGCAAGTAAAAGCTATGTTTCCAGTTTATTTGCAAAAGGTATTAATAAAATAGCCCAAAAAGTAGGAGAGGAGGCTGTAGAAATGATTATTGAAGCAAAAGATACCAACAATAACTTGTTTTTAAACGAAGGTGCCGACTTACTTTTTCACTATCTTATATTATTGCAAGCAAAAGGATTTGAATTAAAAGATATTGAAGAAATTTTGAAAAGTAGAGAAAAATAATTATTTTGAGTATCTTTAACAACAATTTAAAAAGATATTACAATGCGATTTCATACCAGAAAATGGGTTAAACCACAAGATTTAAACCCAAATCATACGTTATTTGGTGGGCAATTATTGGCTTGGATAGACGAGGAAACCGCCTTGTATTCTATTGTACAGTTAGAAAATCCAAGAGTGGTAACTAAGCACATGTCGGAAATAAATTTTGTAAGCTCTGCAAAACAAGGCGATGTTATAGAAATAGGTATTGATGTGGTTAAATTTGGAAACACTTCAATAATTTTAACTTGTGAGGCACGCAATATGATGACAAGAGAAACTATAATCCATATAGATAAAATAACAATGGTTTGTCTTGACGAAAACGGAAAACCAAAGGCACATGGCAAAACAGAAATAGAATATATTAGCGACCGTATTGGCAAAAATTAAAACTTCTTTTGCCTTTTTAGTTGTTTTATTCTGCAGAATTAGGAATTGTTTCTAGTTCATAAATTTCTAAATCAAAATAAACAACCGAAGCAATTATATGATCAAAGATATCACTCATAATATATTCGTAGTTCACAAATCGTTTATCGTTTGAAAAAGCATATATTTCTAACGGAATTCCTTGTGGTGTTGGTTGCAGATGCCTACATAAAATGGTCATTTCATTATTTATACTAGAATGATTTTCTAAATAAAGGGTAATATATTTTCTAAAAACACCAAAATTAGTCAAATTTCGTCCATTTATTGCTATAGATTTATCAACATGATGTGCTGTATTGTGTTTTAAAATATCTATTTGCTTTTTTTGTAAATATGGTTTTATAATTTGAATTTTTTTCAATTCTTCTATCTCATTAGTTTCTAAAAAATGAATGCTACTGCTCTTTATCAGAAGATGTCTTTTAATACGTCTTCCACCAGAATTTTGCATACCACGCCAGTTTCTAAAACTATCAGAAATAAGACTATATGTAGGAATTGTAGTAGTTGTGTAATCAAAATTACGCACTTTAACCGTTGAAAGGTTAATTTCGATAACATCTCCATCGGCACCAAATTTATCAAATGTAACCCAATCTCCAATTCTAACCATATCGTTTATTGTAACTTGTACGCTTGCTACAAATCCTAAAATGGTATCTCTAAATATTAAGATTATTAATGCCGAAATTGCTCCTAATATTTGGAGAATTCTGTCGCTATCTAAATTAAAAAGTTTGGCAATAATGATGGTTAGCCCAAATATCCAAAGCATAATCATTACAACTTGTATGTAGCTATCTATTGGTTTATCGCTGTATTCTGGAATGCCTTTTAAGTAATCTCGTAAGGAATTAAAAACAGTTCTAATAATCCAAAGTACTAAAAGAACTATGTATATACCAATTAATTTCCCAAATATACTTTCCCAAGAAGAAAATTTCTCTAATATGATAGGCACCGATTTATATATGTAAACCAATGGAATTAAGTGCGAAATATATTTAGCAGTTTCATTAGTTACAAGTAAGTCATCAAACTTTGTTTTTGTTTTTTTTGCAACAATAAACATAACGGTTACTAGTGTAAATCGAAAAATATAAAAGAGAATATATACAATAAAAAATAATGATACAAGATTTACTGCAAGACTTAAATAAGAAGCTATAATTTCATTAAAACCAATTTTTAGCAAAAAAATCTCACACCAACCAAATATCTTTTCTGTGAATTTAAGCATTTTCCAGATATTTTTTCTCTACATAAAATGTTGCAAATGGTAATAATGATGCTAACAATACAATAAAAAGGGTTTTAAAATTCCATTGTAAGATTTTTTTAAACAAAAAAGCTAAAATTATATAACCAATGAATAGAACGCCATGACTCATACCTATTGGGTATAATAATGTTTTGTAAAGTGCAATGTTTGTTGGTTTTATAAGTAGCATATTGCCAAATAAAACTAAGTACGAAACTCCTTCAAGAATGGCAACAATTTTAAATAATTTAAGCATTATGAGTTAATTAATATTTGTACAAAAGTACTAAAATTTAAAATCATAACTAGCACTTAAAAAAAATGAATTTTACAAAAAATAAAAAAAAATGAATAATAATTGGTAAGAACCTTTTTTATAGCGTACTTTTGCCAAAATTGAAAATACCCAACATGCCCAATACCTACCTAATACCAGAAGTTGAAGAGAAAAAAGTATTATACAATTACCAAACCAGAGATATAAATGCCATTTTTAATAAAATGGATTCCGTGAATCATAATTACCATTTGCTATATCAGTTGCCCACTGGTGGAGGAAAAACAGTTATTTTTTCTGAAATTGTTAGACGATATTTAGAAAAATACGACAAAAAAGTAGTAGTATTAACTCACAGAATTGAACTTTGTAAACAAACCTCTAAAATGCTAAAAGGGTTTGACGTAAAAAACAAAATTATCAATTCTAAAGTAAAAGACCTACCAGATCAGCACGAATATTCTTGCTTTGTTGCAATGGTAGAAACCTTGAAAAACAGGCTAAATGACGAAAAATTATTAATTGATAATATAGGGCTTGTTATTATTGATGAGGCACATTACAATTCGTTTAGAAAACTCTTCGGAATGTTTTCAGAATCCTTTATATTAGGAGTTACAGCCACACCGTTAAGCTCTAATATTAAACTTCCAATGTATGAAAATTACAAAGAACTACTAGTTGGAGATCCAATAGGCACTTTAATAGAAAACGAATTTCTTGCAAAAGCAAATACTTTTAGCTACGATGTAGGATTGTCTAGCTTAAAAATTGGAATAAATGGGGATTATACTGTTAAATCATCCGATGAGTTGTATTCACAATTAGACATGCAAAATAAATTGTTACATGCCTATGAAGAAAAGTCGAAAGGTAAAAAAACTTTAATTTTTAATAATGGTATAAACACTTCGTTATATGTTTATGAAACTTTTAGAGAAGCAGGATTACCTATTAAACATCTAGATAATACAACCACTACAGAGGACAGAAAGGCAATATTGCAATGGTTTAAACACACTCCAAGTGCCATTTTAACATCTGTGGGGATTTTAACCACAGGTTTTGATGAACCAACCGTAGAAACCATTATTATAAATAGAGCAACAAAATCCTTGACATTATATTTTCAAATGATAGGTCGTGGATCTAGAAAACTACCTAATAAGAATGAATTTACCATTATCGATTTAGGAAATAATGCTGCAAGATTTGGATTATGGGATCAAAGTATAGATTGGCAACATATATTCAAATCACCTGAATATTACTTAGATAATTTAAGAGAAGATGCAGAAATTGAAGCGCATTTTAAATATGAAATGCCCCCAGAATTACGTGCTAAATTTAAAAATTCTGTAGAGGTAACATTTGATGTTGATGCAGAGCATAAAAAAGTAATTGCAGCAAATTTGCGTTCTAAAGTTGTTTTAGAAAAATCTTTAAACCAACATGCAACTATTTGCATTGAAAATACCGAAGAATTAGCAGATGCAAAAAAATTATCAAAAGAATTAGCAGATGATATTGAATACAGAATGAAGCGATATGCCAAGTGTTTGAGTCAATGTAGTAAGAATTATAGAGAATGGCTAATAGAAGATTATAAATTGCAATTACAACTATTAATAGGTAAAAAATATAGAGAGAAAATATTTGCAATGAGTGATGAATAATCACCAAAACAATACTTTTTAATACAAAATAGAGTAATAATAAATTGAACTATAATTTATATTATGTAAAATAGAAATAAATTGTTTAATGTAATTCGTTGGTTTCACAATAAATTAATAACTTTATAGAAATGTTTTTACACCTATTTTAAAAACTAAATAAATGAGTAATTCTATCACACAAAAAATTGCAGAATTTTTAAAAAAATACGAACCCTTCAGCTTTTTAAATTTTGAAGATTTAGAATTAATTGCAAGTTCTGTCAAGGTAATATATTTAGAAAAAAATAAAAACTTATTTCAGATTAATGACGAATTACACGATAATTTTTATGTAATGCATTCTGGAGTTTTACATCTTACAGTAGTATCTGATGCCGAATATTCGTTATTAAATAAATGCCATTCTGGTGATATATTTGGATTAAGACCTTTTTTTGCTAAAAACAATTACCAAATGACCGCCAAAGCACAACAAGATTGTGTAATCTATGCCATTCCTATCGAAACATTTAAACCATTTGTAAGCCAAAACTCTAAAATATTAGACTATCTTTTAGAAAGTTTTGCAAATAATACAAAAAATTCATCTGGAAAAGAAAGTTTAAACAAATTAATCGCTGACAATTTAGTAAGCACAGAAAATACAACAGATAATTCATATTTTCAGACACTTTCTTATTCAAAAACACCACTAAAAGTCAGCAAAGATACTAGCATACAAGAAGTTGCTAGCTTGATGACTAATAGCTTAATGGAAAGTGCATTAATTACTCAAAATGAAATGGTTATAGGAATTGTAACCGATGCAGATTTTAGATCTAAAATAGCAACAGGTAAGTACAAACTAGAAGATTCTATTAACAAAATTATGAGTTATCCTGTACAAACAGTTGCTGAAAACATTTCACTTGCCGAGGCACAATTAGTGATGCTAACACATGGAGTCAATCATCTTTGTGTAACCGAAGATGGAACTGATAAGACCGTTAGTCGAGGAATTATTTCTCAAAATGACCTAATTGTTTCACAAGCCAATAATCCCGGAGTACTTCTTAAGGAAATTAAAAATGCAAGAAACGTTACACAATTAAAACAGGTTCATAATAGCTTAACCAAAATTGTACAAAATTCTTTATTAAAAAATGTTCCTATTAATCATATAAGTGCTATTGTTGGAGAACTTACCTTGTCAATAATAAGACGTTTAACGGAATTAGCTATTTTAGATTTAGGCTCCCCTCCTACTAATTTTGCCCTATTAAGTATTGGAAGTCAAGGACGTAAAGAACAATTGATACTTACAAACCACAATAATCTTTTAATTTTTGAAGAAGTAGTTCCAGAAAAATATGGAGAGGTAAAAAATTATTTTTTACAATTAACAAAAAAAGTAACAGCCCGACTAGAAGAAATTGGTTATGAACATTCTGCCCAAGGATATGTTGCTAGCAATCCTGAATATTGCAAATCCATAACTGATTGGACTAACCAATATAATAACTGGATTTTAACACCCGGAGAAAATAGCAACGAAAACAAAACCTTATTTCTAGACTACGAACTAGCATTTGGAGATGTTAATTTAGAGAACAAATTAACAGAAATAATTTTCAAAAACACAAAAAACAATTCCCTTTTTTATGATTATTTAGGAAATATTACTCTAAAAAATCCTTCTCCTGTAAATTTTTTCAAAAAGTTTAATTTAGAAGAGGATACTCCAAATAAAGGAAAATTTGACATTAAAAGTAGAGCTTTACAACCTTTAATTGATGCCGCTAGAATGCTAGTTTTAAATTTTGAAATTAAAGGCATAAATAATACTTACCTTAGGTTCAAACAATTAGCACTTACTGATACAGAAAATTCTGAAATTTATTTACAATCCGCAGAAGATTTTCTTACATTATTAAAAATAAGAACCATGGAAGGACTCAAAAATGATAATTCAGGGCAATATATTAACATCGACGATTTTTCAAAGACTGAAAAAGAAAAACTTAAAAATGCTTTAGTATCGATGCATGACTTGGAAAGTATTATTAAAAGCAAATTCAAATTAACTCACTTTTCATAACATGTTAGATTGGATTAAAAACATAAACAAACCAACGCCTACTTTTTGGCTAGAATATATTGCAAAATTTTCTCAAAAATCTACCCGATATGTAGTAATTAGTACCCAAAGCACTGGTATAAATCCAAAAAAAGACACCTTAATTTCTATTGGTGCAATTGCAATTATAGATAATCAAATTGTAGTAAAAGATAGTTTTGAATTATCCTTAAACGATAGTACAACATATGAAATATTAATTGAAAAATTTATCAATTATATCCAAAATTCAATTTTAATAGGTCATAAAATATACATCGATATTGAAATTATTAACGAAGCATTATCTAAACTAAATTGTGGAAGACTTAAAAATGAAGCTCTTGACATTGAAGTAATGCATAAAAAGTGGAATGACTTATCCGACAAAAGCATTTCTCTTAACGAGATACTTTCTAGCTACAACATTACACCACAGGAACGAACAAATTCTATGGAAGATGCGTTTTCTATCGCATTGTTGTTCTTAAAATTACGTAAAAAATTAAAATTATAATTCTTTACGTAATTTCAAAATATAAATTTTTACTATTCAGAAACTTTTTTTGCATTAAAAATAAAGAAAAATCCAGCAAGTATAAAAGGAATACTTAACCATTGCCCTGTGGACAAAATTCCTAAAACAGATTCAAAACCACCTTGACTCTCTTTCACAAATTCTACAATTATTCTTACTGTAAATAATAAAACTAAAAATAATCCAAACAAAAATCCTTGTTTAAGTCTAGCATCTGTTTTCCAATACAAGAAAAACAAAATGGCAAATACAAATACATACCCAAATGCTTCGTATAATTGTGATGGGTGCCTGAATGGAATTTCGTTTAAAATATAAGCAAAATTAGGATCTTTTTCTATGGCATTATATGCCTGATTCAAATTGTTAGTTTTAGTTATTTCGTATATATTTTTATCTGCCCAAAATTCGTCTTCTCTAATAAATTTAACTCCATAAAAAGGATTGCTATTAGTAATTGGCCCATAAATTTCGGAATTAAAAAAATTTCCTAATCGAACAAAAATCCCACCACTTGCCACTGGTAAAACTATTCTATCTAAAATCCATAAAATAGGTTTTTTTAAAACTTTTTTAGTGTAGAAAAACATAAAAATTATAACAGAAATTGCAGCTCCATGACTAGCTAAACCTCTATAACCTGTAAATTCCCACCCTTTAATAAAACCAAAAATGGTTTCGTTTGGATTTTCTCTAATTGGCAAAAATATTTCTAATAAATGATTCGGATAATAATCAAACCAATGGTAGAAAATAACATCTCCAAGCCTTGCACCAATTAGTATAGAAAGTACCATATATACTAATAAACTGTCTAACTTTTCGATAGGCTCATTTTCTCTTTTAAAAATTGGTTTCATTATAAACCAACCTAATGTAAAAGCAATTACAAACATTAAACTATAAAAATGTAAAGTAAAAGAACCAATTTGAAAACCTTCCGATGGATTCCATATAATTTGCAAGGTGTGTATCATAGAATATTTTATTGTTTAGTAATTTTATCTGGTACTGGATCATATCCAGATTTCCCCCATGGGTGGCAACTAGAAATTCGTTTTATAGCTAAAAAACTACCTTTAAATAAGCCATGCTTTTTTAGTGCTTCAATGCTGTAAGCAGAACAAGTTGGCTCAAAACGACAACTTGGTCCTTTTAAAGGCGAGAGCACAACTTGATAAAATCGAATCAAAAAAACAAATGGATATATAAGTATCTTTTGTAACATCTTATTTTTTAAAAACTAAAATCAGTTCCCTCTTTAGTATCTTTTAAAATAATTCCAAAAATAGCTAATTTATCTCTAATCTCATCTGAAAGTTGCCAATTTTTATTTTCACGTGCTTCTTTTCTCATATCAATTAGCATTTTTACTACTCCGGATAATTTCTCGGTAGCATCTGAATTTTGATTTTCATTTTTTAATCCTACTATATCAAACAGAAAAGAATGAATTGTATTGGATAAAATTTCTAAATCGGTTGTAGAAATTATTTCTTTTCCATCATTTATTAAATGAATAAATTTAATTCCTTCAAATAAATGTGCAATTAAGACTGGTGTATTAAAATCATCATTCATCGCATCATAACATTTTTGTTGCCAATTAGTTATATCCACAGACGAAATTTTTCCTGATGGTAAATGTGGTAATATTTTAACACCATCTAACAATCTGTTCAACCCTTTTTCGCTAGCAAGCATTGCATCGTTTGAAATGTCCAATACACTACGATAATGTGCTTGCAAAAAACAAAAACGCACTACATTAGGTTGGAATTTTTTTTCAAAAAAAGTATTTTCACCTGAGAGCAATTCCATTGGCAAAATATAATTTCCTGTGGATTTACTCATTCGTAAACCATTCATAGTGAGCATGTTTGTATGCATCCAATAATTAACAGGCGATATTCCGTTACAAGCAATTCCTTGTGCAACTTCGCACTCATGATGTGGAAATTTTAAATCCATTCCTCCACCATGAATATCAAATTTATCTCCTAAATATTTAGTACTCATAGCAGTACATTCCAAATGCCAGCCAGGAAAACCTTCCCCCCAAGGCGAATTCCAACGCATGATGTGTGCTGGTGAAGCTTTTTTCCAGAGTGCAAAATCTTGTGGATTTCTTTTTTCTGATTGCCCGTCTAAATCTCGAGTATTGGCAAATAATTCTTCTATATTTCTGTTACTCAGTTCCCCGTAATTATACCCTTTATTGTTATAAGCAAATACATCAAAATAGACAGATCCATTAACTGCATAAGCAAAACCATCTTTTAGTAGCTTTTCGGTTAATTCTATTTGTTCAATAATATGTCCAGTAGCTGTTGGTTCTATATTTGGTGGTAAAAAGTTAAATTCATCTAAAACTCTATGAAAATCTACTGTATATTTTTGTACAACTTCCATTGGTTCAAGTTTTTCTAGCCTTGATTGTTTTACAAAACGGTCATTTTCTACATTTCCATCATCAGTAAGATGTCCCGCATCGGTAATATTTCGAACATAGCGAACGTTGTATTCTAAATGTTTTAAATATCTAAAAATTACATCAAAGCTCATAAAAGTTCGTACATTTCCGAGGTGTACATTGCTGTAAACCGTGGGGCCACAAACGTACATTCCTATATTTCCTTCACTAATCGGAAGAAATAATTCTTTTTCTCCAGATAGTGAATTGTATAATTTTATGGCATTTTTTTGATATAATTTCATAATTATTTTATGGCATCAGTTTGTATTCTATCTTGTCTAAGAAATTTAGCTTAATATTTAGTTTCTAGTTTTATATAGTCTAAAAATTCTCTTTTAACTTGTTCGTTTTTAAATTTCCCTCCAAATTCAGATGTAACAGTGCTACTTTCAATATCTTTTATTCCTCTTGAATTAACGCACAAATGTTTGGCATCTATCACACAAGCAACATCTTCTGTACCAAGTGCTAACTGCATTTCTTGCACAATTTGCATGGTTAATCTTTCTTGTACTTGTGGTCTTTTGGCATAATATTCTACAATTCTATTCATTTTGGAAAGTCCAATTACTTTTCCGTTAGAAATATAGCCCACATGTGCTCTTCCTACTATTGGTAATAAATGATGTTCGCAAGTGGAGTACAAAACAATATTTTTCTCTACAAGCATTTCACCATATTTATAATTATTTTCAAAGGTAGATGCTTTTGGTTTTTTAGCCGGATTTAATCCTCCAAATATTTCATTTACAAACATTTTTGCCACTCTGTTTGGAGTTCCAGAAAGGCTATCGTCTGTTAAATCCATTCCTAATGTTTGTAAAATACTATTTACATCTTTTTTTATCCGTTCTATTTTCTCCGCATCAGAAAGAGAAAATGCATCTTCTCTTATTGGATTTTTTGCAGATGTTGCTATATGATTATCTCCTATTTCGTCGTGCAAATCGTTATTATTAGTCATTAAATTAGAGTTTGTTGCAATTCTTAAAATTTATTATTTGCAAATATAAGTAATAAAATATAACTTTAAAAATCAAATTTTGAAAAAAATATTTACAAATTGTTAGGAATTACTTAATATTTTCTTAAATTTAACCTCTTTTAAAACCAATTAAAATAATAGCAATATTTAGCATAAATCGTTAATTTTAAACTAATTTACAAAGCTGAATAAAAATAATTCAAACAATTATGAAAAAAAATATTTTTATAACATTTCTGTTTTTTCTGTATAGTTTTGGTATAGCACAAAATTTACAAATTAGTATAGACCAACCACT
>DZCQ01000035.1:17627-19468 GCA_022730285.1 Flavobacterium psychrophilum
CCTATTAAAAATGCAATTTTTGGAGTATATCAAGACACCAATATCAAAGCTCCTCCTGTAACCAATCCATCAGTACAAAATGTAAACTATTATGTAGCTGGAACAGCTCCAAATAGAGTATTTATTGCCAATTTCAACGAATTGCCATTATTCTCAGGTGGGTCAGAATGTGTATCGTCTGGTTTACAAACCTCCCAAATTATATTGTATGAGGCAACAAATGTAATAGATGTATTAATTAGCAGAAGAAATATAGTTGTTCCTACCTGTACTTGGAATGCCATAGATGGTGCTGGTGTTGTGGGAGTTATCAATACTAATGGTGCACAAGCTGTAGTTCCCCCTGGAAGAAACACTGGTTCTTGGTCAACTACAAACGAAGCTTGGCGTTTTACTCCTGCACAAACTGGTGCTTCAAACACCGTACTTACATGGTTAGCAAATGGCAATCCTATTGCTGGTACTACCGATGTGAATCCTATCACAGTTTGCCCTACTACTTCGACTGTATATACTGCAGTGGCAACTTATACACAATGTGATGGCAGTACAGTTATCTTGCAAGATACAGAAACTGTAGGTCCCGAAGCAGCACTTCCAGTAAGAGATCCTTTGCCACTAACTATATGTGCAACAGGAGCAGCTCCATACAATTTTAATATTGATCAAAATGGATATATGCTAAATGGTGCCTCGCCATCAGATTTTGTCTTTACTTATCATGTTGGTGCTGCAAGTGGTCCAATTATTCCAAATGCTACTTTAACTAATTATAGTAGTGCTGGTGCTGGAGAACAAATTTGGGTTCAAATTGAGGATCAAAACACCACGGGTTGTACCAATTTTAGATCTTTTACATTAAACACAACTGCTTCTCCATCTGGTACATTTAATTATCCTAGTTCCCCATATTGTGCAAACATAACAACTGCTCAATTACCGAACACTACTACACTTACTGCTGGAGGAACATATACATCTACACCTGTAGGTTTAACATTAGATGGTTCCACAGGTGCAATAATTCCAAGTTCTAGTATAACAGGAGTTAATTATACCGTTACTTATGATATTCCTGCAAGTGCCACTTGTCCTGCTTATAGTACAAGTAGCACAGTTACCATTAATCCTGTACTTTCTACCACTGTTAATTGTGGTATAACCACTACAAGTTCAATTCAATTTAATTGGACTGTAGTTACTGGTGCTACAAATTATTCTGTTTCGTATCAAATAAATGCAAATCCTATTGTAAATGTGGGTGCAGTTGGAAATATACTCACTTATAGTGTAACTAGTCTAAGTCCTGGAGATACTGTCTTAATTACTATAACACCAATAGGTCCAGCAGGAAGTTGCTTTAACTCTAGTTCCCAAAGTTGTATTGCTACAAACTGTGTACCTGCTACTGCTGCTATAAGTTATGCAACACCCTTTTGTATTAGTGATGTTCTTCCTAAAACAGTAAATATTACTGGAACTGGTGCATATACTGGAGGCACATATTCTTCTAGCACTGGTTTAACATTAAATTCCTCAACAGGAGTAATTATTCCAAATACAAGCACACCAGGAACATATATCGTTAATTATTCTGTAGCTTCTTTAACAGCTGGTTGCCCTCCAACCCAAGCAAATACATCTGTTACTATCTATTCGCAACCAAATGCAGGAACAGATGGTACAACAGTTGCGTGTGACTCTAATACCACAACAATTTTATTAAGCAGTTTGATAACAGGAGAAGATGCAGGTGGGATATGGAGTCAATCGTCTGGAAGTGGTGGTATTTTTAATGCCCCTGCTGGAACTTTTACACCAGCTATTGGAGCTACAAATAG
>DZCQ01000014.1:0-31208 GCA_022730285.1 Flavobacterium psychrophilum
AGTATTTATTAAAAATTAATTAAAAATTTTGACTAACATTTCTTTTAACAAATCAGATTGTGTCATTGCATTTGCCCCTACTCCCTTACTTTTTATGTCAATATCGTGCAAGATAGCTACTATTTGACTTACTTTTCGCATTGGATAATTCCGTAAAGCAATATCATAATCTTTCATAAAATACGGATTTATTTTTAAAACAGAAGCAACATTTTTGGGATTTTTGTCCTTTAAGCCATGATATAACAATATTTGCGAAAAAAAACTAAATATCTGAGTTGTTATCAAAACCATCGGATTTTCTTTTGGATTATTTGCAAAATAATTTGCTATTTTATAAGCTTTTAATTGATTTTTTTCGCCAATTGCTTTTCTAAATTCAAATACATTATAATCTTTACTAAAACCTATATTCTCTTCTATTATTTCAGGAGTAATGGTACTTCCTGCTGGCAAAACTATGGCTAACTTGTCTATTTCATTAGCAATTTTGCTCAAATCGGTTCCAAGAAAATCTACTAACATTGCTGCAGCTTTTGCGTCTATTTGCAGTTTTTTGCCTTGTAAAACTCGTTTAAGCCAATCATTTACTTGGTTTTCGTATAATTTCTTACTTTCAAAAACAATTCCTTTTTTTTCTAATAATTTAGTGATTTTTTTTCGTTTATCTAGTGTTTTATATTTGTAACATATAACTAAAACCGTAGTTTCTTGTGGATTTTCTACATACGATTCTAACTTATCAATAGTTCGTATTAATTCCTGAGCTTCTTTTACGATAACTACTTGTTTATCTGCCATCATTGGATATCTTTTTGAAGTGCCAATAATCTCGTCGATGGTTACATCTCGTCCATAAAGAATGGTCTGATTAAAATCTTTTTCGTGTTCTTGCAAAACATTTTGTTCTATGTATTCTGCTAGTTTATCAATATAATATGGCTCTTCGCCCATTAAAAAATAAATAGGCTTTATATTTCCATCTGTAATTTCTTTAATAATTTTTGCTACTTCGTCCAAAATATTTATTTGTTTATTTGTATATTAGAAATTACCTTTGCTTTATGCAAGAACTTCAGTTTTCAAAATTTAATTTTCGCTTCAAAAATAGTGAAAATAAAGTAGCTATTTTTGATGAAATACGAAAAAAGTTTATAATTCTTACGCCAGAAGAATGGGTAAGACAACATGTGGTACGATTTTTATTAGAAGAGAAAAAGTATCCAAAAGCTTATATAAATGTAGAAAAAGCAATAAAAATCAACAATTTAACCAAAAGATACGATATTGTAGTTTTCAAACCCGATGGTACTGTTTTTTTACTTGTAGAGTGCAAGGCAACAAATATATCTATTACACAAGAAAATTTTGATCAAATTGCAAGATATAATTTAGTTTTAAAAGCACAATATTTAATGGTTACAAACGGATTAAAACATTATTTTTGCCAAATGGATTTTGAAAACGAAAAGTACTCTTTTTTAGAGAGCTTACCTAATTATACTTAAAAATCATGGAGCAGAAAGATTATTTACAAAATCAAATTGAACAATTGAGTTTTTTTTTAAAGAAATTACTTATCAACATTTTAGTATTAAAATCTGGCGGAAATGAACTAGATGCTGAAAAATTAGTTTCAAATGAACTTACTAATGAATTAAATTTTAATATAAATAAATTCAAATTACTTTCAAAATATGAATTGAAAAGCTATTTACAAAAATTCAATTTCAATGAAAATCATTTAGAAAAATTAGCAGAAATATTTATAGAGATAAGTTCAATAAACTCAAACACTGTAATAGAAAATCAAAATTATATATCCAAAGCTATTGAATTATTAGAAATAGCAGATGAAAATTCAAACTCATTTTCAGTAGAAAGAAATCAAACAAAAACTAAATTATTAAAAAAAATTAAGTCACTCCAAATTTGAAAAAAATAGCCATTGTTTTACTCAATTGGAATGGAGCAAAATTGTTAGAACAATTCTTGCCAACAGTCATTTTATTTTCTAATGAAGCACAAATTTATGTTGTAGATAATGCTTCCACAGACGAATCTATTGCTGTTTTAAAAGCCAATTTTCCTACAGTAAAAATCATTCAAAACAAACAAAATTATGGCTATGCAGAAGGCTACAACCAAGCAATGCAACAAGTGGAAGAAGAATACTATGGACTTGTAAATTCTGATATTGAAGTTACCCAAAACTGGCTTGCTCCAATCCTATCCATTTTTGAAAATCAACCTGAAATTGGAATTATTCAACCCAAAATTTTAGATTTCAAGAACAAAGATTATTTTGAATATGCTGGTGCTGCTGGTGGATTTATTGACAAATATGGCTTTCCTTTTTGTCGAGGTCGCATTTTTGATACCATAGAAAAAGATTTGTATCAATATGAGGATGAAAAAGAAATTTTTTGGGCTTCGGGTGCTTGTTTTTTTATCAGAAAAGAAATTTACAGAACTTTAAAAGGTTTTGATGATGATTTTTTTGCCCATCAAGAAGAAATCGATTTGTGTTGGAGAGCTTTTAACCTTGGTTATAAAATAAAATACACCTCACAATCCGTTGTTTATCATGTTGGAGGGGCTACATTAAGTAAAAGTAATCCACATAAAACATTTTTAAATTTCAGAAATTCTTTGTACATGCTAGTAAAAAACTTGCCACAAAAGCAGCTCTTACAAACCCTTTTTACTAGAATGTGTCTTGATGGTATTGCTGGAATACGCTTTTTGCTACAAGGAGAAATAAAATTAATGCTAACAATACTCCAAGCACATTATTGCTTGTATCGTGATTTTTTAAAATTTTACAAAAAAAGAGGTTCAAAGCAAAAGAAAAATTATTTCCACACAAAATCTATTGTTTGGAATTATTTTGTAAAAAAGGAAAAAACATTCCGTTAAACTTCTAGAAACAAAACAAATTGAAAAAAATATTAAATTGTAGTTAATTAGATTTTTAAAATTCATAATTAATTGTACTTTTACACCTCAAAAATCAATTTAAAAAAATGGGTAAAATCATTGCAATTGCTAATCAGAAAGGTGGAGTAGGCAAAACAACCACATCAATTAACCTAGCGGCATCTTTAGGGGCTTTAGAAAAAAAAGTACTTCTTATTGATGCAGATCCACAGGCAAATTCTACTTCTGGCTTAGGTATTGATGTAGAAAATGTAGAAATAGGAACCTACCAAATATTAGAACATAGCAATACACCAGAAGAAGCTGTTGTAAAAAGTAGTTCTCCAAATGTAGATGTAATTCCTGCCCACATAGACCTTGTGGCCATAGAAATTGAACTTGTAGATAAAGAAAATAGAGAATATATGCTAAAACAAGCATTAAACTCTATTATAGATAAATACGACTATATTATTATAGATTGTGCACCATCGTTAGGACTATTAACCTTAAATGCTTTAACCGCAGCAAATTCGGTAATTATTCCTATTCAATGTGAGTATTTTGCATTAGAAGGTTTAGGAAAATTGCTAAACACTATTAAAAGTGTACAAAAAATTCACAATCCAGATTTAGACATTGAAGGATTGCTACTAACCATGTATGATTCTAGACTTAGATTGTCCAATCAGGTGGTAGAAGAAGTTCAAAAACATTTTAACAATATGGTTTTTGAAACTATTATCCAAAGAAATACAAAATTAAGTGAAGCACCTAGTTATGGTGAAAGTATTATTAACTACGATGCAACTAGCAAAGGAGCAACTAACTATTTAAGTTTGGCTCAGGAAATAATTAAAAAAAATGCTAACTAAAATATGGCACTAGCAAAAAAACAGGCTATGGGACGTGGACTTTCGGCATTATTGAAAGACCCAACTAATGATATATCGTCTATTAAAGACAAAAATGCCGATAAAGTGGTAGGAAACATTATCGAACTAGAAATTGATGCAATTGAAATAAATCCGTTTCAGCCTAGAACAAATTTTAACGAAGAATCGTTGCAAGAATTAGCAACTTCTATTAAAGAACTTGGGGTTATTCAGCCAATTACCGTTAGAAAAACAGAATTTAACAAGTACCAATTAATATCTGGAGAACGTAGATTGCGTGCTTCTAAAATTATTGGTTTAAAGACCGTGCCTGCCTATATCCGATTGGCAGACGATAACGAGTCTTTAACCATGGCATTGGTAGAAAATATTCAACGCCATGACCTAGATCCAATAGAAATTGCACTATCTTACCAAAGACTAATAGACGAAATACAACTTACACAAGAACAAATGAGCGATAGAGTTGGAAAAAAACGCTCTACGGTTGCTAATTATCTTCGGTTGCTAAAATTAGATCCAATTATACAAACAGGTATTCGAGACGGCTTTATCAGCATGGGACATGGTAGAGCTATCATAAATATAGAAAATCAGGAAATACAAACTAGTATTTATCAAAAAATAGTTAGCCAAAATCTTTCGGTTAGAGAAACAGAAGCATTAGTAAAGAACTATCAAGAAAGCCTGAAAAGCACTTCTACCCATGAAAACACTCTACAAAAAGTTACTTCCTTTGAAATTGATGCTCTAGAAAAAAAACATTTTAATGATTATTTTGGTACAAAAGTAGAAGTAAAAGTTGCTATGAATGGCAAAGGAAAAATAACAATTCCTTTTAATTCGGAACAAGATTTTGCACGAATTTTAAAATTGATACAATAATAAGTGAAATTCTTTTTCTACATAATAACGTTTTCTGTTTTTAATTTTTTCCCCATTTATGGACAAGAAGAAATAAAACTCGTTGCAGTAGATACCATTTCTGTAAAAGCAGACTTACTTGCACCAGCAAAAGCAGCTTTTTACTCCGCATTATTACCTGGTCTAGGACAGGCTTATAACAAAAAATATTGGAAAATACCACTGGTCTATGCAGCAATAGGAACAGGAATTTATGCCTACTCTTGGAACAAAAATAAATACAATTTGTACAGAGATGCATACAAAGAACGTTTGTTGTTAGGAACGTCTAGTACCGATGATTTTAATGGTCAGAATGGAAATATATATTTAACCGAAAGTAAATTAATAGATGCTCAAAAACAGTTTCAAAGACAAAAAGATTTATCCTTGCTAATAACCGTTGCATTATATATTTTAAACATTGTAGATGCAAATGTAGATGGACATTTAAAACAATTTAATGTAAATGGCAATTTAACCTTACGTCCAGATATTTACCAAAATAGTCAAAATTATTCGCAAAACCTTGGCATTACTTTAAACTATAATTTTTAATGAAAATAGCACTTTTAGGTTACGGGAAAATGGGAAAAGTAATAGACAAAATTGCTTTGCAAAGAGGACATGAAATTGTGTTAAGAAAATCTAGTGATTCTAGCTATAAAGGACTTGAAAATGCAGATGTCGCTATTGATTTTAGTACTCCAAATAGTGCAGTTAATAACATCATGCAATGCTTAGATACAAATATACCCATAATTTGTGGCACTACTGGTTGGCTTTCGAAATATGACGAAGTTGCTTCTTATTGTAAATTAAAAAATGGAAGTTTTTTATATGCTTCAAATTTTAGTTTGGGTGTTAATATATTTTTACAACTTACCACTTATTTGTCTAAAATAATGGCAAATTTTCAAGACTATAAAGTTTCGATAGAGGAAATCCATCATACACAAAAACTAGATTCCCCTAGTGGTACCGCAATTTCTATTGCAAATAATATTATTAAAAATTCTAATTATACAAGTTGGCGTTTAGAAAACACAACAAACAATCAGATACCAATTACTGCTAAAAGAATTGAAAATGTACCTGGAACACACAGTGTTTATTTCGATTCTGAAGTAGATCAAATAGAAATAAAGCACACCGCTCATAGCCGTGAAGGTTTTGCTCTTGGAGCAATTATTGCAGCAGAATGGTTGCAAAACAAAAAAGGAGTTTTTGAAATGCAAGATGTTCTTTCATTACAGTAAAAAATATAGCAATTAGTAAGTTGAATAATGATTATTCTCATTAAATGATTTATTATTGACTATTAAAATATTAAAAATCACGAATTATTTAATTTTTTAAATTATTTAATTCACAAATTAATTTTATTTATGACACTATTACAATGGTTTACGTTTTTCTTAGTCTTACAAGTAGTTCACTTTTTAGGGACATGGAAATTATACGAAAAAGCAGGTAGAAAATCATGGGAAGCAGCAATTCCTATTTACAATGCTATTATATTAATGAAAATAATTAACAGACCAACTTGGTGGACAGCCTTGTTGTTTGTACCAATTGTGAATCTTATTATGTTTATTGTAGTTTGGGTAGAAACATTACGAAGCTTTGGCAAAAATTCTACAAAAGATACTATATTAGGAGTTATTACCTTTGGATTTTATATATATTACATTAATTATTTTGAAAATGTAACTTACAAAAGAGACCGAAGTTTGGTTGCAACCACTAAAACAGGAGATACCATAAGTTCCTTATTATATGCAATAGTAGTAGCAACACTTGTGCATGGTTATATTTTACAACCATTTAACATTCCAACTTCCTCATTAGAGAAATCCTTATTAGTAGGCGATTTCTTGTTTGTAAGCAAGTTTCATTACGGTGCAAGAACTCCTAAAACTGCTGTTGCCTTGCCAATGGTACATGATAGTATTCCTATAATTAATACAAAATCGTATATTAATTTTCCACAACTACCCTCTTTTAGATTGCCTGGTTTAGAAAAAATAAAGCACAATGACATTGTTGTTTTTAACTGGCCTGCAGATACGGTTTATCAATTTAGAGATGCCTTAAAGAGACATGTGGACAAACCAATGGATAAACGCTCTAATTACGTAAAAAGATGCCAAGGCATTCCTGGTGATAATTTATCGATAAAAAATGGCGATGTATATATTAATAACAAAAAATTAGCATTGCCCGAAAGAGCAAAGCCACAATACTCTTATACTGTTGTTACTGATGGTTCCCCATTTGATGCTAAATACATAATGCAAGATTTGCAAATTACGGATGGCATTTATCCAATTGGAGAAAATACCTATTATTTTTCTGCCATCACAGAAGATGCGGCAAATACTCTACGAAAAAATTCTTTTATAAAATCAGTCACTCGCAATGTAGATACAACCCCAGACAATGCTATTTTCCCTCATAATCAAAAATGGAATAAAGATAATTTAGGGCCTATTTACATCCCTAAAGCAGGAAAAACTGTTGTTTTAAACAAAGAAACCTTACCTTTTTACAAACGCTTAATTACTGTTTATGAAGGTAACAAATTAGAAGAAAAAGGAGGTAAGATTTATCTAAACGACAAGCCTGTAACAAACTACACCTTTCAACAAGACTACTATTGGATGATGGGAGACAACCGTCATAATTCTGAAGATAGCAGGTATTGGGGATTTGTACCCTTTGACCATGTGGTTGGAAAGCCTGTATTTATTTGGTTTAGTTTGGACCCAAACTTGCCATGGTCACAAGCATTAGACAAAATAAGATGGGATAGACTATTTAGCACTGTTAATGGAGACGGACAACCCGTTTCATATTTTAAGTATTTTCTTGTTTTACTAGTAATCTGGTTCGGATTTGATTATTTTAGAAAAAGAAAAAAATAATTTCTAGACTATCTAACAAAGATTATGAATTGTATTTTATATTCAACTTATTTCCCTTCTATTAGTCACTTTGTTGCAATAACACAATCTGATGCTATAATATTTGAAGTAGAAGATAATTTTCAAAAACAAACTAACCGAAACAGAACATACATTTACAGTCCAAACGGAATACAACTTTTAAATGTCCCAGTTAAAAGCTCAAATAGCAGACAAATGACAAAAGATGTAAGAATAGAAACTGCGTTTAATTGGCAAAAACAACATTTTGGCTCTTTAGAATCTGCTTATAGAACTTCTCCTTTTTTTGAGTATTATGAAGACACAATCATGCCTGTTTTTACAAAAAAATATAATTTTTTGTTAGATTTAAATTTTGAAACCATCGAAATAGTTAGTAAATGTTTAAAAATAAATCTTCCAATAAACAAAACATCAGAATATTTTCATGAAGTTCCAAATTATAAAGATTTTAGAGTTTTGGCAAATGGAAAAAAAGATCCCAACCAATTTGAATCTTACACACAAGTATTTCATAATAAGCACGGATTTTTAAACAATTTAAGCATTCTAGACGTATTATTTAACGAAGGACGATTGGCATTAGACTATCTAAAAAGTCAAAAACTCCTTATTCCTGATTAATTTTTTTTTTAAATATACTATCGTAAATTTGCTCAAATTTCCGCTTAAAAATGGTGTTTTTAAACCTTTATATTTATTATGCAAAAATACATTAGCCAATTAAACGAAGCACAACAAGCTCCCGTACTCCAAAAAGACGGACCAATGATTGTAATAGCAGGTGCAGGCTCTGGAAAAACAAGGGTACTTACGGTAAGAATTGCTAATTTAATGCACCAAGGAATAGATTCCTTTAGCATACTTGCACTAACCTTTACAAACAAAGCAGCACGGGAAATGAAAAAACGTATTGCAGAGATAGTTGGCAATGCAGAAGCTAAAAATCTCTGGATGGGAACATTTCACTCCGTTTTTGCAAGAATTTTACGATCAGAATCGGATAAGTTAGGCTATCCATCTAATTTTACTATTTATGATTCGCAAGATTCTGTCCGATTATTAGGTGCAATAATTAAAGAAATGCAATTAGATAAAGATATCTATAAACCGAAACAAGTTTTTAGCAGAATATCCTCCTACAAAAATAGTCTAATTACCGTAAAAGCATACTTTAACAATCCCGAATTGCAAGAAGCAGATGCAATGAGCAAAAAACCTCGAATAGGAGAAATTTATCAAAATTATGTAGAACGCTGTTTTAAAGCTGGTGCAATGGATTTTGACGATTTACTACTAAAAACCAATGAACTTCTTACTCGATTTCCAGAAGTTTTAATGAAATACCAAAACAGATTTAGATACATACTAGTTGATGAGTACCAAGATACAAACCATTCGCAGTATTTAATAGTAAGAGCATTATCCGATAAATTTCAAAATATTTGTGTGGTTGGTGATGATGCACAAAGTATCTATGGATTTAGAGGGGCAAATATTAATAATATTTTAAATTTTCAAAAAGATTATGATAATGTACAATTATATAGATTGGAACAAAACTATCGCTCCTCTAAAAATATTGTAGAAGCTGCAAACTCTATTATTGAAAAAAACAAAACAAAATTGGACAAAATTGTTTGGACAGCAAACGATTCAGGACATAAAATAAAAATAAATAGAAGTATTACAGACAATGACGAAGGAAGATTTGTAGCTGCAACCATTTGGGAACAAAAAATGACTAACCAAATGAAAAACAACCAATTTGCAATACTTTATCGTACCAATGCACAATCTCGTGCTATG
Organism: Flavobacterium psychrophilum; assembly: GCA_022730285.1. Classification (GTDB taxonomy): domain Bacteria; phylum Bacteroidota; class Bacteroidia; order Flavobacteriales; family Flavobacteriaceae; genus Flavobacterium; species Flavobacterium psychrophilum_C. Next base: position 9,476 of record DZCQ01000014.1, read on the forward strand.
GAAGATGCATTAAGAAAACGAGACATTCCATATAGAATATTTGGAGGATTATCCTTCTACCAAAGAAAAGAAATAAAAGATATTTTGTGCTATTTACGATTGGTTATCAACCCAAAAGATGAAGAAGCCTTAATACGAATTATAAACTATCCCGCAAGAGGAATTGGAGACACAACAGTCGAAAAACTAACTATTGCTGCCAATCATTACAAGCGTTCCATTTTTGAAGTAATGGAAGTTATTGACAAGATTGATTTAAAATTAAATTCTGGTACCAAAACAAAATTACTAGATTTTGTAACAATGATTAAAAGTTTTCAGGTAATAAATGAAACACAAGATGCCTTTTATCTTGCCGATCATGTTGCCAAAAAAACAGGCTATTTACAAGAACTAAAAAAAGATGGAACACCAGAAGGAATTGCACGAATAGAAAACATAGAAGAACTATTAAATGGTATTAAAGATTTTACAGACGGACAGCAAGAAGTAGATGGAGCTCGTGGTGCATTATCAGAATTTTTAGAAGATGTAGCATTGGCAACCGATTTAGACAAAGATACAACAGACGATGATAGAGTTGCTTTAATGACCATTCACTTAGCCAAAGGACTAGAATTCCCTACTGTTTTTATTGTTGGATTGGAGGAAGATTTGTTTCCAAGTGCCATGAGTATGAGTACCAGAAGTGAGCTAGAAGAAGAACGAAGACTGTTTTATGTAGCCTTAACACGTGCGGAACATCAAGCATACTTAACCTATGCACAATCGCGTTACCGCTGGGGAAAACTCACAGATAGCGAGCCTTCCAGATTTATAGAAGAGATAGATAGTGAATATTTAGAATATCTTACTCCTCCAGAAACAAACTACAGATACAAACCACAAATAGACCATGATATTTTTGGCGATGTAGATAAATCAAAATTACGATTAAATAAACCTTTGGCTGGAACTCCACCTAAATACATTACGGACAACGAACCCAAATCAGACATTAATATCCGAAAATTAAAATCCGTTTCAAACAATTCAGGTTCGACTAATGCGAATTTGTTTGATAATAAATTGGTTGCAGGAAATATTGTCATGCACGAACGCTTCGGAAAAGGAGAAGTCCTCAACTTAGAAGGTGTTGGAGCCGACAAAAAAGCAGAAATTAGATTTGAAGTTGGCGGCATTAAAAAATTATTGCTACGTTTTGCAAAATTGGACGTGATTGGTTAAAGCAAAATTTAGATAGCTATGGATATAGTATTTGGTTTTAAAATTATCTTATTTACTGTTTTACAATACATTCCATTGTATCTATGGTACAAAATGGCAACCCGTAAAAATATAATAATCGATTGGCGATTAATAACGAGTTACTTCCTTTTTGGTTCTTGGTTTGGAATGTTTGGCGAATTATTTTTATTCAAAGTCATCGAATGGCTTTTTCACTCCCCAATTTGGGAATATAGAATTTTACCAATTCATCACGGAATTACGTCTTCCTACGGACCTATAATGTGGGGAAATGCTGCAGTTTACATTTGTTTTCATAAAAACTATACTTTAAACAAAAAAGAGAATTCAAGTGCTATCGTTTCCTTTGTGAAAGAATCTCTTTTTTTATTAGTCTTAGAACTGCTTTTTAATTTCTTGGCATTTGCTTTATTTCAAGAATACTTTTTCTATTATTTTGTTCCCGATTTGTGGCATTGGACAAGTTTTACTAATTTACCTTTTTGGTGGGTTGGCTACCAAGTTGTAGTGAAATATAGTACCGTACTTTATAAAGAAGAAAAACTAAACCTTGTTATAGCCACGATGATGATGATGATTGCTCTTGCCTATCAATGATTAAAATAAAAACGTAACTTTGCAATTGTAAAATTAAGTAGTAATTAGGTTTCTATGAAATCTAAATTCAAAAATTTTAAATAAAAATGTCGCAATTCATCAAAATATATCCAGAAAATCCCAACGAAAAGGAAATTGCTAGAGTAGTAAAAATTCTTAAAGAAGGCGGTCTTATTATATATCCAACCGATACAGTTTACGGACTTGGTTGTGATATTACCAATACCAAAGCCTTAGAAAAAATCGCAAAAATTAAAGGAATCAAACTAGAAAAAGCCAATTTTTCTTTTGTTTGCTACGATTTGAGTAATATCTCCGATTATGTAAAACAAATAGATACCTCTACATTTAAAATTCTGAAACGCGCTTTACCAGGACCCTATACTTTTATTCTCCCTGGAAATAATAATCTGCCAAAAGAATTTAAAAAGAAAACCACGGTAGGAATTCGAGTTCCAAATAATGCTATTGCACTAGAAATAGTGAAAATGTTAGGCAATCCTATTGTTTCTACTTCCATTCATGATGATGATGATGTGATAGAATATACCACTGATCCAGAACTTATTTTTGAAAAATGGCAAAACTTGGTAGATGTGGTTATTGATGGTGGTTATGGAGATAATGTAGGCTCCACAATTATCGATTTATCTGGTCATGAACCAGAAGTTATTCGGGAAGGAAAAGGAAGTTTAGACATTTTATAAAAATATTTTAGATTATATAGTACAACCTTTTTTAATACTATATAATCCAAAACATTTTAAACCTTGATTGTAAAAAATGGAAATAGTTTTAACCTAGGAAGCTATTTCTAATCTCTTCAATAAATTTTTAGTTAGAGCCTCATGCACATAATTTTTATCAATTTCTAATTCTTTGTCTAAAGAACTAGGCAAATCATACATAGCATCTGTAAGAATTGCTTCACAAAGCGAACGCAGTCCTCTGGCACCTAATTTATATTCTAATGCTTTATCTACAATATAATCTAAAGCATCGTCAGTGATAGTAAATTGCACATCATCCATCAAAAATAATTTTTGATATTGCTTGATAAGTGCATTCTTAGGCTGTGTCAAAATTGCTCTTAGAGTTTCTTTATCCAATGGATCCATGTGCGTTAATACTGGAAGTCGTCCTATAATTTCTGGAATTAGACCAAAATCTTTTATATCTTTAGGGATAATGTATTGCAATAAATTATCTTTATCAATAGCATCATGATTTTTAGAAGTATTATATCCAACTGCCTGTCTATTAAGACGTTTAGAGATTACACGGTCTATTCCATCAAAAGCACCACCTGCAATAAATAAAATATTTTGGGTATTTACTTCCACAAATTTTTGATCTGGATGCTTTCTACCTCCTTTTGGAGGAACATTTACTACTGTACCTTCTAATAGTTTTAACAATGCTTGTTGCACACCTTCTCCCGAAACATCTCTGGTTATAGATGCATTATCTCCTTTGCGTGCAATTTTATCAATTTCATCAATAAATACAATTCCTCTTTCTGCTTTGGCAACATCATAATCGGCTGCTTGAAGCAATCTGGTCAAAATGCTTTCCACATCTTCTCCTACATATCCTGCTTCGGTTAAAACTGTTGCATCTACAATTGCTAAAGGCACGTCAAGCATTTTGGCAATTGTTTTAGCTACAAGAGTTTTTCCAGTTCCTGTTTGCCCTACAATAAGTATGTTAGATTTTTCAATTTCAATCTCATCATTTATAGATTGCTGCATTAATCGTTTGTAGTGATTATATACGGCAACTGCAATTACTTTTTTTGTTTGATCTTGCCCAATAATATATTGGTCAAGAAATTCTCTTATTTCTATTGGTTTTCTTAAAATTAAATCAGTAATGCTTTTAGGCAAAGTCCCAGATTTTAATTCTTCGAGCACAATTCCATGAGCTTGTTCTATACATTTATCACAAATGTGTGCATTTATACCTGCAATGAGCAAACTTGTTTCCGATTTTTTTCGTCCACAGAAAGAGCATTCTAATATTTCTTTTTTCATTTCGCAATTTAATATCTTGGTTAGCCAAATTTATATTGACTATTTTTCTCTCCTTAACACTTCATCAATCATGCCATAATTTTTTGCTTCATCTGCAATCATCCAATAATCCCTTTCAGAGTCTTGATGCACTTTATCAAAAGTTTGTCCAGAGTGGTGTGCTATTATGTTGTACAGTTCGTCTTTCAGTTTTAGCATTTCACGCAAGTTAATTTCCATGTCTGTTGCTACACCTTGAGCTCCACCAGATGGCTGGTGTATCATTACTCTGGAATGTGGCAAAGCAGAGCGTTTTCCAGCTGCTCCTGCACATAGTAAAACTGCCCCCATGGAAGCTGCCATTCCTGTACATATTGTTGCAACATCTGGTTTTATGTATTGCATGGTATCGTAAATTCCTAGTCCTGCATAAACGCTTCCTCCAGGAGAGTTTAGGTATATTTGTATGTCTTTGCTCGCATCGGCACTTTCTAAGAAAAGTAATTGTGCTTGTACAATATTTGCTATCTGATCGTCTATTCCTGTACCTAGAAAAATAATTCTATCCATCATTAATCTTGAAAAAACGTCCAATTGTGATACATTTAACTGTCGTTCTTCTATAATGTAAGGTGTCATGTTTGTTGGACTCATGGCTGCAATTATTTTATCGTAATACATTGCATTTACTCCTTGATGTTTGGTCGCAAATTTTTTAAATTCCTTTGTTTGTTCGAGCTGTGCCTTCGGGTTTTTTCCGTAATTCATTATATTATTATCTAAAGTTTTTGAATAATCTTTTATTTAAAAAAATAGCAATTAAAACCTTTTATTTTATCTTTAAATCACTAATTTTCGAAAAAAAAATCGTTTTTAAATCGATAAAAATTAAATATCCTCAACAAATTACAAAAAGTAAATAGCTATTAAAATATATCAAAGATACGTTTTATATTTTTATTTCCCGTATATTTCAGCTACAAATTGATTATAGGTTACTTCTTTTGTTACTGGATTTGCTTTTTCTACTATTGCTTTTACAAGTTTCTGCTTGCTTACTTGCTGTGTAAGTTTTTGCACTTCCTCTTGGTTAGCTAAAACTCTAGCAACAATTGCATCTACTTCTGCTTCGGTAGGGTTTTGTTGTCCAAATTGTGCCATTTGCTGACGTATTGCATTTGCAGTAAAGCTCTTAAGTTCTTCAAAATTAACTTTTACATCTATTTGAGAATATGCTTTTCCTTCTATTAATTGAAAACGTAGTCCATTTTCAGAGCGATTATATTCGACTGTTGCTTCCTCAAGGTTCAATTTTTTTTGACCAGAATTTTGCATCCATTTTATTAAGAAATCTTTTGGAAGGTCAAATTTTGTGTTTTCTATAAGTGCAGAAATTACATCGTCTTCTAGTTTTTGTTCTGCTTGCAACTGAAATTGTGATTCGGCATCTTGTTTAATTTTTTCTTTCAATTCCTCTAGTGTAGCTACATTCCCTTCTCCAAAAAGTTTATCAAATAATTCTTGGTCAAGATTTGCTGGTTCTACATTGTTTATTTCAAGTATGTTTACTTCAAGATTCACAACTACATCTAAAGTATCTTGATCTAAAAACTGTAGCATTTGCTCGTCTTCTTCAAAAAGTTGATCTGTTGCAATGGTTAGTGTTTCATTTACTTTTTTGTTTAAGAAAAGTGCTTGTGTTTCTTCTTTGAATATAGATATTTCAAAGATTTGTTTTGCATTTATCCCTGCATCTTCGTTTATAAAAGTAGCTGTTACTTCGGTATTTTTAGTTATTGTTTCTGTGGCATTTGTTGTTCCGAATTGCTTCTGAATTCTAACCACTTGCTCCTCTATAATTGAGTCATCTGCCGAAACTACATATTTAGTAACCGGTGTTTGTTCGTCTAGATTTATTTCAAATTTAGGAACAATTCCTATTTCGAACTGAAAGGTTAAATTTTCTTGTTCCCAATTAAAAATTTCCTTTTCTATTGCTATTGGCGTTCCTAAAAGGCTGTATCTTTCATTTGCAACAAAGCGTTCTATGGCTAAATCTACCACTTTTTTCACTTCTTCTTGTTTAATTGCTTTTCCGTATTGTTTTTCTACAAGATCTTTAGGGACTGCACCTTTACGAAATCCTTTTACAGTTGCTAATGGCATTTTTTCGTTGATGCGTTTTGCCACTTGCCCTTTGTAATCTGCGTGTACAATTTCGATTTCTAATAGTTCTGTTACGTTGTTAATTGCAATTCTTCTGATATCCATGTTTTTCTTAAATTTATTATTCTAATTTTGGGTGGCAAAAATACAATATTTATAGCATTCAAGCAATTATATATTACTTTTTCTATTTTCTATCTACTGCTTTGTATAAAATGGATTGTGAAATAGATAATAAAATACTAAACAACATTGCTGTCCAAAAGGAATTTACGTGGAATTGTGGAATTAATTCTGCACAAATTATAACCATTCCTGTGTTTATTACTAATAAAAATAAACCAAGTGTTAAGATGGTTACTGGTAGAGTTAAAAAAACTAAAATAGGTTTTAAAAAGGTGTTTAACAGTCCTATTACAATGGCAACAAGTATTGCTGTGCCAAAATTATCTACTTTTATTCCGTTTAAAAAATGAGCTAGTACAAATACAATAATTGTAGTAATCATCAAATGTATTATAATTTTCATATTTTTTTGATTTAAAATTTTAAAAATGAGATTGTTTTGTTGAAAAAATCGTTTGGATTTTCAGCATGAAGCCAATGTCCTGCATTTTCAATTGTTTGTATCGTTGCTTCTGGAAAATGTTTTTTGATAGTTTCAAAGTCTGCGTCTAGTATATAATTCGATTTTTCGCCTCGCAAAAATAGTGCTTTTTTTTCAAAAAAAGCATCGTCTGGCAATGCTTTTCCAATTTCGCTAATTTTTTGGGTAAGTATTTCTAAATTGAACCTAAAAGAGAGTTGTCCAGGTTCTTGCCAATACAAATTTTTAAGCAAAAATTGACGTATTCCGACATCTGAAATGTATTCTGAAATAATTTTTTCAACCTCTGAACGTGATGGTTTTGTTGTGAAATTTACGGCATTTAGGGCTTGTAAAATTACTTGATGGTGTTCTGGATAGAGTTTAGTTCCAATATCTGCAATTATCAATTTACTAACTAATTCTGGGTAATTTGTAGCTAAAAGCATGGCTACTTTTCCTCCCATAGAATGCCCTAAAACACAAACGGAGGTCAATTGATGAAAGTTACAATAATCTACCACATCTTGCACCATTATTTCGTAGCTAAAGTATTCGGAATGGAAAGATTTTCCGTGGTTTCTCAAATCTAATGTGTGTACTTGAAAGCCTTGTTCGGCATATTTTGAGGCAAGTGTTTTCCAATTGTCTGACATGCCTAAAAATCCGTGCAGAATTAAGAATGGCTTGCCTACTCCTTCTATTTTTGAATATAACATTTTGTATTCTATTTTAAAGAGCAAAAATAATTGTTTAATTGTAAAAAAAGCTTATTTTTAAAATTTAAAAAATTGTTAGCATCGTAAATGAAAATAATAAGAACTCTTTTTTTAATTCGGCTTCGCAAATTGGTTGCTAAAGATGATTTTTTAGCGATGTTTTTTATAGTGATTGCATTTTTGCTAATACCTTTTATTTTGAATAGCGTTTTTGATAAAGTTAAAAATTATTTACTGTTGGTTGCTCTGGAAGTCGTGTTGTATCATCTTAGCAGAAAAGACATAGAACTATTAAAATTAAATAAAAATTATAGATTTATTTTATTTCTAGAATATTTCATTTATACTTTACCATATACCTTTCTGTTTTTCTTTAACAAAGATTATTTATTAGGAATAACTTTTGTAAGTATGCTTTTTTTAATTGCAAATTTACCTAAAATACCTAGCACGAAAATGAAGTATCCTTTTGCATTATTCGATCCTTTTTGGCACATTAGCTTTAGGAAAAACAAGTTAATAATAGTAATTCCATTGGTTGTTTTCTTGTATAGTATGGGCGAAAAATCAGGTAATGAAAATTTAAAAATAGCCAGTTTGCTACTTACCGGAATAATTGCAACTTTCCCTACTTTTCATAGAGAAGCTATAGATCATATTAAAAGTAGTTTTTATCTTTCCAAGAGTTATTTAATTCAGCAAATAATCACTAATTTAAAGAATACACTTATAATTAGCTTACCAATTTTAGCATGCATAATTCTTTTTAGGAACTGGGATTTATTATTATTTATACCCTTGCTATTTATTTTGCCAGTTCTAAATATCCTCTTTAAATACACGTTTTTCGAAAACACATTTATGCATCAAATTGCTTTTACTGCTTCAATAGGGACTATATATTTTGGAACGCCATTTATAATAGCTCCATTTTTATATAAAAAATCGTTAACCTTTATAAAAAACGCACAAAATGCTTGATATTGAGATTTTAAATAAAAAATATGGGCAAAAAGTGGTGCTTAACAATATTAAACTTTCGTTAAAGACCAATGGGATTTATGGCATAATTGGAAAAAACGGACAAGGAAAAACAACCTTTTTTAAATGTATCAAAAATTTAACTTCTTTTGATGGTAAAATAGAATATGAAAGTAAAGTTGTTATACAAAACGAAATAGCTTGGTGTGCAACAGAACCTTTAATATACGACGAACTTACAGCAAAAGAGTTTTCGGAATTTTATAGAAAACTTCTAAATATTAAAGAAAAACCTAGCAAAACATTATTTACCATAGATGAAGAAAAATTAGTAAAAGAGTTTTCGACAGGAATGAAAAAAAAGGCATATCTCAATGCTATTTTACAAAAAGAATACAGCATTTATATTTTTGACGAACCTTTCAATGGATTGGATTTAGAGTCTAATTATATTTTGATGAATTACATTAAGGAAATATCTAAAACAAGTATTGTATTTATTTCCTCCCATATTTTAGAAATTTTATTCAAAAACTGTGATTCAATATTCTTGATAAACAATCAAAATATTGAAGAATTTTCACAAGAGCAATTTTCGTCTATTGAAGAAAAATTATTTTCAATATAAAATCGAAATTAGCAAAATCTATTCTACTTCAACCTCTGCAAATACATATTCACCACATTATCTAAACCTAAATACAAAGCTTCGGAAATAAGTGCATGACCTATAGAAACTTCCATTAAATTTGGAATATTTTGATTAAAAAACTGAATATTATCTAAACTCAAATCATGTCCTGCATTGATGCCAATTTGCAGTTCGTTAGCTAAAATGGCAGCTTTTGTATAAGGTTCGATAGCGTTTTTATTTCCTAAACCGTATTCATGTGCAAAAGCTTCGGTATATAATTCGATTCTGTTGGTTCCCGTAATTTTTGCTCCTTCAACCATTTTTAAATCTGGATTTACAAAAATAGAAACTCGAATATTATTGCGTTGAAATTCCTGTGTTATTTCGGTTAGAAAATCTTTGTTTTTAATTGTATCCCAACCAGCATCAGAAGTCAAATTATCGTTTGCATCTGGAACCAAAGTAACTTGTGCTGGTTTCGTTTTTAAAACTAACTCTACAAAAGAAGCAACTTTTGGGTTTCCTTCCACATTAAATTCGGTGTTAACTAATGGCTTCAAATCCAGTACATCTTGGTATTTGATATGTCTTTCGTCAGGTCTTGGATGAACGGTAATTCCTTGTGCTCCAAATTTTTGCACATCGGTAGCTACTTGCAATAAATCTGGAACATTTCCTCCACGTGAATTTCTTAAAGTGGCTATTTTATTAATATTTACGCTTAATTTACATTGGTTGTAATTCATTATTTTAAAAATTTCTAGATTTTTTTACAAAAATACAAACTTAAATAAGTAATTTATCCTATTTTTTGATTATTTTGCACCTAAAATTATCCCTTCACAATTTATGATACGTTTATCCGATTATATAAACAACGATTTTAAACCTTTGGAAGTTTTAGAAAAGACAAGTGTTTTACAAGACTTTTTCAATACCACCTCATTTAGTCATTTTCCTATTGTAAATCAAGGGATTTTTATAGGAAACATTTCTAGCGAAGATGCGGAAACATTTGATGAGACCAAGAAAATAAACGATTATTTATATACTTTGGAAGGTTTTTTTACTCGTATTGATGCGTCATGGTTAGAAATTCTTGAAAAATTTGCCAAAAACCAATGCAATATTATACCTATTTTAAATGTAGAAAATAAATATGTTGGTTATTATGAAATAAATGATATTATTCGATTTTTTAACGAAACCCCTTTTTTAAAAGAAGCTGGTTCATTATTAATTGTTGAAAAAAATGCTAGCGAATATTCTTTTGGGCAAATTTCTCAAATCATAGAAGGAAATAATGGCACTCTTTTAGGATTATTTATATCCAATAGCAATGCTAAAAAAGTACAAATAACTATCAAAATAGCAACGGGTATTATTAATGAAATTATTCAAACATTCAGACGATATGAATACGACATTATATCAGAACATTTGGAAGACAACTATATAAACAACCTGAAGGAACGCTCGGAATATCTTGCTAGATACCTTAGTATATAATTTAAAAACATAATGCATTCTAAACAAACCTATTAGCAAAAGAAATGAAAATAGCTATATTCGGACAATTCTATCAAAACTCTACTGCTCCAATTATAAAACGACTTTTTTCCTTTTTAGAAAAAAACAATATTCCAATTATTATAGAAGAACATTTTTATAGCATTTTACTCGAAAATGAAACCATAACTAATACATATTCTATATTTAAAAACACCAAAGAACTAGACAGAAATATTGACATGCTTATCAGTATTGGTGGAGACGGAACAATACTTAGAGCAGCAACACTGGTTGGCAATTTAGAAATTCCTATTTTAGGCATTAATGCAGGAAGGCTAGGATTTTTAGCAAATGTCCAGGAAGACAATATGGAGGCATATATGCAATTAGTGTTGGACAAGAAATATTCTATCTCCAAACGCTCGCTGGTAAGTATTAATTGTAACGATGCTATCTCAACACTTGCCGAAACATCTTTTGCAATGAACGAAATTACTGTAAGCCGAAAAGAGACCACTTCTATGATTACAATAGAAACATACTTAAACGATGAGTATTTGAATTCTTATTGGGCAGATGGTCTAATTATAGCCACACCTACTGGATCTACAGGATATTCCATGAGTTGTGGTGGACCAATACTAACGCCCGATGTTTCTTGCTTTGTAATCACACCTATTGCACCTCACAATTTAAATGTAAGACCATTAGTTATCCCTGATAATGTGATTATAAAACTAAAAGTATCTGGTAGAGAAGAAAATTATTTAATTTCTTTAGATTCTAGAATTACATCTGTAAAGAATGATACTATTATTACGATAAGTAAAACTGCATTTCAAATTTTTATGGTGGAAATTCCTGAACAAACCTTTTTAAAAACACTACGAAACAAATTACTTTGGGGACAAGACAAACGAAATTAAATACCTGTTTGCACACTATTACAACACATTTTACGTTTAAAACAGAAAAAATAGTATTTAATTTGTTTCTATATCAATTTTTCACTTTGTTAAGTGTATAGAATTAGTATATTTGCACGCAATTTAAAATTAATGAAAAAAAGCAGTTACATTATAATCCTATTATTCTTATTACAATTTGTAAATGCTCAAATACACGAAATTGGTATTTTTGCTGGTGGAAGCAACTTTATAGGCGATGTAGGCCCAACCACCTATATATATCCTAAACAACCAGCTTTTGGAATTTTGTACAAATGGAATGTAAACCCTAGATATTCTTGGAGAGCTTCTGTAATGCAATCTAAAATTTTAGCCAGAGATATTAACTCTGATAATAACGCAAGAAAACAACGAAACTATAATTTTGTGAATAACATTACCGAATTTTCTGCTGGTTTAGAGTTCAACTGGTTCGATTTTAATTTGCATAACGCAGATTTAATTGCAACTCCATACGTGTTTTCTGGGCTAAATTATTTTAGATATGACAACTTGTATGTAAACAATGGAGAATATCAAAATACTGGAAAATCAGGAGCAATTGCCTTACCAATATACGCTGGTGTGAAAGTGAAAATTGCAAATCAATTTGTGCTGGGAGCCGAAGTTGGAGCGAGATACACTTTTATAGACGATTTAGACGGAAGCAATTCAAAATCAGATAATTTTAAATATTTAAGTTTTGGGAATCCAAATAGTAACGATTGGTATGTTTTTTCAGGACTTACGCTAACTTACACTTTTGGTAATAAACCATGTTATTGCAACGAATAGAATGATAAATTTAGTAAACCAAATACAACCCGATAATTTACCAAAACATCTCGCCATTATAATGGACGGAAATGGTCGTTGGGCTAAAAAACAAGGTTTACTAAGAGCAATAGGTCATGAAAGTGGTACGAAATCTGTAAAAACAATTGTGCAAACTTGTGCAAAATTAGGAATAGAAAATTTAACTCTGTATGCCTTTTCAACCGAAAATTGGAATAGACCCAAACTTGAAGTAGAAATATTAATGAAGATATTGGTAAATTCTTTAAAAAAAGAATTAGAAACCATGCAGAAAAATAATATCAAACTCAACAGCATTGGAAGTTTAGAAAATTTACCTAAATCGGTTCAAAAAGAACTATTAGATGTTATTGAAAAAACAAAAAACAATACAAGAATGACTCTTACACTAGCACTAAGCTACGGATCCAGAGAAGAAATCTTAAATACTGTTAAAAAAATAAGTAATAAAGTTAAAAATAATATAATTTCTGTAGATGCTATTGATGAATCAATATTTAATAGTCATCTTTACACACACAATCTACCAGATGTAGATTTAGTAATAAGAACCAGTGGCGAACACCGCATTAGTAATTTCTTGCTTTGGCAAATTGCCTATGCAGAATTCTATTTTACCGATGTGTTGTGGCCAGATTTTAGTGAACAACATTTATATGAAGCAATTATTAGCTATCAAAAAAGAGAACGTAGATTTGGAAAAACAAGCGAACAAATTAAATAAAGTAATTAATGCCAAAACGGTATTTCTATTCTTAACAATTATAACAACACAACTAGGTCAGGCACAAGAGCAAGAACGTGTGCCTTTTGACCAAGGAAAAGTATATATTATTAAAGAGGTAGATGTTACAGGAAAAGTAAGCTACAACAAAGAAACCATTGTTACCTTTACAGGTCTAGAAAAAGGGCAAAGTATTACCATTCCTGGGGAAGAAATAAGCAATTCAATCAAAAAATTATGGAAGTTAGGATTGTACAATGACGTAGATTTCTATATAGGAAAAATAGAAGGAGATAGCATTTCATTAATATTAAGCTTGAACGAATTGCCTAAAATTCACGAGGTGAAATTTGTAGGAATTAAAAAAGGAAAATTAGAAACCATTATTAAAGATACCGAACTTACACCAGAAAAAATTGTAACCGAAAATCTAGTAACTACCACTAAAAATTATTTAGAAAATAAATATAAAAAAGAAGGATATTATAACACCAAAGTTACTATCTCTTCTGTTCCAGATACTACCACTGTAAACCACGTAAATATGGTAGTAAAGGTAGATAAAGGTACTAAAGTAAAAGTTAGTAAAATTAACATCAAGGGTAACTCGCAGCTCACAGACACAAAAATTCGTAGAGCAATGAAAAATACCAAACAACAAAGTATTACAAATATACTAAAAGGCTCCAAATTTATTAAAGATAAATATAAAGAAGACCTAAATTCTGTAATTAAAAAATACAAAGAAAAAGGCTATCGTGATGCAAGAATTGTAACGGATTCTGTGATATATAACAAAGAAAAAAACAAAATAGCAATTAATTTAGATATTGAAGAAGGAAATAAATATTATTTTGGAGACATCAAATTTTTAGGAAATACAGTATATAGCGACCAATTACTTGCAAAAGTTTTAGGAATAAAAAGAGGAGATGTGTATAACGGTGTATTGTTAGAAGAACGAATTGCAGACAAATCTAAACCAGATGGAGATGATTTGACTAATTTATATCAAAATAATGGATATTTATTCTCAAGCATTAATCCCGTAGAAGTTTCTACAGAGAATGATACAATCAATCTAGAAGTTAGAATTACCGAAGGTCCTCTAGCCTATTTTAATAAAATATCTGTGGTAGGTAACGATAAAACAAACGATCGTGTAATATATAGAGAGCTGAGAACAAAACCAGGAGATATTTATAGTAAAGAAAACCTTGTAAGAACAATTAGAGAAATTGGACAACTAGGATTTTTTGACCCAGAAGCAATTACACCAGATTTTGAAAATGTAGATCCTGCTGCTGGAACCGTAGATATTAAATACAATTTAGTAGAAAAAGGAGCAAGCCAAATTGAACTACAAGGAGGTTATGGAGGTGGCGGATTTATAGGAACATTAGGGCTTTCTTTTAACAATTTTTCTATTGCAAATATTTTTAAGAAAAATTCCTATAAACCATTACCTATGGGAGATGGGCAAAAACTTTCGTTAAGACTCCAAGGAAGTACTTACTTTCAAACCTATAGTTTTTCATTTTCAGAACCATGGTTTGGAGGAAAAAAACCAATAAACTTTTCTAGTTCTATATCTTATAGCAAACAATTTTCACAAGACTATATGACTGGTAGAGTAGATAAAAGCAAAAGTTTTAACATCTTTGCAGTTTCATTAGGGCTAGCAAAAAGGTTGCAAGTTCCAGACGATTACTTTGTATTATCCAATGCCATAAGTTATCAGCACTATGACCTTAGAAATTACAATATTGGACTATTTACATTTGGAGATGGTGCATCTAGAAATCTAGCATACACCATTGGATTAAGCAGAAATAACAAAGGAGTAAACCCTATTTTCCCAATGTATGGTTCAGAATTTAGTGTTTCGGCTAAATTCACTTTCCCGTATTCTCTGTTAAACAAAGTAGATTATAAAAACTTAGGAAACGAAGAACCATACAAATTAAAATACACAAACACCTCTGGTCTATATGTGCAGCCAGATGCAAACGGAAGAATTGTTCAAGAAGGAGATTACATAAAAGAAGTAACACCTGCAAATTCTCCAATAAGAATTTATGAATATGCAAGCGATTATACACAAGCAAGTGAAGATATATCAAAAGTAGATCAGAAAAAATTTAATTGGCTAGAATACTATAAAATAAAGTTTAAATCCGAATGGTTTACCAAGATTTATGACAAGTTAGTATTAAAAACAATGGGAGAATTTGGTTTTATGGGAGCGTATAATGCTAACAGAGGAGTTATACCATTTGAACGCTTCTATTTAGGTGGAGATGGAATGGCAAGCTACACTATGGACGGTAGAGAAACCATTTCATTAAGAGGATATCCAAACAACTCTCTAACGCCAATCATCACATCAGGAGATAGAGCTGGACAACAAATTGGAGGAACAGTTTACAACAAATTTTCATTAGAAATGCGTTATCCAATAACATTGAAACAATCTGCCTCTATATATGTACTAACATTTTTAGAAGGTGGAGCAGCCTATTCAGACTTTAAAACCTATAATCCATTTAACTTGCAACGATCTGCAGGAGCAGGATTAAGAGTATTTATGCCAGCATTTGGACTATTAGGAATAGATTTTGGATACGGATTTGATGCAATACCAGGTATGACAACCAAAAATGGCTGGGAAACACATTTTATAATTGGCCAACAATTTTAACTATATTTGTAATTATTTTCTTTAAATAAATAGCAGAATATGAAAAAGTTTTTAGTGATAACATTTTGTTTAAGTGCAATAGTAAGTAGCTTTGCACAAAATAAAGGAGTTAAAATTGGCTATATAGATATGGATTATATCCTAGAAAATGTACCAGACTATAAAGAGGCAATAACCCAGTTAGAACAAAAAGCACAAAAATGGAAACAAGATATTGAGGTTAAAAAAAATGAGATAAATAGATTAAACAATGTGCTTAAAATAGAACGAGCTTTATTAACCAAAGAACTTATTGAAGAAAAAGAAGCCGAAATAAAATTTCAAGAAAAAGATTTAATAGATTATCAGCAAAAACGTTTTGGTACTAATGGAGATTACATAATTCAAAAAACAGGAATTGCAAAACCAGTACAGGACCAAGTTTTTACCGCAGTTCAAGACATAGCCGAGGCAAAAGCTTTTGATTTCATTTTTGACAAATCGTCAGATTTAACCATGCTTTTCTCCGCAAAAAAATACGACATTAGCGATAGAATAATTAAAGTAATTGTTGGAGCCGAAAAAAGAGAGCAAATAAGTAAAAAACAACTCAAAGCAATCGAAGAAAAAGAAGCCAAAGAAGAAAAAATAGAAGATAATCCAAATCTTATTGCAAGACAAAAACTATTAAACGAGAAAAAAGCAATTAGAGAAAAACTAGCCGAAGAGAAAAAACAAAATGCTATAGAAAAACGAAAAGAATTTGAAGAAAGAAGGGCAAAACTAAAAGAATCAAAAACAAATGTAAATAATGGCACAAATATTGATTCTACATCTGTAAAGAAACCTATAAATACTAATGCAAGCAAAGTTGAAGCAAAAAAAAGAATGCTAGACTCTATTAAATCTAGCAAAGAAGCAGAACGAAAAAAAGCACTTGATGTAAGGAAAAAAGCACTTGAAGAAAAGAAGAAAAAGATAACAGAATCCAAAAAATAAAAACTAAAATAAAACCCAAAAATTAATTATTACACTAAATTTTAAACATGATGAAACAGATTAAAACGTTACTTACTGCTGCAGCATTTATGCTATTAGGAACAACTACAATGAATGCACAATCTAAAATTGCTTACATAGATGTAAACGATTTACTAGCTAAAATGCCAGAAATGACTTCTGCAAAAGCACAATTAGATAAACTAAGCAAAACCTTTGATGCGGAATACGGAACAATGGTTACTGAGTACCAAACAAAAATGAAAAAATACGAAGGAGAAGCTCCAACTGCAACAGAGGCTATAAATGAAACTCGTGCAAAAGAAATGCAAGATATGGGACAACGCATTCAGCAATATCGCGATTCTGCACAAAAACAATTACAAGATAAAGAAATGGAAATTGTAAAACCAATTATGGACAAAGCAAAAGCTGCAATTGTAAAAGTTGGAAAAGCAAAAGGATTCCAATTTGTAGTAGATGGTGCTAGTTTAATTCTTGCTGATGGTCCAAACCTAATGGAAGATGTGAAAAAAGAATTAAAATTCTAAGAATATAAATTTCTTTAAAAATATAAACTCTGCAATAATTGCAGAGTTTTTTTATATTTGTAATATGAGCAATACAAATCCGATAGGGCTTTTTGATTCTGGAATTGGAGGAACATCTATTTGGAAAGAAATGCAACAACTTTTGCCAAATGAAAATAGCATTTATCTTGCCGATAGTAAAAATGCCCCTTACGGAAAAAAATCTAAAGAAGAAATCATAAATTTATCATTTAAAAACACCGATTTTTTACTAGAAAAAAATTGCAAAATTATAGTTGTAGCTTGTAATACCGCAACAACCAATGCTATCAAAGAACTTAGAGAAAAATATTCCGTTCCATTCATTGGGATTGAACCAGCAATAAAACCAGCTGCACTACAAACAACTACACAAACTATTGGCATACTTGCCACACAGGGAACATTAAATAGTGAACTTTTTTATCAAAATATTCAAAATTATAGCCACACTAAAATTATTGAACAAGTAGGTCATAGATTAGTAGAACTTATTGAAGATGGAAAAATTAATTCTACCGAAACTAAAAAATTACTGGAAAGCTATTTAACTCCAATGGTAAAAGCAAATATCGATTATCTAGTTTTAGGCTGTACACACTACCCCTATTTAATCCCTATTATAAAAAAAATGATACCAAATAATATCAAAATAATAGATTCGGGCGAGGCAGTTGCTAAACAAACTAAAAATATTCTTACAGCAAATAATCTGTTAAATAAATCCGGAGATGTTCCTGAAAATATTTTTTATACCAATTCTGATAGTAAAGTGCTTAAAGAAATTTTAGGGATTACAACAAATATTATTGAACAAGATTTCTAAACAAATTAATTTGATTATGATAGGAATGCACAAAAAAGCTCCATTATTCTAAAAATAATGGAGCTTAACAAACCAACAAACTTAACAAACAACATTTTACTTTGGCATAGAAAAATATTTAGTCCTCATCTTCCTTTTTTCTATTATTTTTTCCATCTTTAGTTTTGTAATAATAATCATCATCATTGTCATTTTCATAATTAGAATTAGAATTGTTATGATTATGGTAATTATATCCTCTATAACGTCTATTCCCATCAATATAAGCCATTCTAGTGTTTTTTACAGAACCAAAAAAGTCTATTATTTGTCCATTTCTGTTATAAACTATTTTAAGACCTCCAACTTGAACTAGTGCAAAACGATTGTATTTAATAAATACAGAACCTATTCTGGTTACTCTGTCGTTAAAATCGTAGTTGATAAAAGTGTTTCCTACTCTTCTAACTCTCCCAAAGGCATCATGTTCTATTCTAACTCCATAATCTACAGGATTTCGTTGAACATTAATAACTACTTTACGTCCAGCAGATTTATAAAAGAAATTACCATGAGAATCCTCAGGTCTAGTGTTAAAATCAAATTCACCATTTGGAAAAATATAAAATTCAATTCCACGTTCTACAAAAGAAATTGGCTCATCAAAACCAAAATTTGAGATGAAATTTGTGTCAGAAAAAACAACTTTTTCTGATGCATTAGCAATACCTCCAACTAAGAAGAAACTTGCGACAATAAGTGTAATTTTTTTCATGATACAATAGTATTAATTTTTTGCTTACTCTTCCGATTTTTTGCTTACTCGAACAAGCAACAATACTTGTTGTTTAGTAATAACCAAATTGCGTGCCAAAAAAAATACGGTATAAAAATTACAATTAAAAAGTTATTTTTAAAACCCTAATAATCCTATTGTTAAAAAGGAAAATATTATTACAATTTTTCTTTTAAATATTTTGCTGTAATAGATTTTTTATTTTTAATAACTTCTTCTGGTGTTCCAGAAGCTAAAACATAACCTCCATTTTCTCCACCTTCGGGACCTAGGTCAATTATATAATCGGCACATTTTATCAAATCTAAATTATGTTCGATAACTAATACAGAATGTCCTTTTTCTATTAGTGCTTGAAAAGAAACAAGCAATTTTTGTATATCATGAAAGTGTAATCCAGTGGTAGGCTCATCAAAAACAAATAAGGTTTTATCATTTGTTGCACCTTTTACTAAAAATGTTGCGAGCTTAATTCGTTGTGCTTCTCCACCGGAAAGTGTAGCAGAAGATTGTCCTAATTGCACGTATCCTAATCCAACTTCCTGCAAGGATTGCAATTTTTGAGCAATTTTAAGTTGCTTTGTTTTTGTAAAAAAATCTAGTGCTTCATCTATGGTCATGGTCAGAACATCGTGAATATTTTTATTTTCATAACAAATTTCCAAAATTTCTTTTTTGAATCGTTTGCCATCACAATGTTCACAAGGTAAAACTACGTCTGCCATAAAAACCATTTCAACGGTAATACTCCCCTCCCCTTTGCAAGTATCACAACGTCCCCCATCTACATTAAAAGAAAAATGTTTTGCTTGATATCCTCGTACTTTTGATAATTTTTGATTTGCAAAAAGCTCTCTAATTTCGTCATACGCTTTGATATAGGTAACAGGATTAGACCGAGAACTTCTTCCTATTGGGTTTTGATCTACATATTCGATACGTTTGATATGAGAATAGCTTCCAGAAATTTGAGTAAATTGACCAATTTTCTCACTAATTCCAGTTAATTGTTTTTGAACTGCGGGAACTAAAATATTTTTAACCAAAGTACTTTTTCCAGAACCAGATACTCCTGTAATGACCGTTAAAATATCTAGGGGAAACAGAACATCTATATTTTTTAAATTATTTTCTCTAGCACCTTTAATCTCGATATAATTTTTAAAACTTCTTCTTTTTACAGGAACTTGAATTTCTAATTTACCATTTAAGTATTGAGAAGTAAGTGTATTTAATTTTAAAATTTGACTGAAATTACCATATCCAACAAGTTCTCCTCCTAACACCCCAGCCTCTGGCCCAATATCTATTATGATATCTGCGGCCTTCATAATATCTTCGTCGTGCTCTACCACAATTACAGTATTACCTAAATTTTTTAAAGATATTAAAACTTCCGTTAATCTTTCTGTATCTTTTGGGTGGAGTCCAATACTTGGCTCGTCTAAAATATACATAGAACCTACCAAACTACTCCCTAATGAGGTTGCTAAATTAATACGCTGGCTTTCTCCACCTGATAATGTCGCAGAATTTCTATTAATGGTTAAATAATCTAGTCCTACTTTTTGTAAAAATAGTAATCGGCTATTAATCTCTACTAACAATCTTTTAGCAACAATTAAATCGTAATCAGATAGTTGCAAATTTTTAAAAAACAAAATACAATTTTTAATAGACAAGTCCACCAAATCTGGCAAAGTTGTATTGTTAATCTTAATGTTATTCACCTCAGGCCGTAGCCTTTTGCCATTACAGCTTGTACATTTGGTTTTTCCTCTGTATCGAGAAAGTAATACTCTATTTTGTATTTTGTAATTTTTATCTTCAATTTCTTTAAAAAAGTCGTTCAACCCAACAAAATATTTATTCCCTATCCAGATTAGTTCTTTTTGAGCATCTGAAAGTTCAAAATAGGGTTTGTGAACTGGAAAGTCAAATTTATGACTATTTACAACTATTTGATCTTTAAACCAACTCATGGTTTCGCCTCGCCAAGGAGCAATTGCATTTTCATAAATGGATAAAGTGGTATTTGGAATAACTAAATCTTTATCAATTCCAATTATATTACCGTAGCCATCACAAGTAGGACAAGCACCATAAGGATTATTAAAGCTGAATAAGTGTACATTTGGCTCTAAAAAAGTCAAGCCGTCTAGCTCAAAATTTATACTATAAACAAATTTTGAAGTTGTATTTACCTCTTGCAAAATACAATTTCCTTTTCCTTCATAAAAGGCAGTTTGCACTGCATCGGCAAGTCGGTTATAAAAATCGTCTTCATCTTTAACAACCAATCTATCAATTACAAGAAAAATTTCTTTCTTACCAATAGCAATACCTTCCATCTCATCTAGCCTAATAATTTTAGTGTCTAGTAAAATTCTGGCGAATCCTTGTTGTTGTAATATTTTTAGTTTGTCTTCTATTTTTCTGCCTTTTTCTAAAAAAACAGGAGCTAGTAACAACCACTTGCTATCTAATTCAAAGTTTTTAACCTGATTAACAACATCTGTTACTGTATGTTTTTTGACTTCGTTACCAGAAATAGGAGAAATAGTTTTTCCTATGCGTGCATATAATAATTTTAGATAATCATAAATTTCGGTAGAAGTTCCTACAGTAGAGCGTGCATTTGTAGTATTTACTTTTTGCTCTATAGCTATTGCTGGAGAAATACCTTTAATATATTCTACTTTTGGTTTGTCTAATTTTCCTAAAAACTGTCTAGCATAACTTGACAAGCTTTCTACATATCTTCGTTGTCCTTCGGCAAAAAGAGTATCAAAAGCAAGACTAGATTTTCCAGAACCAGAAAGCCCTGTAATTACCACTAATTGATTTCTTGGAATTGCAACATCTAGATTTTTTAAATTATGAATCTGTGCTCCTTTTACAATAATATAATTCTTAGTATCTAGTTTAGAAATGTCTTGCAT
>DZCQ01000014.1:31308-35690 GCA_022730285.1 Flavobacterium psychrophilum
GTGCTCCTTTTACAATAATATAATTCTTAGTATCTAGTTTAGAAATGTCTTGCATCTGAAATAGTGTATAAAAAAATTTCTAAAACAAGATGATGCTTTAGAAATTTTTATTTTAAGTATGAGTTATTTTTGAAAACACATTAATATATGTAAAATTAAAGTAACCTTAAGTAAATCGGAAGTTTTAAATCATAAAGTCAAAAGTCGTAATTTTAAAAAAAAATAAGAGTACAATTTACTTATTATGAAATAAAAAAAGTGGATTGTTACATTTAAAAAAATAACATTATCCCATATAATGTACTTATTTTCCTACGAAAATCAAAATCTATTTTTAACGACTTTTATCGAATATTACAAATGAATCACTTCTCCATAAGCATCGGCAACAGCTTCCATTACTGCCTCGCTCATTGTTGGGTGTGGATGAATTGCTTTTAGGATTTCATGCCCAGTAGTTTCTAGTTTTCTAGCAACAACTGCTTCTGCAATCATATCTGTTACACCAGCACCAATCATGTGACAACCTAGCCATTCTCCGTATTTAGCATCAAAAATTACTTTTACAAAACCATCTGGTGTTCCTGCTGCTTTTGCTTTTCCAGATGCAGAGAAAGGAAATTTTCCAATTTTCAATTCGTATCCTTTTTCTTTTGCTTGCTTTTCTGTTAATCCTACTGATGCAATTTCTGGTGTTGCATAAGTACACCCCGGAATATTTTCGTAATCTATAGGTTCTACATGTAATCCTGCAATTTTTTCGACACAATTAATACCTTCTGCACTTGCAACATGTGCTAATGCTTGTCCTGGTGTAACATCTCCAATGGCATAATACCCTGATACATTTGTTTGGTTGTATGTGTTTACTAGAATTTTATCTTTATCTGTGGCAATTCCAACTTCTTCTAGACCAATGTTTTCAATATTTGTTTTAATTCCAACTGCCGAAAGTAGTATATCTCCTTCTATAATCACTTCTCCATTTGCAGTTTTTACAAAAGCCTTCACTCCGTTTCCGCTAGTATCTAATCTTTCAACCGATGCATTTGTTAAGATAGTTACACCTGCTTTTTTCATAGAACGTTCCATTTGCTTAGATATATCCTCGTCTTCTACAGGAACAATGGTAGGCATAAATTCTACAATGGTTACCTCAGTACCCATAGCATTATAAAAATGTGCAAACTCCACACCAATAGCTCCAGAGCCAACAACAATTAAACGCTTTGGTTGTTTTGGCAATGTCATTGCTTGTCTGTATCCAATTACTTTAACACCGTCTTGAGGTAAATTTGGCAATTCTCTAGAACGAGCTCCAGTTGCAATAATTATATGATCTGCCTCCAGATTTGTTATTTTTCCATCAGCAGCAGTAACCAATACTTTTTTTCCTGGTTTTAAGGTACCAAAACCATCTATAACATCAATTTTATTTTTTTTCATCAAAAACTGTACTCCCTTGCTCATTCCTTCTGCAACATCTCGAGAACGTTTAACTACAGCCGTAAAATCTTTGTCAAACTCTTTTATTAACAATCCGTAATCAGCAGCATGTTTTAAATAGTCAAAAACTTGTGCCGACTTCAACAAAGCCTTTGTAGGGATACAGCCCCAATTTAGGCAAATACCTCCAAGGTTTTCCTTTTCGATTACTGCAACTTTAAATCCTAGTTGAGAGGCTCTAATAGCCGTAACATATCCACCAGGTCCACTTCCTAAAATAATAATATCGTATTTCATGATTTAATTTACTAAAAGTATTTTTATGAAGAGCGAAAATAAGCAAATTAAAAATGATATTAAAAACATTCTGTGTGTTTTTTAAATATAACACGGTAACATTTTTCTTTCCCGAGATATATCGTATCTTTGTCCCATATTTTTTTACAAAATGCGATTACACAGAAATTTAGTTTACACTACCATAGATTCTCTAAATGGTATTTTTAACAATGGAGAATATGCAGATAAGGTTGTTGCACAAGCCTTAAAAAAAGACAAACGTTGGGGAAGTTCTGACAGAAAATTTGTAGCAGAAACAATATACGAAATAGTTCGTTGGAAGCGTTTATATGCCGAAATTGCAGAAGTAAAAGAACCCTTTGATAGAGATAATTTGTGGCGTATTTTTGCAGTATGGGCAGTATTAAGAGGATACCCAATTCCAGATTGGCGTCAGCTGGAAGGAACTCCAGAAAGAAAGATTAAAGGCAAATTTGATGAATTATCTAAAGTTAGAGTCTTCAAAGAATCTATTCCAGATTGGATGGACGAATTAGGTGTAAAAGAATTAGGAGAAACTGTTTGGACAACTGAAATTGCTGCTCAGAATCAACCTGCCAAAGTAATTTTAAGAGTAAATACTCTTAAAACAACAAGAGAAAAATTGCATTCTATCTTAATGGATTTGAATATTGAAACCGAATTTTTGAATAATCAACCAGATGCTTTGGTGTTAAAAGAAAGAGCAAATGTATTTCTTACTGATGCTTTTAAAGAAGGAATGTTTGAAGTACAAGATGCTAATTCGCAACTTGTAGCAGCATTTCTAGAAGTAGAACCTGGAATGCGTGTTGTAGATACTTGTGCTGGTGCTGGAGGAAAAACCTTGCATTTAGCTTCTTTAATGGAAAATAAAGGACAGTTAATTGCAATGGATTTGTATGAAAGCAAACTAAAACAACTAAAACTTAGAGCCAAAAGAAATGGTGCTTTTAATATTGAATATAAAATTATAGATTCTACAAAAGTTATTAAAAAACTTACCGAAAAAGCCGATAGAGTTTTAATTGATGCTCCATGCAGTGGCTTGGGAGTTTTAAAAAGAAATCCTGATGCAAAATGGAAATTACAACCAGAATTTATTGATAACATTAGGAAAGTACAATCGGAAGTGCTAGAGAGTTATTCCAGAATTGTAAAACCCGGAGGAAAACTTGTATATGCAACCTGCTCCATACTTCCGTCTGAAAATCAAGAACAAATTAACCATTTCTTAACTACCGAGATGGGAAAAAAGTTTACCTTTGTAAAAGATTCCAAAATTCTTGCCTCAGAGTCTGGTTTTGATGGATTTTATATGGCATTATTAGAAAGAAAATAAATAATTTTAACCTAAAAAGATGAAAAAAAACTACCTACTTATTGCATTGCTTTCTAGCTTTTTAGCTATTTCTCAAGCTGGTGCACCCGCAGCCCCTTATTACAATGGGTTCGATTGGACACAAACAGGAATGACACTTAAAAATTCGTTAGCAAATTTATTAACTACAAAGCATACACATAAAATTAGCTATGCAGATGTTTGGAATGCGTGTCAAGCAACCGACTTAGACCCTACAGATGCAACCAACACTAACGTAGAATTAATATATGGTTTTAGTGCAGGAACTTGCCCAGCTACTGATCCAGCAGATGATGATCACAGAACAAGAAACAAAAATTCTAATGGTGGTAACCAAACCTGTGAATGGAACAGAGAGCATGTGTACGCAAAATCTTTAGGGACTCCTGCTCTGCAAGATGGTGGCTCTGGTTCTACAAGTGATGCTGGAGAAGACGCACACCATTTAAGAGCTGCCGATGTGGATAGAAACGGAAATCGTGGTAACGAGTTATTTACTGCTGGTTCTGGTAACTCTCACGATGTAACTTCTACTACTTGGTATCCTGGTGATGAGTGGAAAGGCGATGTTGCACGAATGATGATGTACATGTATTTGCGATATCCAACACAATGTTTGCCGAAAAATGTGGGAACAGGAGCTACTGTTTCTACCGATCCAGATATGATTCAATTATTTTTACAATGGAATGCGGAAGATCCGGTAAATCAATATGAAGATAACAGAAATACATATCATGGAAATACAGCAAATACTTATGCACAAGGAAATAGAAATCCTTTTATAGATAATCCATATTTAGCAACTGTAATTTGGGGGGGACCTGTTGCTGAAAATCGTTGGTCAAGTACTTTATCATCTTCAGAATCGTTTCAGCTTATTGCCGATATAAATATCTACCCAAATCCTTCTAACACAAAATCTATTAATGTAGAAACAGAAAATTTATTAGATAAAATTGAATTAATTTCTATAAACGGACAAATTATTCAAGAAATAAAAAATCCGATTAAAAATCAAAATAGATATTCTTTAGAGAATTTGCCACAAGGATTTTATTTCTTAAAGTTAAGTTCGCAAGAAAAGTCTTCTACAAAAAAGGTGATAATTAACTAAAAAAAAGTGGCTAACGCCACTTTTTTTTTATAAATATAATCAACTATATAACAATCTGAAATTAATCTTTAAAGGATTTTTTCTTAGAACGGAAATACAACAAATAAGCTAAAATTACTAATACTACAAAAGGAAGAT
>DZCQ01000014.1:35790-53806 GCA_022730285.1 Flavobacterium psychrophilum
TTAGAACGGAAATACAACAAATAAGCTAAAATTACTAATACTACAAAAGGAAGATAAGATCCAACTAGAACTCCTATATCATAACTAGTATTAGTAGTTTCCACTAATTTTCTTTCAATTACAGGTTGAGTAGATAGAAATGTTATTTTCATGTTTTTAGGTTTCTATAAAAAAATTGCTTTACAAGGTAGTAATGTATTCTCCAAATATATAATTATCACTTAATGGATATATGTAGCTTTGTACTCCATTTTCAAAAGTCGTTTTATATAATGTAATGGTATGTTTAAAATGGGTGGCGTCTATTGCTATTGTTTCTACAGTAATTATTCCTGACACATCTGCTACTCCATTTTTCGCAATCCATTCTTCGGTTAAAATGGGTGCAGAAGGAGTAATTGAAGCACAAAAATAATTTGTATTCAAGCTTCCACTAAATATTCTATATACTACTTTATTGTTAATCCCATCTATAATTGCAGTTCTAGGAGTTGTGGTTGCAGCATTCAAAAATAGGCTAGAACTTACATCTAATAATAGTGCTTTGTTATCTTTAAACTTAAATATCAAGTTGTTGGTAGAACATTTTTGGGTAGTTGCCAATGTAAAGTCAAAATCTAAGTTTACAATATTTGTTCTGTAATTCCCAAAAGTGTAAGTATCATAGACAATTTGCTCTCCATTTGCAACAAAAGTAACATTTTTGAATACTATATTATGGTTGTATGCTAGAACTGTAATGCCATCTGTATCAAAAATTTTATTTCGTGTTATTTCTATCGTACCTCCTACTACATTCCATTGTTCTAAAACAGGAAGAGTTGGAATAGTACAAACCTCAGAAGTTGATGCAGTTTCGCTATATTTTTTATACGTCAAGGAAGTTGTTCCACCAATATTAATAGTAGAAGTTCCTTCGGTATTTGGGAAATTAGTTTCGGGAGTGTTTAAAATTAATGCTTCTTGGTAGTTAATTTTATACAAAATGTTAGATGCTACACATTTTTGAACAGATACAGCTTCAAAATTGAATGTTTTGGTAATTAAATCGCCATCGTTACAAGCAGAAAACAGAAAAGAACTCACAAAAATTATCCAAAGATATTTCATTTTATTATTTTTAGAACAAAAATAGCATTTTTAAATATTAGAAAATAAAAAAACATGAAAAATAAAATTTTAGAAGTAAGTATTTCATTTATATTTTAAACGAAATCGATTTCGTTAATAACTTAATTATGACAAATGTATTTTTTTAGTAATAAAAAAGTATTTTTAACAAAAATATATTATTTATATTCTATTATTTTCGAAATAGAAAAAGTATTTAATTTACTTAATTAACTAAAAAACAAACCATTATGACTTCTAATAATACACAAACTAATTGGACACAGTTTATTCCTTTAGTAATTGTTTTCTTTTTTTGGGGATTTGTAGCTGCCAGCAACGATATTTTGATACCCGTTTTCAAAGCTGCTTTTAACTTATCGCAAGGAGAAAGTCAATTAGTTTCACTAGCATTTTACATTGCCTATACTGTTGGTTCAATTATTTATATGTTAATTTCAGTGATAATCGGGAAGGATTTAGTAAATAAAATTGGGTATAAAAACGGATTGGCACTAGGCTTAATTATTTCTGCGATAGGAACATTACTATTTTATCCAGCTGCAAATAATCATTCTTTTCCATTAATGCTATCTGGCTTGTTTATTGTTGCCTTAGGATTTTCATTACAACAAACTGTTGCAAATCCATTAGCAATTGCATTAGGGCCTATCAAGACAGGATCACAACGATTAACACTTGCAGGAGGAATTAATAATTTAGGAACAACCATTGGCCCTTTAATAGTAAGCTATGCCATTTTTGGAACGGCATCTGCTGAAGGAACCTCTTTAAATATCGAAAGCGTCAAAATTCCATATCTTATATTAGGAGTCGCTTTTTTACTGGTTGCTATTTTATTAAAATTCTCCTCATTACCTGAAAAACCTACTACAATTAAGGAGGAAGATACTACTACAATAAATACTAAAAATTCTGCTTTAAAATATCCACAATTAGTATTAGGAATGATTGCTATTTTTGTATATGTTGGTGTAGAAGTTTCTACGGCTAGCAATTTACCCGCTTATATGGAAACAAAATTAGGATTTGCCATTGCAGATGTGGCTCCATACATATCATTATACTGGGCAAGCTTGATGATAGGACGCTGGACTGGAGCTGTAGAAGCATTTACCACCGATGTGCAACTGCAAAAAATACTGCGATTTGTTGCTCCATATCTTGCATTTATAGTGTTTTTAGGTGTAAATAAATTTATGAATCATGATTTAACTCCTTTTTATGTATATGGTTTTATTATTTTGATATTAATTTTTGCAGACATGCTAAGTCAAGGAAACCCAGCAAGAATGCTATTATTATTTTCAATATTAGGAATTATTGCTTTACTAGTTGGTATGTTCACTTCAGGAATTACAAGTGTATATGCATTTACTAGTGTCGGATTATTTTGTAGCACCTTATGGCCATGCATCTTTACACTTGCTGTTAGTGGTTTAGGAAAACATACAAGCCAAGGAAGTAGCTTCTTGATTATGATGATTATGGGAGGGGGAATTGTAAGCTGGCTACAAGGAGCAATATCTGAAATTATTGGTATTCAAAATAGCTATATAATTGGTATTCTATGTTTTGCATATCTTGCATTTTATGCTTGGAAGGTAAAACATATATTAATAGCACAAGGAATAAATTTTGATAAAGCAGTTGTAGGCGGACATTAAAAAAAGATTTTATCTTTTCGCTTTAATATATTCAACTCTTACCAACAATTTTGTAAGAAAAAAAACTACCGATGCACTATTTTTGGTTACAAAATATTTGGAACAAAGCAGTATTCTTTCTTTTATTCACAAATGTAGCATTAGGCCAAGAACTATTGCCATTTGTAGAAAATTTTAGTAAATTAAACTACAAAGGAGACAACCAAGTTTGGAATGCAGTACAAGGCAAAGACAATGCAATGTATTTTGCAAATAATAGATTTTTGCTACGATACAACGGCGTAAGTTGGGAAAAATATACATTGCCAGGCAAGACCATTATACGCTCTGTTTTCTCCGATAAAAATAAAATATACACCGGCTCTTACAATGAATTTGGATATTGGCAAAGAGAAAATGGAATACTAAAATACTACTCTTTATCCAAAAATAAAGGCTTTTTTCAAGGTAAATCTAACAACGAAGAAATCTGGAAAATATTCAAATTTGGAGGTTCAATATTCTTTCAATCTTTTAATGACTTTTATATTAAAAGTAATCAGAAAATTACAAAAATTAGACTCCCTTTTCAAATATCTTATTGTTTTCCTATTGAAAAAAAATTATACATTGCATCTGTAAACAAAGGAATTTACTTGTATGAAAACAATAAATTTATAAAAATTGAAAAATGGAATAGTATTAAAAACAACATTATTCATCATATAGACATTATTGCAAATGAAATCTATATTTTCACGAAAAATAATGGCGTTTATGTTGATAAAAATAATGTCCTACAAGAATGGCAAAATCCAATTAACAAGGTTTTAAAGTCCGAGCTGATTATTGCAAGCAAGTTTATTAACAACAATAAACTTGCAGTTGGGACAGCATTTAACGGAATTTATATTTTTAATTTAACAAATAACACCTATCAAAATATTAATAGAGCTAATTCCCTAAAAAATAATTCGGTACTTAGCATTGCTACAGATAACGAAAAGGATTTATGGCTGGGACTAGACAATGGAATTGCTCATATAGAAGTTAATTCTCCCATCGAAATATTTTCTGATAATACCGGAAAACTAGGTTCTGTATATGCTATTGCAACAACTAAAAATGGATACCTACTTGGTTCCAATCATGGCATTTTTGATTTAAATAATAAAAAATTACATTTTGTAAACGACTCTCAAGGGCAAGTATGGGAAATTAATAAAGTAAACAACCAATATATTATCGGTCATAACGATGGAACTTTTGCCTATAAAGATGGGCTATATAAGAAATTAAATTCGGTAAATGGTGGTTGGAAACTTCTAAAAGATAGTTATAGTAACAGATATTTTCAGGGAGATTACTCCGGAATAGAAATATACAAAGATTGTACCTTTACAGAACACGAAAGAATAGGAAATTTAATAAAACCAATTAGAAATATTGCACAAATTAAAGAAAAGGAACTTTGGGTAGTAGATAATTTTAAAAATTTATTTAAAATATCTTTAAAAAAAGATATAAGTAAGAGTTTAATTGAAAATGTTTTACAGAAAAATAAAATCAACAATAAATTTAATGTCAAAATTTTTAAATTTAAACAAGAAATTTATTTCTACATAGAAAACAAATGGTACACCGAAAATAATTTGACTAAAAAATTAGAATTAAATAACTTTTTTAACACAAATTTTAAAAACATATCTGATATAATTCCTGTAAACGATAAATTATTTTTAGTACTAAAAAAAGAAAAAATTCACATAATTAGCCAATATAAAAATCAGTTTATTTGGCAAATGATTCCTGCAAAATACTATGAAGGAAAAATTGTAAACGAAGATACCAAAGCCATAACTAAAAATAACAAGATAATTATTAACTTAGATGATGGATTTTTAGTATTCTCCCCAAAATTAATCCAAGACAAACCTACTCAAAACTACACAATAGAAGCATTTTATGAAAATAAACTAATTACAGAAAATACAACCATAAAATACAATAAACCAATAGAGTTAAACATAATTTCTTCATTTCACGGATATAACAAAAAAAACTGCTTTTATACAATTAACAATTCAGACAATTATATACTCGTAGAAAACGGAAAAATTAATGTTACCAATTTGAATACTGGAAATCAAGAAATTGATATATTCATACAGCAGCAAAATAAATTTAAAAAAGTAGCAAATTTTAATTTTCAAGTAGCAGAACCCTGGTATTTTTCATGGTACATGTTTTTGCTCTACTTTTTTGTATTGTATCTAATTTTTTATTTTTATTACAAATGGAACAAAATTCGTTATGAAGAAAAAATAAAACTAAAAAACAAAGAAATTACACACCATAAAGAAATTATAGAACTAGAATTAAACACACAAAATAAATTAAAAATACAAGAAATAGAGAAAACAATACTGGAGAATCAAGTTATTTCAAAAACCTCAGAAGTGGCAGGAAAGTCGCTTTCTATAGCCAAACAATATGAAATGATTGAAAGTATTCAGAAAATTCTGGACCAAGAAACCAATATCGACAAGATTAAAATTAATATTAAAAAAGCTATCAAGATAAATTCTATTAACAAAAAAGAATGGAACAGTTTTGAAAAAAACTTACTCCAAAGTCATAAAGATTTTGTAGAAAAATTAACCAAAGATTACCCTCTCTTAACTCCAAAAGATATTAAACTATGTATTTATCTTAAAATGGATTTATCTTCCAAAGAAATTGCTCCATTAATGAGTATTTCTTTTCGTGGTGTCGAATTGCATCGTTATAGATTAAGAAAAAAATTAAATTTAAACCCAGAACAAAACTTATCTAAATTTTTAATAACACTATAAATTTATATTTTTTTTACATATTATATATTTTTAAAACACTATTATTAAAAACATTGCAAAATACAACTACTACATCATTACTACATCATTACTAAATTTATAATTTCACTTTTTAACACATAAAAAACAGTAAATCAATTATTTAAAATAAATAAACCAAAAAAAACAAGTAAATAAGTAATTTAGAAGTGGTACACTATTACGTTATAGTTTGTAGATTTACATAAAATTAACTTAACAAATTTTAACATATGAAAATGAAATTTTTATTTCTTTTGACTATTCTGACTTCTGCAATTAGCTATGGCCAGGTTATAAAAGGAAAAGTAACCGACAAAGATGGCATTACATTACCTGGTGTAAACGTAAAATCCTCCAATTCAAACACTTCTGCAACATCCGATTTTGACGGTGCTTTTGTTATCAAAGCAAATGCTGGAGACGAACTTGTTTTTACTTATATTGGTATGCAAACACAAACGCTTCCCGCTTCTAATGACATGACTGTTGTAATGCAAGCAGAAAATACCAAATTAGAAGAAGTTGTTGTAATTGGTTATGGAACAGCAAAAAAGCGAGATTTAACAGGTTCTATCACAAAAATTGATGGAAAACAAGTATTTGACAAACCAAATACAAATGCTATTGCTTCTATTCAAGGTAAAGTTGCAGGGTTATCTGTCGTGAATACAGGGAAAATTGGAGAAGACCCAGATGTTAGACTTCGTGGTACTTCTAGTTTATACAATACAAAGCCACTTTATGTAGTAGATGGTCTTTTTACAGATAACATTAATTTTTTAAACCCAAACGATATTGAAAATATGGAAGTACTTAAAGATGGTTCCTCATTAGCAATATTTGGTGTGCGTGGTACAAATGGTGTAATTATAGTAACTACTAAAAAAGCCAAATCAGGAAAAACAATCATCAATTATAACACTTATGTTGGGGTTAAAACTATCACTGGAAAGCCTTCTTTAACAAATGCAGAGGAATTTAAAACATTATACAACGAGCAATTAGTTAATCAAGGTGCTGCACCATACACTTATTACAATCTTTTTAATGGAAACACAGATTGGATTGATGAAATTTCAAACAATAATGCAGTTACTACCTCTAATAACTTGAGCATTATGAATGGAACAGAAAACAATAAATTTTCAATGGGAATTGGATATCTTACAGACGAAGGATTAGTTATAAACGAAAAATACAAGCGTGTAACAATGAATTTGAACGATGAATTACAAGTTTCTAAAAAAATAAAAGTGGGAGTTAGTTTAAATGGATCTGATGCAAGATTACCACAAAGAGGGAATTTTGAAGGAGCATTAAGAGCAACACCAATAGTAACTGCATTCAACACACAGCATGGACTATATAATCAGCTACCAGTAGCAATGGGTGCAGCACAATTAGGCAATCCATTGCTGGAAGTAGAAGCCAAAAAATTTACACAACTAAGTAGAGAAACACGTTTTCTAGGAAATGTATTCGCCGAAATTGAAATACTGAAAGATTTAAAATTTAAAGCTACCTATTTTGCAGATTTACAATATAATAACGAAAGAGGATACAATCCAGTATTCAACGTTTATGCTGCCGAAATAGATGCAGAAACTCTTTATGGTACACAAGCTCTAACCTCTGTTTATCAAAGAGATGCTAAAAAAGAAAATATACAACAAGATGTATTACTAACCTACAAAAAAACTTTCGGCAAACACGATTTTACTCTATTGGCTGGTAATACCAGATCAGAAACTAGTTACACAAAATCTGGAGTAAAAGCATTTCAATACCAAACGGGAGATGCAATACCAAACGATAAAAGATGGTGGTATGTAAATGCTTTTCCTTATGTAGATCCTAATTCACTTGTTTTAGATGGTGGAGAACAATGGGATACTTCAACCATTTCATACCTTGGTCGTATGTTATATAGCTTTGATGGAAAGTATATCTTAAATGCTTCCTTTAGAAGAGATGGCTCTTCTGAATTAAGAAAATTTCAAAACTTTTGGGCACTTGGTGCAGCTTGGGACATAACCAAAGAGAACTTTATGTCTAACCAAAAAACTCTAGATTTACTTAAAGTAAAAGCTTCTTATGCTGTACTAGGAAATCCATATACTTCCATACACTATCCTACTTATCCAAATTATACAACTGGAGCAAGTGCAGTATTTGGAAACTCATTAGTACCCGCTTACATTTTAGCTTACAGACCAAATACCGATTTAGAATGGGAAAAAGTAACCTCTACAGAATTTGGCATTGAAACAGCTTCGTTAAACAATAGATTAAAATTTGAAGCAAGTTATTACCAGAAAAAAACCGAGAATTTATTAACTTTTGTAACACTAGGTGCCGAAAAATTCTATACCAATGCAGGAGAAATAGAAAATAAAGGGCTAGAACTAACCGCTAGTTGGAATGATAGGATTAATGATAACTTTAGTTACGGATTTGGAGGAAATTTAGCTACTATCAAAAATGAAGTAAAATCTATCTACCTAGACGGATTTCAAGTAGTAGATGGTGCATCTATTTCAAGAGCTGGCTCTCCAATAGGTTCTTTTTATGGATATGAAGTAGAAGGTGTTTACCAATCTTATGCAGACATTTTAAACTCCCCACCAAGCACTATTGGAAGTTATGGCCCTGGAGATTTAAAATACAAAGATATTAACGGTGATGGAAAAATAACTCCAGATGACAGAACTATCATAGGGAATCCTACTCCAGATTTTACGTATGGTGTAAATGCGAATGTTGCATACAAAAATTTAAGCTTATCAGTAGATGTACAAGGAGTTTATGGAAACGAAGTGTATAGAGAATGGGGGAACGGATCTACATTTACACAATTTAATTATAGAACAGAACGTTTAGATAGATGGACCGGTGCAGGAACTTCCAATTGGGAGCCAAGAGTAAACGGTGCTTCCAACTATAACGACGAAGCCTCTACTTATAAAATAGAAGATGGTAGCTATACAAGACTAAGAAACATTCAATTATCTTACAACTTAAATACCAAATTTTTACAAAAAATGAACATTCAAAATGTAAAAATATATGTGAATGCTCAAAATTTAGTTACTTGGAAAAATACTTCTGGATTTACCCCAGAAGCTGGTGGAACTCCAACAAGATTTGGGGTAGATAATGGTGGATATCCATTGCCTGCAATTACATCGTTTGGATTAAACGTTACATTTTAATAAAATAAAAAAGATATCATGAAAAATTATAAATTTATTACTAAAACAGCATTACTAGCAATAGGTACGTTTAGCTTATTTACAGCTTGTAATGACGCAGATTTTCTAGACAAAAAACCGTTAGGAATGGCTACAGAAGGAGATTTAACTGCTGGTGGATTTGAAGAAAAAGCATTTGGTTTATACGGAAAAATTAGAGAGCAAGACGGAATTACAAACTGGGTTCGTTATTGGTTTCAATCAATTCGTTCTGATGATGCAGCAAAAGGCAGTTCAACTACAGATGCTGCTACACTAGGTAATATTTTTAACAACTTCAATTACAGTGCAACTGAGGGTTTAGCCGCAGCAAATTGGAACGGACATTTTGCTCTAATATACGCTTGTAACGACTTGATAGAAGCCGTAAATACAAGTGGTTCTACAGATATAGGTAGCATCACAAACAAAGCCGAAGCAATGGCAATTAGAGGTTTTGCTTATTTTGAACTACGAAGAGATTATGGAGAAGTTCCAATTGTTCTAAATAAAATAGTAAATCCTTCTGATGCTATCAAAGCAAAAGCTACACTTGCCGAAGTAGATGCTCAAATAGTTAGCGATTTAACTTTTGCAGCAGATAATTTACCACTTAGCTGGCCAGCATATCCAGGAAGAGTAACTAAAGGAATGGCAAATTCACTTTTAGCCAAATTATATTTATTTAAAGGAGATTGGACTAATGCTTTAGCAAAAGCAAATTTAGTTATAACTTCAGGGCAATATGCTTTAGTTCCTTCGTATGCAAGCATTTTCACACAAGCTGGCAACAACTCTACAGAGTCTATTTTTGAAGTACAATTCCTAAGAGTAGGAACAACTAATTATTCCAACAACTATTGGGAATCACAAGGAGTTAGAGGTTCTGGAATATGGGATTTAGGGTGGGGATTTAATGTTCCAACAAACGATTTAATTGCGGCTTACGAAACAGGAGATCCAAGAAAGGATGATACTATTTTAACATCAGGGCAAAATGATGGAGAAGGAAACATATTACCAACTAGTCCACCATTAGACCAAATGTATTGGAATAAAAAAGCGTACACTAGCAAAGCAGAAAGAACCTCTTATGCTGAGAATAAAAATCATTGGGAAAATATCAAACTAATTCGCTATGCAGATGTATTACTAATTGCTGCCGAAGCTGCAAATGAACTTGGTACTACCGCAACAGCAGAAGCAAATCTAGAAATGATACGTGCTAGAGCGAGAGGTACTGCAAGTGTATTGCCTTATGTTACTGGTAGTCAATCTGTTTTAAGAAATGCTATCAAACAAGAACGAAGAGTAGAATTTGCATTAGAAGGAGAGCGTTTTTACGATTTAGTTCGTTGGGGAGATGCTCCTACTGTATTGGGAGGTTTAGGATATACTTCTAGAAATGCACTATACCCAATTCCACAAACAGCAATAGATCAATCTGGCGGAATTTTAGTACAAAATCCTAATTATTAATTTAAAAAAATAAAATCATGAAAAGAAATCATTTAAAAAAAATGTCTTTGTTTCTGTTTGCTGCATTAGTAACCACTATTTACAGTTGTCAAAATATGGATAGGCCAGAACTAGGAGATTACCCAAAAGATGCAAATGCACCAGGAGGCCCATTAAAATTTTATACTCCTTTTGATGGAACAACTAGCAATCCACTAATGAATGCAGTAGATCAAATTAGAGCAAATTTCCCTAGCAATAACCCCTACACTCAAATAGATGGGGTAGAAGGAAAAGCAGTGGAAGGAGTAAATGGTACATTTATAAACTACGCCAAACCAAATGACTTTGGAGCAACTGCAAAAAGTTTCACCATTTCTTTTTGGGAAAAACATAATGGAGATACTAAAAACAACACGGGTACTAATGGTCCAGAATTTCCATTATCATTAACCTCATCTAATGGACACTGGTCTGGCAGTACAGCTATGTTGTTAATTGAAGGTACAAATGCAGCAGCAGCTGTTAAGTTTCCAATTGCTGATAAAAATATGGCAGATACATGGTTCGTGTGGGAAGGAGCAAATTCTGTACCAGGATTGTTAGATAACCAATGGCACCATTGTGCATTTGTATATGATGCTGCAACTTCTGGACTTACCTTTTACAAAGACGGTATGGTAATAAGTACAAAATATTGGACAGGTCATGGAGATATAAACCTGGATAACGAAAAAATAACTGCTTTAAGAATTGGATCAGGACCAGGTAACAATCCATCAACAGATGATTGGTTATCTTCCAATTGGAAAGGTGGTTTAGATCAATTTAGAATGTATAATACCGTTCTTTCAGCAACAGAGGTTAATACACTTTTTACACAACATCAATAATTAAATTAATTATAACAATCATGTAGCAACTAACTTTAGATGTTATATGATTGTTTTTTTTATTAAATATACTTAGAATTTTCTAAGTAAAAAATACATTTGTAATGAAAAGAACTGCAATCTCTATAATCTTTATTTTCTTCGTTTTTTTTCCAGCATGCCAATCGGATAAAAA
Organism: Flavobacterium psychrophilum; assembly: GCA_022730285.1. Classification (GTDB taxonomy): domain Bacteria; phylum Bacteroidota; class Bacteroidia; order Flavobacteriales; family Flavobacteriaceae; genus Flavobacterium; species Flavobacterium psychrophilum_C. The sequence goes on from DZCQ01000014.1 coordinate 47,200, forward strand.
AGTAGCACAAAGTACTACACAACCAACTCCAACTCCAGAAGTTACTTATACAGATACACAACTATTGGATATGGCAGAAAGTGAGTCTTTTAAGTATTTTTGGGACTATGCAGAAGTACATTCCAAATTAGCAAGAGAACGCTACCATACAGATAATCCTGGAAACGATGCTTATCTTGTTACAACTGGTGGTTCTGGCTTTGGGTTAATGAATATTATTGTTGGAGTAAGTAGAGGTTATGTTACAAGAGTAGAAGCAACAGATAGATTGCAAATTGCCTTAAATTATTTAGCGAATGCAAATCGTTTTCATGGTGCATGGCCACATTGGATGGACGGAAATACAGGAAATGTAGTCCCATTTGGAACTGTAGACAATGGAGGGGATCTTGTAGAAACTTCTTTTTTGTGTCAAGGACTTATTTGTGTCAGAGAATATTTTAAAAATGGAAATACCCAAGAGCAAGCTATCGCAAACCAAGCAGATGTATTGTGGAAAGGAGTTGATTGGGATTGGTACCGAGATGGTCGAAATGTGCTATTATGGCATTGGTCTCCTGATTATAATTTTCAAATGAATTTTGAACTACGAGGCTATAATGAAGCTTTAATAACCTATGTTTTAGCAGCAGCATCGCCAACACACCCAATTCTTCCCATTGCCTATCAACAAGGTTGGGCTAATAATGGAGGAATTACTAGTAGTGCAACTAAATATAATATTCCAGTTATTGTAAACCATAATGGTGCAAATGGAAGTGTTGGTCCATTATTTTGGGCACATTATTCCTATTTAGGTTTAGATCCAAGAGGTTTATCAGATAGTTATGTCACAAATTATTGGAATCTAGTTCGCAATCATGCACTTATTAATTTACAACATAGTATTCTAAATCCTAATAATTATGCTGGATATAGTGCAAAATGTTGGGGACTAACTGCTAGTTATTCCAGAAATAGCGATGGAAGCACAGGCTATTTTGCTCACGATGTGAATCACGACAAAGGCGTTATTTCTCCTACAGCAGCAATTTCTAGTATTCCTTACACTCCATTAGAATCTATAAATTTTTTACGATATTTGTATCAGGAGAAAAAAAATCTAACAATAGGAATTTGTGGTCCTTATGATGCTTTTTCTATTGCGACAAACTGGTCCACACCTCGTTATTTAGCAATCGATCAAGGGACAATTGTTCCGATGATTGAAAATTATAGAACAGGATTACTATGGAATTTATTTATGAATGCACCAGAGGTAAAACAAGGATTAATTAATTTAGGGTTTCATTCTACACAATATAATTTTTAAATTAAGTAAAATGCTACAAAAAATAGTACTTATAGCGTTTGTAATCTTATCTTTATCGATAAGCAATGCACAAGAAACAAAGGGTTCTTTTTCGAAAGAAATGAAAACAAAATTAGAGTTTCATTACATTTTACAATTACCTAAAAATCAACAAGAAAAATTTCCTCTTTTAGTATTTTTACATGGTTCTGGCGAAAGAGGAATAATTTTAGAGAATGTAAAAGCACATAGCCCATTTACATACCAAGATAAAATTGCACAACCAATAGCTATACTTGCTCCACAATGTCCAGCAAACCAATGGTGGGATACAAAAGCATTGTACGAACTAATAAATAATATTATCGAAAAATACAATATAGATAAATCTCGGATATACCTTACTGGATTAAGTATGGGTGGTTGGGGAGCATGGAAACTAGCCGAAGATTATCCAGAACTATTTGCAGCATTAGCCCCTGTTTGTGGTCCAGTAGATAGAAAAATGATGTTTGAAGTTGATAAAATAAAAAACATTCCCACACATATATATCATGGAGCATTAGACGATGTTGTCCCTCCTATCCAATCTATCGAAATGTATCAAAAATTAAAAAAGATAAATCCGAACGCTTCGCTTACAATATTTCCAAATGACAATCATAACAGTTGGGACTCTACCTACTCCAATCCAGAATTTTACAATTGGTTATTTTTACAGCACTTATAATTTTTTTACTACAAAATGAAAAACAAACTAAAATGGCTTCTGATAATTTGCACAATCATAAATGTAAATGCTCAAAATAAAAAACTAAAACAAACAAAACAAGACAGCTTTATACCTAATTTAATTTCTAAAATGACATTAGAAGAAAAATTAGGACAGCTAAATTTGCCTACATCTGGAGATATTACCACAGGGCAAACATCTAGCTCCAATATTGCAAAACAAATTGAAGAAGGAAAAGTTGGTGGATTATTCAATATTAAATCCATACAAAAAATTACAGCAATTCAGAAAATTGCGGTCGAAAAAAGTAGACTAAAAATTCCTCTACTCTTTGGTATGGATGTGATTCATGGCTACGAAACTACTTTTCCAATTCCGCTAGGACTTTCCTGTACTTGGAATATGGAAATGATAAAAACATCAGCACAAATTGCCGCAACCGAAGCAAGTGCAGATGGGATAAATTGGACATTTTCACCTATGGTTGATATATCCAGAGACCCACGTTGGGGACGAATTGCCGAAGGCTCTGGTGAAGATCCGTATCTAGGAAGTCAAGTTGCAAAAGCAATGGTACAAGGATACCAAGGAAATTTATCTAAAAATAGCAATATACTATCGTGTGTAAAACATTTTGCCTTATATGGTGCACCAGATGCGGGCAGAGATTACAATACCGTAGATATGAGTCATATTAAAATGTATAACGACTATTTTCCTCCATACAAAGTTGCGGTAGATGCAGGAGTAGCATCGGTAATGACATCTTTTAATGATGTAGATGGAATTCCCGCTTCTGCAAACAAATGGTTAATGACAGATGTGTTGCGGAAACAATGGGGTTTTAAAGGCTTTGTAGTAACAGACTACACTGCAATAAACGAAATGATTGCTCATGGATTAGGCGATTTAAAAACTGTTTCTGCACTTTCACTAAATGCAGGTGTAGATATGGATATGGTAGGAGAAGGCTTTCTAACCACACTTCCAAAGTCTTTAAAAGAAGGAAATGTCACAATGAAACAAATTGACAAAGCTGTACAATTAATTTTAGAAGCAAAACAAAAACTTGGACTTTTTGAAAATCCCTATAAATTTTGTGACGAAACTAGATCCAAAACAGAAATATTCACTCCTAAAAACAGAAAAATAGCTCGAGAAATTGCAACAGAATCTTTTGTTTTACTAAAAAATGAAAATGCAATATTACCTCTTTCTAAAACAAAAACTATTGCTCTTATTGGTCCTTTGGCAAATAACAAGGAAAATATGAGTGGTACTTGGAGTGTGGCTACAAAAAATGAAAACTCCATTTCTGTACTCGAAGGATTGCAACAAGCCGTTGGGAATAACGGAAATATTTTATACGCAAAAGGTTGCAATTTAGATTACAATACAAAATTTGAAGAGAATGCAACCATGTTTGGAAAATCGTTACAAAGAGATAATAGAACCGATTTAGAATTACAAAATGAAGCAATAGAAATAGCCAAAAAAGCCGATGTAATTGTAATTTCTATGGGAGAAAGTGCCGAAATGAGTGGAGAAAGCAGCAGCAGAACCAATATAAAAATTCCACAATCACAAAAAGATTTAATTACAGAGCTTAAAAAAATCGGGAAACCAATTGTACTCGTTTTATTCACAGGAAGACCACTAGATTTATCTGATGAAAATAAAGAAGTAAATGCCATCTTGAATGTTTGGTTTCCTGGCACAGAAGCTGGAAATGCAATTGCAGATGTATTATTTGGCGATGTCAATCCATCTGGAAAATTAACAACCTCTTTTCCTAGAAATATTGGTCAAATTCCAATTTATTATAATCACAAAAACACAGGAAGACCTTTAAGTAAAGAAAATGTAGAGAATTGTCAATTTGAAAAATTTAGATCTAATTATTTAGATGAATGTAATACACCACTTTTCCCATTTGGATATGGATTAAGTTATACCAAATTTGAATATTCAAATTTAAAAATAAACAAAGAAAAAATAAATAAGCTAGACACCATAATAGCATCGGTAACTATAACAAATACAGGTAATTATAACGGAAAAGAAACTGTGCAATTATATCTTCATGATCTTGTAGCAAGTGTAACAAGACCTGTCAAAGAACTAAAAGCATTTCAAAAAATAGAACTTAAAAAAGGAGAAAGCAAAACAGTTGTTTTTGAAATATCTATTACTGATTTAAAATTTTATAACTCCAACTTAAACTGGGTTGCAGAACCAGGAGAATATGAATTATTTATAGGAGGAAATTCTGTGGAAAATTTAAAAACTAAATTTGAGTTAGTTAATTAAAATAGAAATCCTCTGTTAAATACCCTTTAAAAAATTAATTTTAAAGGGTTTTTAATTATATTTGAAATAAATTACAAATTATCTATGAAAAAAGTCTTTATACTAGCAATACTATTCCTATACAGCATTGGCAATAGTCAAAATACACAGTCTCCATCTAAAAAAATCACTTTAGGTTTTAAATTATCCGAAGACGGAAAACCAACCTATACTGTTAGCTACAAATCTGCTGTGATTATAAGTCCTAGCACCTTAGGTATTGATTTAAAAGATGATAAAGCATTAGAAAACGGATTTATAATTCAAAATCAAGAATCAAAATTAGTTGATGAACCTTGGAACCCAGTTCTTGGGGAAGAAAAAACAATACAAAACAAATACAACCAAGTAACCTATTTTCTTTTTCAAAAAGAAACAAATCGAAAATTGAACATCATTTTTAAAGTATATGATGAAGGTGTTGCATTTAGATATGAGTTTCCGAAACAAGAAAAGCTAAATTATTTTATTATTTATAACGAAAAAACACAATTTAACTTAACCCAAAACTATAAAACTTTTTGGATACCTGGAGACTTTGATAGTCAAGAATATGTGTATAATGAAACTCTCCTATCAGAAATAGACAACACAAAGGTAAATATTGATAATGGTGTTTTTTTAAAGTCCATCGATGGCAAAAATCTAGTGCAATCGCCTCTAATGTTAAAATCGTTAAATGGTATTTATGTAAATATTTTTGAAGCTGCCGTAGTGAATTATCCCGTGATGCATTTAGACGTAAACACCATAAATTTTCAGATTACTTCTAAATTAGTTCCAAATGTTTTAGGAAATAAGGCTTATTTGCAAGCTCCAGCAGTTTCCCCATGGAGAACTATCATGATAAGTGATGATGCTCGTGATATTGTGAGTTCAAAAATGATATTAAACTTAAACGAACCATGCAAAATAGAAGATACCTCCTTTATCAAACCAATGAAATATGTAGGAATTTGGTGGGAAATGCATGTAGGTAGAGCAAGTTGGGATTATAGCGGGGCACAAGTAGGTTCACAACAAAAAACAAAAGTACCACATGGAGCTAACACAGAAAATGTAAAAAAATACATAGATTTTGCAGCAAAACATCATTTTGATGGAGTCTTAGTAGAAGGTTGGAATACAGGTTGGGAAGATTGGTTTGGGTTTGGAAAAGAATATGTATTCGATTTTACAACACCCTATCCAGATTTTGATATAAAAGAAATCTCGGATTATGCTAAACAAAAAGGGGTAAAAATGATTATGCACCATGAAACCTCTGGGTCTGTAGCAAATTATGAAAGACACCTTGATAGAGCATTGAATTTGATGAAAGAATACAACTATCCTGCTGCAAAAACCGGATATGTTGGCAAGATTATTCCTCGTGGAGAATACCATGACGGGCAAACAATGGTAAACCACTACAACCACGTTGCAAAAAGATTTGCCGATTACAAAATGATGGTCAATTCTCACGAAAGTTCTCGCCCAACAGGATATAGCAGAACATACCCAAACTACATTGCAGCAGAAGCAGCAAGAGGAAATGAGTTTAACGCTTGGAGCAATGGTAATCCTCCATCACACGAAACAATTTTGCCCTTTACAAGACTTCTTGGTGGCCCTATGGATTATACTCCTGGCATTTTTGAAACCAAAATGAGCTATTATGATCCTAACAAAAAAGAACAGGTTCACACAACATTAGCAAAACAATTAGCTCTTTACATAACAATGTATTCCCCATTGCAAATGGCCGCAGACTTGCCTGAGAATTATGATAGATATCCAGATGCTTTTCAATTTATTAAAGATGTCGCAGTAGATTGGCAGCAGTCAAAATACCTAGAAGCAGAACCAGGTGATTACCTAACAATTGCCCGAAAAGAAAAAAATGGAGAACGATGGTTTCTTGGTGCGATTACTGACGAAAATGCACGTAAAATGGATATCAAACTCGATTTTCTGTCTCCAAACAAAAAATATAAAGCCACTATTTACCAAGATGCAAAAGACGCAAATTGGAAAGATAATCCTAAAAAATATGAAATTATAAATAAAATTGTGACTAACAAAACTACTCTCAAACTAAATCTAGCAGAAGGTGGTGGAACTGCCATTAGTTTTGAGCCAATCAATTAATTTACAAAGTATTTAATAATAGACATTATTAACACCTAAGTAGTACAAACGATATAATGTCATATTTTTGAATTATACGGAAATTACATAAAATATTAATTTTT
>DZCQ01000015.1 GCA_022730285.1 Flavobacterium psychrophilum
GTGTAGTTCCTGCTACAGTAGTAACTACTCCTGCTGGGGTAATTTTTCGTATTTTCTGATTGGATCCATCCGCTACATACACATTCCCTGAAGCATCTACTGTTAAACCGTAAGGACTAGCAAACTGTGCTGCGGTACCTGTGCCGTCTGCATATCCTTCGATACTTCCTGCCAAAGTAGTAACCACACCCGCTGGAGAAATTTTTCGTATTTTCACATTGGATGCATCCGCTACATACACATTCCCCGAAGCATCTACAGCCACGCCCCAAGGATAAAAAAACTGTGCTGCGGTGCCTGTGCCGTCTGCATACCCTTCTGAGCTTCCTGCAAAGGTACTTACAGTTATGCCCGTTTCATAGGTTTGTGCAAAAGAAAAGGAACTCGCCAAAAATACTGCAAACAAAAGTGCTTGCTTTTTTAAAAATGTAAGATTTTTCATATATGTAAAATTTATTTGGTTACTAATTGTTTAGTAGCTTTACCATTGTTGGTAATTACTTCTACAAAATAGCTTCCTTTAGCTAATTCTGAAGTAGAAATTACATGGTTTGTAGCTGTTTTTACTAATTGCCCCAATTGGTTATAAAAGTTTACTTTTTCTAGTTGCATATTATTTTCTAATGAAATATTTACTATTCCGTTGGAAGGATTTGGATACATAGAAAAATTAGTTGTAACAAAACTATCGTTAGCTAAAACGCCATTAATTGGATTAAAATTAGTCCAAACTGCAGCTGCTTCATAAGTCGCTTCGCTACCAATATATGTTACAGCTGCAGGTATATTTGCATCTCCAGAAAAATTGGAATTCAATCCAACCTCAACTTTAAAGTTGGTGGCATCTGTAATATTGTAATTGATACCATTATCGGTAAAAGTTTGTGCGTTAGTAAGTGTTATGCTTAAGAAAGCAAAGAATAAAAAGTAAATTTTTTGTTTCATAACAAGTGAGATTATATGGTTATAAAACAAAAGTAGTTCAATAATAAATAAAGTTGTTAAACATGTTACGAACTGCAGATTTTTGTATGCGAACTACAACTCTAAATTAATATTTCTTGAAATAGGGATTTCAATATCGTTTATAAAAACAGAAGTGCTTTTTTTCTTTGTAATTTTTGAAGTGTTTACAATATAAGAACGATGTACTTTTTTGAATAGCGGAGTTTCTAGTTTTTCTAAAATTGTATCTAAGGATTGACGGATGCTGTATTTTTTTGAGGTTGTAAAAATATCTACATAATTGCCATCGCTTTTGATATATAAAATTGAAGATAAATCGAGTTTTACCACATCAAAACCGTCTTTAAAGGACATTGTATTCTTACGGTTTTTAAATTCGATAATTTTTATGGCATTTAATAAATCTATTTTTTTAATAGGCTTTGTTAAATAGGTTTCTGGGTTGGTGGCTATGGCTTTTTCTATTGTTTTTATATCGTTTTGTGCTGTTAAAAAAATAATTTTTTTTCCACTAAATTGATTTTGAGCCAACATAATTCCTTCCGAATTTCCTTCTAAATTAATATCCATCAAAACAATATCCGGCTGAAATTTTGCTAACGCAGTTATAGCGTCAGTTACAGTATTTGCTTGTATTACTTCATAGGATACTTCTAACATTTCTTGAAGATAATCGGCTATGAAAATTTCATCTTCTACTATTAATATTTTTAGTAATGCCATAATTTTTGAATGAAATTATTTAAATTCTTTTTCAAATGTAAATTGAAAATTATTTTTTGTATTCATTTGGTATTCTATTTTTAATTGCCTGCATAATTTATCTACCAATTTTAAAACAACATCGTTTTCTGTTCCGCAACCATTGTCAGAAAAGCTGAATTTTACTAAATTATTAGCTTTTTTTAATGAAAAATTAATAATTTTTTCGTCTTGATTATGAAAGGCATGTTTTAATGAATTAATACTTAACTCTGTAAGCAACAATCCAAAATACATAGCAGTATCTACTTTTATTGAAAATGATTCGATAGTAAAATTCGTTTGAACTTTATTTTCTTTAAATGCCTCAAAGAAATTTATTTGTATGTCTTTTAAATATTTTTGAATATCTATATTTTGTTTGTCATTTCCATGATACAAATGTTTGTGCAAAGTTGCAATAGCATCAACCTTAGAAAGAATTTTTTTAATTTGAACATTATTTTCGATAGATGTTTTTTTAAGTTCTTCTTTTATTAATATTATAATTAATTGTAAATTATTATTTATTCGGTGGTTAGCCTCTGCCATTAAGAAAACATTTTCATTAGAAAGCAGTTCGAGTTTTTTATTTTGTGCCTTGGTTTTTCTAAAAAAATATATTATAAAACCAATCAACAATAATGCAATCAACAATAATATAGTTAAAGTTAATGTTTGCGATTGTTTTTTAAGAATTTCGCTTTCTTTTTGTTTTAGTTCAATTTGATTTTTTTCAAATTCATATTTTTTTTCAGCATCTATTATTTGTTTGTTCCATTTGCGTTTTAAATCTTCCTTGTCTGTTTTGTGATATAATTCTAAATAAAACAGTGCTTTTTCAAAATCTTTAACATCAAGATAATATCTGTAATATTGGTTGTAGAACAAAACAATAATAGCATTAAATTTTTTTTCGCTAGCTATTTTAAATCCTTTATCTATAAAAATTTTATTTTGAAGCAATCTATTCTGTTTATGATACAACCGAGATAAATTTACAATTACATCTACTTGCGATCGATAGTTTTTTTCGTCTTCATAAATTTTTAATGCTTTCTTGTAGTATTGTTGTGCAATTGGATTATTTAAATTTTCATACACATAGCCAATTTCATTTAATGATGAGGCTTCAAGTTCTTTGTCTTGTAGTTCTTTAGCTAATTTTAATACTTTGTTAGAGCATTCTAAAGTTCCTTTGATGTCTTTATCATATTCAATAATAATAGCCGCTTTTCTATTCCAAAAATAGGCTTGAATTTTTTTAGAAACAGAATGTGTTTGTATTATTTTTTCGGATATAAGTATGTGTTTTTTAGCTTCTTTATAATCAAATTTAGAGCGATAAAACTCTGCAATTAAAGCGTAGGTTTCGGCTAATTTGTTATAATTATTTGCTTTTTTAAATATTTTTTCAGAAAGGTTATAATATTTAAATGCTTCAATATAATTTTGTTTTGCTTTATAGTTTTTTGCTATGTACAAATAATCATTTGCTTTAATAGTATCATGACTTAATGCATGAATTTTTACGTTTTTTTTGAAATAATATATAGAACTATCCCATTCATTTTTATTATACAACTTTATACCTTTTTCAAGAAAACTAGTGTTTTGCCCAAAAGAATAGCTAAAAAAAAATATAAACAATACAACTTTATTCATTTGTTAAACTAGGTTAAACACAAAAATAAGTAAAAAAGGTAATTATGCCAATAATAAATTAAACTTTTAATGCTTGAAACTACAAATTAGATAAAAAAATGCTTAACCGTATTTTTTTTAATCACAAATACTAAATGAATATAAACCGGCAATTTTTAATTTAATTAAGCAGTTTTTTGTAAAATTGCATTTTATAAAACAAAACTTTTGAAAAGAGAACTCCTAACCACAAGCGATGGTTCTACAACCATTTATTTGCAAGATTTGCAAGAAACATATCATTCTAAACATGGTGCAATTCAGGAAGCAAAACATGTTTTCATTGCAAATGGATTACAGCAAATTACTCAAACCAGAATAGAAATATTAGAAATAGGTTTCGGTACCGGGCTTAACGCCTTTATAACCATGTTAGAAGCACAAAAAAACAATTTGGAAATCCACTATACTGCAATAGAAGCTTATCCAATCAGTCAAAAAGAAGTTCTAACCATGAATTTTGCCTCAGAGTTAAATGCTTCAGAATTAGACTTTTTGAATCTTCATACTTGTAATTGGGAACAAAAAAATATAATTTCTAAAAATTTCTCGATAACAAAAAGGAAGTTGCTTTTTCAAGATATTGCACATTCTGATTGTTTTGATTTAATTTACTTCGATGCTTTTGGCTATAGAGTACAACCAGAATTGTGGAGTGCAAAAATTTTTGATGCAATGTATAAATCTTTGCAAAAAAATGGAATTTTAGTTACCTATGCAGCTCGTAGCATTATAAAAAAAAATATGCTAGAAGCTGGTTTTGTAGTAAAACAAATACCCGGACCTCCAGGAAAAAGAGAAATGACCATTGCTTTTAAAAACTGAAAAAGAGACTCTTACAAATAAATATGCAATAAATTGCTCCAATTTGTACCACACCTAAATTTTTAATTTTATCTTTGTATGTTTTATTAATCAAAAAAAATAAAATCTTATGGAATACTTAGATTTTGAAATGCCTATAAAGGAGCTAACAGAACAATTAGATAAATGTGAACTAATAGGGCAAGAATCCAATGTAGATGTTACCAATACTTGCGAACAAATTACCCAAAAGCTAGAAGAAACCAAAAAAAATATTTACGAAAATTTAACCGCTTGGCAGCGAGTTCAACTATCCAGACACCCAAGTCGTCCATATACCTTAGAGCATATTACAAACCTTACAAAAGGAACTTTTCTAGAACTTTTTGGCGATAGAGGCTTTAAAGATGACAAAGCAATGATAGGTGGTTTAGGAAAAATAGACGGACAGTCGTATATGTTTATTGGACAGCAAAAAGGAATAAATACTAAAATGCGTCAATTTCGTAACTTTGGAATGGCAAATCCAGAAGGATACAGAAAGGCACTTCGGTTGATGAAAATGGCAGAGAAATTTAATATCCCTGTTGTAACTCTTATTGATACACCTGGAGCATTTCCGGGAATTGAAGCAGAAGAAAGAGGACAAGGAGAAGCAATTGCTCGCAATATTATAGAAATGGTACAACTAAAAGTACCAATAATATGTATAATTATAGGTGAAGGAGCGTCTGGAGGAGCACTTGGAATAGGCGTTGGAGATCGTGTATATATGATGGAAAACTCTTGGTACTCTGTAATTTCCCCAGAAAATTGTTCGTCTATATTATGGAGAAATTGGGAACATAAAGAAGAAGCTGCCGAATCTTTAAAACTTACTTCCAAAGATATGTTAGCCCAAAAACTAGTAGATGGAGTAATTCCAGAACCACTTGGAGGAGCTCATTACGACAAAGAAACTGCTTTTAAAACAGTAGAAGAATACATTAAAAAAGGATATCATGAGTTAAAAGACTTATCAACAGCAGATTTAATTGCTCAACGAATGGAAAAATACAATAAAATGGGCGAATACAACGAATAATTAACTGAATTCAGTTAGAAATCCAAAACCTAGTTGTTTTGGATTTTTTTTAACTTATTAACAAAAAATAAGTGTTTGTTAACATATATTTGTAACAACTTCGTTGCTTTTTTTTCTTTTTTTTTTCTACTTTCGCAGCTATGGAAGATGTGAAAAATGTAACTGCAAAAAGAGGAAATAAAACCCCAATTATCAATTTAGAAAGAGGAAAAATTCCACCACAAGCACTGGACTTAGAAGAGGCTGTACTTGGTGCAATGATGATTGACAAAAAAGGAGTTGATGAAGTAATAGACAATTTGCAACCTGATGCTTTCTACAAAGAAGCACACAAATTTATTTTTGAAGCAATAGTTGCACTTTTCAACGACTCTAAGCCAATAGATTTACTCACGGTTTCGGATAAATTGCGAAGCATGTCTAAACTAGAACAAGTTGGAGGCGATTTTTATCTGATCCAACTTACACAAAGAATAGCATCTTCTGCACATATAGAATACCACTCACGAATTATTCTGCAAAAATTTATTCAAAGAAGCTTAATTAAAATATCTTCAGAAATTATAGAAGAATCCTACGATGAATCGACCGATGTTTTTGAATTATTAGACAAAGCAGAATCCAAACTGTATGATGTAACACAAGGAAACATAAAGAAAAGTTCCGAAACTGCTAAAGAATTAGTAGTAAAAGCAAAGAAAAGAATAGAAGAAATAGCTGGAAAAGAAGGACTAAGTGGTATTGCCACTGGTTTTGAAAAACTAGACAAAATTACCTCCGGATGGCAACCGTCGGATTTAATTATTATTGCAGCAAGACCTGGTATGGGAAAAACGGCATTCGTTTTGTCAATGGCACGAAATATTGCAATAGATTTTGGACATGCAGTGGCTCTTTTTTCTCTAGAAATGTCTTCTGTGCAATTAATAACACGTTTAATATCGTCTGAAACAACTCTTTCTTCCGAAAAGTTACGAACAGGAAAATTAGAAAAACACGAATGGGAACAACTAAGCGTTAAGGTAAAAGATTTAGAAAACGCCCCTCTATTTATAGACGACACTCCATCATTATCCATTTTTGACTTGCGTGCAAAATCCCGTAGGTTAAAATCGCAACACGACATAAAAATTATTATTGTAGATTACCTCCAACTAATGACCACAGGCACTAGTAATGGGAAAGGTTTTGGTAATAGAGAACAAGAAATATCTACTATTTCTAGAAACTTAAAAGCATTGGCCAAGGAGCTAGAGGTTCCAGTTATTGCATTATCTCAATTGTCTCGTAATGTAGAATCTAGACCTGGACACAAAAGACCTTTGCTGTCTGACCTTAGGGAATCTGGTGCGATAGAACAAGATGCAGATATTGTTTCGTTTATATATCGTCCAGAATATTACCAATTAGGAGAATGGGATGATGAGGAACACTCTCAAACTCAAGGACAAGCAGAATTTATTATTGCAAAACATCGAAATGGTGGATTGGAAAATGTGCGTTTAAAATTTATTGGAAATCTTGGTAAATTTGATAATTTAGAAGACTTTTCTGGTGGTTTTGATGATTTACCTTCTAAAATGAATCTTGAAATCAATCCTTTTTCTACAAAAAAACTTCCTTCTGCTCATGATGCTTTTGGCAGTAGTTTTAATAATGTAGAGGACGATAGCGATGTGCCTTTTTAATCGTTTCTTCTAAATTCACTTAAAATAATAGATGTTGCCATAGCCACATTTAAACTCTCTGTAAGTTGTAGTTCTCCAAAACGTGGAATGCTTATTTTGAAAGGAATGGCATTTTCTACATCAGAGCTTATTCCGTTGGCTTCATTTCCAACAACAATAATTCCTTTGCTTGGAAGTGATGTTTTGTATATATTTTGTCCGTCCATGAAGGCACCAAAAACAGGCATTTTTGTGTCTAGTAAATATTTTTCTAAATCCATATAAGTAATATTAACTCTGGTTATAGAACCCATGCTTGCTTGGACTACCTTTGGGTTGTATGCATCTACTGTGTCCATACTGCAAATTATGTCCGAAATGCCAAACCAATCACACAATCGTATAATGGTACCTAAATTCCCAGGATCTCTAATACCATCTAATGCTAAAATTAATCCTTTTTCCTCTATTTTTTTAGAAATTGGAATTGTAAACAGAGCCAAACAATTATTTGGAGTACTTAAAGCGCTTATTTTTTTAAAATCAGATTCTAAAATTATTGTTTTTTTAGTTGCTTGTACTTTTGGGAACAAAGGGATTGTGCTGTACAAATGTTCTAACTGAAAGTTAGATTCTAATAATTCTTGAATTACCTTTACACCTTCAGCAAGAAACAATTGTTGCTCTTTTCGATATTTTTTTTGCAATAAACTAGTTATAAGTCGTATTTGATTTTTACTAATCATAAAAAAGTGTATTTTTGAAGTAAATTTTAAAAGCTTTGAATAGAATAATTGCAAAAATAGCTTTATTTATTTTAATTTCGACACTTATCTTATCCTGTAACGTGGTAAAAAAAGTTCCTAATTCAAAATATCTTCTTACTAAAAATGAATTGTTAGTAAATGGCAAGCTAAACTTAAACGAAGAAATTACTAGCCAAATAGTACAACAGCCTAACACCTCTATACTTGGATTAAGGCTACGATTAAATATATATAATTTGGCAAAAAATAATACAGACTCTATTTTTAGGGCTAAATATACAGCTAATCCGAAAAAATATACACGTAAATCTAAATGGCTCTCTAAAAAGCAAGTAGATAGATTAGGACAGTCTTTTTGGTATTCTGGAATTCATAGTTTTTTAAAAAAAACTGGAGAACCACCAGTAATTATAGATTCTTTAAAGGTAAAAAAATCAGTAAAAAGACTTAAATCTTACTTTTTTAATAATGGCTTTTTTGATGCAGATGTTGCATATAAAATTACTTATAACACAAATAAAAGAGCTACTATAAAATATACCGTAGTTACAGGAAAACCGACTTTTGTTGACACTATTTCTACAAATATACGAACCCCAATACTAGACACCTTGTACTTAGAATCTAAATCCAAATCATTTTTAAAACAAGGCGAACAGTACAAAACAGATAATTTAATAAACGAACGGACTCGATTAACCGATTATTACAGAAATCATGGTGTTTATTTTTTTCAACAACAAAGCATTGGTTTTGAAGTGGATACTCTAAATGATAATTTCAAAGCACCTATAACTATTAATATAACCAATCAGGAAGGAAAATTTGCTAACAATTCTTTTTCCAAACCTTATGTACAATACAGAATTAACCAAGTTAATATTTTTGCAGACGAAACCGCACGTAAGCAGAAAAATCAAGTTGCAGATAGTGTGATTTATAAAAATTTTCATCTATATAGCACCAACAAGTTGCGATATCGCCCAAAAGCAATAACCAATGCAATTTTTATTCAAAAAGACAGTCTTTATAGTGATTTAGACAGAACCTTAACATTGCGTTCATTAAGTAATTTAAAAATGTTTAAATATCCAAACATTCAATTTATAGAAGATACCCTAACCAAAACACTGCAAGCAAATATCTATTTAGCCTCAGAACCTAAATTTAATTTTAAAGCAAATGCAGATTTTACACGATCTAACATACAAATTTTTGGAATAACAGGAAGTTCCTCGGTGTTTATGCGAAATGTTTTTAGAGGAGCCGAAATATTAGAATTAGGATTAAGAGGAAATATCGGTTCTTCTAAAGATTTGGCACTTGCAGACACTAGATTTTTTAATATATCAGAAGTTGGAGCAGATTTAAGATTGCTTTTTCCAAGGCTATTTTTACCTTTCAATTCCGATAAAATTGTACCTAAAAGTATGTTGCCATCTAGTTCCATAAGCATTGGCTTTTCTAAACAGACAAACATTGGTCTTGACAAAGAAAATTTTTCTGGTGTACTCTCTTACAGCTGGTTGCCTAAAAAACACACGGTATCTAAGGTTGATTTGGTAAATGTACAGTATGTAAAAAACGTAAATACTGCTAACTATTTTAATGTGTACAGTTCTACCTATAATTTGCTGAACACCTATTATCAATTTTACACAAATACAAGCTCTAATTTAGGAATTGACAATGGTGAGGCAGATAACTTTATTGCAAATGTTTTAGCAAACCAGTATCCAAATTTACAAAGTGAAAATCCCGATTACAAAACCATTAAGAGTATTAATGAACGAAAAATAAGATTATCAGAAAATAATTTAATTTTTGCTGCAAACTATACCTTTTCAAAAGATACCCAAACAGATTTGTTTGACAAGGAATTTTATGTATTTAAAACTAAAATTGAATCTGCTGGCAATGCCTTGTCCCTAATTTCAAATGTAACAAAACAACCAAAAAATGCAGATGGTACTCGTGATATTTTTGGGCTTCAATACTCACAATACATCAAAGGAGAATTTGAATTTATTAAAAATTGGGATTTATATCATGGCAATACAATTGCGGTTCGGAGCTTTTTTGGAATAGCAATTCCGTATGGAAACTCTAACTCAATACCCTTTTCACGTAGTTATTTTGCTGGAGGATCTAATGATAATAGAGCTTGGCAATCATACAGTTTAGGGCCAGGAAGTTCCGGAGGATTAAACGATTTTAACGAAGCAAATATGAAAATTGCATTGAATGCAGAACTTCGATTTAAGTTGTTTGGAGCATTAAATGGTGCCTTTTTTGCCGATTGTGGAAACATCTGGAACGTATTAGATAGCGAAACAGACGAAACAAAAATATTTTCAGGCATAAAGTCCCTAGAAACCTTAGCATTAGGAACAGGATTTGGAATTAGATACGATTTTAAATTCTTTATCGCAAGGCTCGATCTTGGATTTAAAACCTTTAACCCAGCAAAATTAGAAAACGAAAGATGGTTTAAAGAGTTAAATTTTAGCAAATCGGTTATAAATATTGCGGTTAATTATCCATTCTAAATCTAAAATTAGTAAATTTGTATCACTAAACACAATCTATAAAAAAAATGACACACAATATCGTACCAGGAGTTGCAACAGGCAGCCAAGTTCAAGAAATTTTTAAATATGCTAAATTAAAAGCATTTGCAATTCCCGCTGTAAATGTAATAGGCTCAGATACAATTAATGGTGTTCTAGAAACAGCTGCAAAATTAAATGCTCCAGTAATTATTCAGTTTTCTAATGGAGGAGCACAATTTAATGCAGGAAAAGGACTTTCTAACATTAATGAAAAAAGTGCCATTGCAGGAGCCATTGCAGGAGCAAAACACATTCATACACTTGCAAAAGCTTACGGAGCTACCGTGATTTTACATACCGATCATTGTGCTAAAAAATTACTACCATGGATAGACGGGCTTCTAGAAGCCTCAGAAACACACTATAAAGAAACAGGAAAGCCATTATATTCTTCGCACATGATAGATTTATCAGAAGAACCAATTCATGAAAATATTGAAATTTGTAAAACTTATTTACAAAGAATGAGCAAGATAGGAATGACGTTAGAAATTGAATTAGGAATTACAGGAGGAGAAGAAGATGGAGTAGATAATAGCGATGTAGATAGCTCCAAATTATACACCCAGCCAGAAGAAGTATCTTACGCTTACGAAGAATTGTCAAAAATAAGTTCCCAGTTTACCATTGCAGCATCTTTTGGGAATGTACATGGTGTTTATAAACCTGGAAATGTAAAATTAACGCCTAAAATTTTAAAAAACTCTCAGGACTATGTTCAAAATAAATTTAAAACAGAAAATAATCCAGTAGATTTTGTTTTTCATGGCGGGTCCGGTTCTACGATAGAAGAAATAAGAGAGGCTATATCGTATGGTGTAATAAAGATGAATATTGATACTGATTTGCAATTTGCATTTACTGAAGGTATTAGAGATTATATGACCTCGAAGATAGATTATTTAAAAACGCAAATAGGAAGTCCGGAAGGAATAGATTCGCCAAACAAAAAACATTATGATCCAAGAAAGTGGTTACGTGAAGGCGAAATAACCTTTAACAAAAGATTAGAACAAGCATTTGCAGACTTAAACAATGTAAATACTTTATAAATTTATATACTAAAAGCACAAATTATAAAATTATGGTTTGTGCTTTTTTATTTATACAACACCAATTATAGTACAAAAAAATTACTAATTTTGGTTTCACTTTTATTCAAATTGTAGGTAATCAATAACTTACAATTTTAAATTTTAATTAAATATAATGAGTTGGTTTAAAAGAAAAGAAAAAGGAATTACCACAGCAACCGAAGATAAAATGGATGTGCCAAAAGGATTGTGGTATAAATCACCGTCAGGGAAAATTGTAGATTCAGAAGAGTTAGAAAAAAATCTTTGGGTAAGTCCAGAGGACGATTTTCATGTACGAATAGGTAGTACAGAATATTTCCAAATATTATTTGACGATAATACTTTTGAAGAATTAGATGCAA
Source organism: Flavobacterium psychrophilum (assembly GCA_022730285.1). GTDB lineage: Bacteria > Bacteroidota > Bacteroidia > Flavobacteriales > Flavobacteriaceae > Flavobacterium > Flavobacterium psychrophilum_C. The sequence goes on from DZCQ01000015.1 coordinate 11,784, forward strand.
ATATGACCTCTAAAGATATTTTAGGCTTTGTAGATACCAAAAAATATTCAGATAGACTAGTAGAAGCTATGGAGAAAACCCACTTTAAAGATGCTGTAAGAACTGCAGTTGGAAAGTCTAAAGGATCTGATTTAGTGGTTTGTTGTATGGATTTTGTATTTATTGGTGGTTCTATGGGAGCAGTAGTTGGCGAGAAAATTGCTCGTGGAATAGATTATTCTATTAAAAACAATATTCCATTTGTAATGATTTCTAAATCTGGAGGTGCTCGTATGATGGAAGCAGCTTATTCTTTAATGCAATTAGCTAAAACATCGGCAAAATTAGCACAATTATCAGAGGCAAAAATTCCATATATCTCGTTGTGTACCGATCCAACTACAGGGGGAACCACAGCATCTTATGCAATGCTAGGCGACATAAATATTTCGGAACCTGGTGCGTTAATAGGATTTGCAGGACCAAGAGTTGTAAAGGATACCACAGGAAAAGATTTGCCAGAAGGCTTTCAAACTGCCGAATTCTTATTAGAACATGGCTTTTTAGATTTTATAACTCCAAGAAAGGAATTAAAAGACAAAATAAATCTTTATTTAGATTTAATTCTAAATCATGAAATTAGATAAAAGCATATGGACACTTATTTTTAGCAAAAATCTGTAAGCTAAGCATATGGATTATAAAAAAGTTTATTGGAATTCGTTTCGATAAACTTTTTTAGTTTCAATCATGTAAAAACCCAAAACAACAGTAGTCTGATTTTGATTAAAATAAAAAAGGCAGACCTAAGTCTACCTTTTTTGCCCCAAATCTACCACAAACTTAACCTACTTAATTAATGGTGATGTAAAAATAAAACTAATAAATTGTAAATTATAATAAAATCGATGAAAGGGAAAAATAATCGACAAAAGGTAATCCTATAAAAATATCTAACTAAAATTAGGGATAACATATTTAGAAAAATTGCTTTTTTAAAATATGCATAGAGAAAAATGTTATTTGAAACATCTTTTCTTTTTTTTATATTTGCTACATGAAAAATATAATCATAACAGGAACTTCAAGAGGTATTGGTTACGAATTAGCATTACAATTTGCAAATGCAGGTCATCAAGTAGTAGCAATTTCGAGAAAAACACCTCAACAATTAATAGAACACCAAAACATTACTTGTCTATCAATTGACATTGCAGTTGAAGATGAAATGCACATCATTGATAAATTTATAGCTTCAACTTGGAAAAAAGTAGATGTTTTAATTAATAATGCAGGAATTTTAATTAACAAACCTTTCGCACAACTGTCACAACAAGATTTTGTAAATGTTTATAAAGTAAATGTTTTTGGAGTAGCCAATCTAATTAAAACTTGCTTGCCTTATATGCAAAAAGGAAGTCATGTTGTCTCCATAAGCTCCATGGGAGGTATTCAAGGAAGCATGAAGTTTCCTGGATTAGCAGCTTACAGTTCAAGCAAAGGTGCCATAATTACTTTGTCAGAATTATTAGCAGAAGAATACAAAGAGCAAGGAATTGCTTTCAATGTTTTAGCACTTGGAGCTGTTAATACCGAAATGTTGCAAGAAGCATTTCCAGGCTACAAAGCTCCAATTTCACCAAAAGAAATGTCCAATTATATTTTTAATTTTGCCTTGACAGGTAATAAATTTTATAATGGGAAAGTGTTGCAGGTTTCTAGTTCAACACCTTAAATATTCAGTTATTTGAAAGTTAAATGTAAGAACCATTTGAGATTTTGAGCAAAAAAAATTGGTTTGTTTCGATTGTTGAGGCACAAAAGGTTCTTACCAAAACAGATGCACCGATACAGAACAACTTTTCAGATTAATTCAATCCATTCCTTCTTCAAAAAACGATATAATAAATGAGCGAAATACTATCCAAATATCTTCCAGAACATGCTGTTGAATTATGTTTTGAATTAATCAAAACGAATGCTGTTCATCTAAAAATCGTTAACGAGCGACAAACTCGGCATGGTGATTATCGAAAAGGAATTTCGGGCAAGCATGAAATAACGGTAAATGCTACTTTGAATAAATACCGATTTTTAATAACATTGGTTCACGAAATTGCCCATTTAGTAGCTTTTGAAAAATATGGTAGGAAAATTTTACCTCATGGAGTGGAATGGAAAATGACTTTCCAAAGATTAATGGTTCCTTTAATTAGACCCGAAATTTTTCCGCATTCGGTTTTACCTTTGGTGGCTAATCATTTTAGAAACCCGACCGCAAGTAGCGATACCGATGCCAAATTAGCTTTTGCACTAAAACAATTTGATGAAAGAAAACCCGATGTTCATTACATTCATGAAGTTCCAAGTGGAAGTTTGTTCAGAATAAAAAATGGAAGAATTTTTCAAAAAAAAGGACTTCGTGTAAAACGCTATGAATGTATTGAAGTAAATACAGGAAGAACCTTTTTGTTTAACGCCAATGCTGAGGTTGAAATAATTCCAGGATAATTAAAGAATCGCAAAACAATACAGAAATTTCTTTGATTATTTGTTATAAATAGTGTAATTTGCAATTGGAAATTTTTAATAAATATGAATAGAAATTATTACGCAATTTTGATGGCTGGTGGTGTTGGTTCCAGATTTTGGCCAGTTTCTACTACAGAGCTTCCTAAGCAATTTCATGACATGCTAGGTGCTGGAAGCACATTAATTCAAAAAACATTCAGCCGTTTATCAAAATTAATTCCAGCAGAAAATATTTTTATTCTAACCAACGAGCTATATAACAATCTGGTTTTAGAGCAGTTACCAATGGTTAAGCAAGAGCAAATATTGTTAGAACCTGCCATGCGAAATACCGCAGCATGCATTTTATACGCTACTTTAAAAATTCAAAAAGCAAACCCAAATGCACTTATGGTTGTCGCACCAAGTGACCATTGGATTGAAGATGAAAATGAATTTACAAACAATTTGAAACAATGTTTTGACTTTTGTGAAAAGGAAGATGCATTACTCACCTTAGGAATCAAGCCAACCTATCCAAACACTGGTTTTGGGTATATAGAGTTTGATAAATCTGATGCAAATTCGATAAAAAAAGTCAAACAATTTAGAGAAAAACCTAATTATGAAACGGCAAAATCATTTTTAGAAGCTGGAAATTTTCTTTGGAATGGTGGGATTTTTATTTGGAGTGCCAATTCGATAACTTCCGCTTTTGAAAAATTTCAACCACAAATGAATAATTTGTTTTTGAAAGGTTTGGAAAATTACAATACAAATTCGGAAAAAGAATTTATTGAAAAAAATTATGCCTCCGCCGAAAATATTTCTATTGATTATGCTGTAATGGAAAAAGCCGAAAATGTGTATGTTTTGCCTGCAACTTTCGATTGGAACGACCTAGGAACTTGGGGACAATTATACGAAAAACTAGACAAGGACGAGAACAACAATGCAATTGTAAATGCAAAAGTTCTTTTAGAAAATGCTAGCAATAATATTATACGCTCTGATGCCGATAAACTAATTGTAATAGATGGTTTACAGGATTACATTATAGTTGACAAAGAAGGGGTTTTGCTAATTTATCCAAAAAGCAAGGAACAAGATATAAAACGGATTAATGCATTGGCAAACAAATTATAAAACGCCTATCCTTCTTTTAAAACAGCTTCTCTAACTTTTTTAAACAATTCAGATGAATAAACAAAATCGGTAACGGCTTCGTTGTTGGTTTTAAAAATTTCGTCTTTGGAGCCTTCCCACTCTTTTAATCCATTTTTAAGAAAGATAATTTTATCGCCAATTTCCATCACAGAATTCATATCGTGTGTATTAATTACAGTTGTTATATTATATTCTGCCGTAATTTCTTGAATTAAATTGTCGATAACCGTAGCCGTTTTTGGGTCTAATCCAGAGTTAGGTTCGTCACAAAAAAGATATTTTGGATTATTCACAATAGCCCTTGCAATAGCCACCCGTTTTTGCATTCCTCCCGAAATTTCGGAGGGCATTTTGGTATTAGCATTTATCAAATTTACCCTATCAATCACAAAATTCACTCGCTCTTTAATCTCTTTTGGGGTTTTATTAGTAAACATTTTTAACGGAAAACCAATATTTTCTTCTACTGTCATACTATCAAACAAGGCACTTCCTTGAAAAACCATGCCAATTTCGGTTCTTAAATCTCGCTTTTCATTATTTTCTAATTCCGAATAAATACGTCCATCAAAAGAAATTGTGCCTTCTTCTGGGGTAAAAATACCCAGTAGCGATTTTAGGAAAACAGTTTTCCCAGAACCACTCTGTCCAATAATCAAATTTGTTTTTCCAGCATCAAAAGTTGCGGTTATTCCCTTCAAAACCATTTGATTCCCAAAAGATTTTTTAATATTATTAACTTCTATCATTAGGTTAAAAGTAATTGGGTTAAAATATAATTTGCCAAAATAACTACTACCGAAGTCCATACAAAGGACACAGTACTTGCTTTTCCTACCTCTAATGCTCCACCCTTCATATAATATCCATGAAAGGAAGGAATTGTTGCAAGTATTAGGGCAAATATAATCGTTTTAATAAAGGCATAAGTTATATGGAATGGTATAAACTCTTTTTGCAATCCATCTATAAACTCTATACTGCTACCAAAACCACCATAAACACTAGCTATAAATCCACCTGCAATCCCTAAAAACATAGCAATTCCTATTAAAAATGGAAAAAAAAGCATAGCTACTATTTTAGGAAAAACTAAATAGTTTAAAGAATTTACACCCATTACCTCTAAAGCATCTATTTGCTCCGTTACACGCATCGTTCCAATACTAGAAGTAATAAAAGAGCCAACCTTTCCTGCCATAATTATAGATATAAAAGTAGGTGCAAACTCTAAAATAATAGATTGTCTGGTTGCAAAACCTATTAAATATTTAGGAATTAACGGATTCGTTAAATTTAAAGCTGTTTGTATTGCAACAACTCCTCCAACAAAAAAGGAAATAAATGCTACAATTCCTAACGAATCAATAATTAAGTCATCAATTTCTTTAAAAATAAGCACTCTCATTACAGACCACTTGGTTGGTTTTTTAAAAATTTCGGCAATCATAAGGAAGTATTTTCCTATTTGAGATAAATATCGAGTTAGCATCATGATTTAAAAATATAGTCAAAAATAAGAATAAGAGTTGAGTAATGGCTAATGTGTTTCATTTTTTTTAATGTTCACTAATTTTTCTTTCATTTTTTTCCATCGATATTTTCTTATAAAAACTGCTTGCTCATTAGATACTAGCAGTGGTTTTTGAGATAATTTTGCTTGAAAAAAACCTATTAGATAATCTACAAATAGCTGTGGTTTTCGTTTTTTAAAAGCCAATTTAAAAGAGGCAATAGTGGTAATTAAAAAACCATACCCCAAGCTATAAAAAGCCTCACCTTGCTTGTATCTAGCAACTTTATTATAGTTAGCTCCTGTTGGTTTTAAATGTTTTACATGCAAACTAGCATCTGTTAGCACTTTCCAGTTATAATATTTACACAACAACTCATCTACTGTATCCCACCCCATAGCAGGCTTTAAGCCACCTATTTGCATAAAAGTTTCTTTGCGATATGCTTTAAATGCACCTCTTATATGATCTTTGTCGGTTAGATTTTCTAAAACCCATTTAGTATTTGGATCTTTCCAATAGTCGCTTTTTATAGTATTTGCAATATAGCAAAATCCACCAACCATTCCTATCCTAGCATTAGAATGAAAATGTTTGATTATGGTTTCAAAATAATTTTTAGGAAAAATCAAATCGGCATCAACTTTTACAATAAAATCATAGTTACCGTCTAAGGTTTCTAACCCTTTATTAAAAGCATTAATTACTTTACTACCTGGCGAATGGACAGAATCGGAAGTGTTATCAACAAGAGAAATAAATGGGTATTGCTTTTCAAATTCTTGCACAATTTGTGGCGTATTATCCGTAGAATTATCGTTTACCACCACAATTTTTGTAGGCAAAACTGTTTGTTCTACTAAAGATTGCAAGGTAAGTTTAATAAAAACTTCTTCGTTATGTGCTGGAATTATTAAGTAGTAAGTCATTGTTGCAAAATTATGCTTTTTTAAGCAAAAATTGCACTTATTGATAGAATTTAAGTCCTATAAATAAAAAGTATCTATTTTTTTTCTAAAGCTTCTATACGTTTTAATAGTTCTCTATTCTGGTTGCTTAATTCTTTAATAGCTTCTATAAAAACGGGGGCAAATTTTGCATAATCTACTGCTTTATAACCTTCGGAGTCTGTTGCCACAAGTTCTGGAAATATTTTTTCTACTTCTTGTGCAATAACTCCAAGTTGGTGTTTATCCGTAAACCCTCTTTTGTCTTTATAATTTTGGTTATAATCATAACTAATTCCACGAATATTTTCTAATTTCGGAAGGGCATTTTCAATATTTTTGATATTATTTTTATATCTAACATCCGATGCGTAAACAGTTCCATTTACTCTAATATTAATTGTCTTGCATTAATTTTTTAAGAACATGGTATTCAATTTCGTAAAGTACAGTTGGTTCTATAATTTGCACATATTCTGGCAAACTAGAAACTAAATCTCCTTCCCAAACAAACCACAAGGTACGTTCTTTGTCATTCACTTTATAGTAAGAACGTAAAAGTCCTTTTGCTATAAAATGCATTTTATGTGTATGTGCTTTTTTGTTTTCAATTAAAAAATCTTTTGGAGAATATTCCACAATTTCCATGTTATCCTCTAATAAAGAAAATGCCTCTGGGGAGAGAGGATATATCTTGTTTATACATTCTTTGAAGGTAAGCATTTTAGTAAAGTTGGAGTTTGTCAAATATACATTTATTTTTGTTACACTTATATTACAATTTCTATATTTTATTAAAAAAGCCATCTCAGTACTGAGATGGCTTTTTTAAAGATTTTTATAAATTTATGTACTAGAAAATAACTTTCTTTACAAAAGTTTCGTTGTTTTCTAGTGTGACTTTTATTAATAAAGATTGATTATTTTTTTGTAATGATGTAACCTCAACTTTATTTTCATTACAGTTTTCATTACTTGCTAGCGTTTGTCCTAACACATTATATATAACATAACTTTTTATTTTACTAATTCTAGAATTGATGTTAATGCCTTGTGTGTTAGTATATACAATTGTAGAAACTACACTGTCAGTTTTAGTATTTAATGCTTCTGTTGTATATCGTAACACAAATCTTGAATTGTTAATTCCTTGATTTGCAGTAAAGCTATACGGATTTGCTCTTAAATCGTGAATAATTCCAAGTTCTAAATCTTCTAAATAAATGTTTTGTTTTTCTGTTGCAAATAAACCATCTACTTCTCCAATTGCAATAATATAGTTTCCTTGTGTAGCAACTTTTATTCCCATTGGCACTTTATCAGTAGCATCAAAAGGCACCGTTCTTCCTTGTATTGCCATAGGTTCAGTACCTAATAGAGAATAGAAGTTTTGAGTCGATTTATAATCCGTTACCGCATCATACATTCTGTCTCGGCTGTTTGTAGCATTAGAAACATACGCAACCAAAGTTCTAGTAGTTTCGTTGGTAGGGCTAACTAAATCTAACCAAATACCATTTCGTTCTGTAGTAGCATTTTTGCCTGTTGCTGTTCTGTAAAACTGACTGTTAGAATAAGTTCTACTACGCATTGCATTATTAAACAATGCAGTAGAAGTTGCTGCAGCACCTGCATCCATTAAAACAAAGAACCCTTGCCCTGCTCCTACTACACTTAATGTTCCAGCTCCACTTGTAGCACCAGCTCCATTTATTGCAACATAATCTCCTGCTGTATAGTTAGAAACAAAATTATCATAAAACGGGTCTGCTGTAGCAGTACTTGGCAACGTACCATGAGTCCAAACTCTTACAAAACCATCTAATTGTGCATTGGCTGTTAAGAAAGAATTAATGCTAATTGCCGATGGATACGGATTTCCTAATAAGTTCCAATTGTCATCATCAGCCGTAATGGTTACACCATTGGTTCCAATATAATTTGCTCCTGTATAGCTTCCTCTTGCGATGGAAGGCGTGTAAACACCATTTCTTGGTACCCCATTATTAAATGTAGCAGTCCAGCTTTGGTTGGTAGCATTACTAAACCCGTTAGGAGCACGAACTATATATCCTTGTCCTGCCATCATTGTAGTAGAGGCATTTTGCCAATTTCCTAAACCTCCATTTGGGTTGGCAACTGTTGGGTTCCATAACCAGTGGTAATAAGCTGGTGTGCTTGGTGAAATACTATTGACATCAAAACCATTTACTGGCGAAGACCAATACACATAATCTTGTAATTTAACCGATGCAATACGCTCGTACGAAATGTTTCCTGAATTAGCTCCAGCATCATCTACTTGCACTAACGAACCATTGTTTAAAACCGTAAAGGTTCCGTTATTGGTAATGTTGTGCTGTATTTCTATATAGGTGTTAGCTGTAATAGTAACTGTATAAGTAGCATTAATAGTTAAATTACACGCTATGAAACTACCGTTACTTGACGTGTTGTAATTTCCATTAATTATAGCCGACTTCGTTGCGTCTGGAACTCCATTACTCCATGCCGTACCATTCCAAATGGTTTCGCCTGTTTTGATAATTACTGCGTTAGAGGCAGTGTAGCAATCGGCTCCATTTTCTCTAACTTGGCAGTAGTATTGGTAATTTTCTAAACCTGTTAAAGCCGATATAGTTAAGTTTGCAGTAGTTACACCACTATAAACTCCTACGTTAGTTAATTCAGACCATGTAGCACTACCTGGTGCAGCTACATACCATTGGTACGCTAAAGCATTACCTCCTACAAAACCTTCGGTAGCAGTAACTGAAATGGTAGCATTGCTAGAAGTACACGTTAAAGCTAGTGTAGGCTGGTTGGTTACTGCGGGTGGGTTACCTCCTGTTGGAGCAACAGTTCCTGCTGTAGGAATACATTGTCCTGCTGATAAAGGCGTAGTATCCCAATCTGCGGCATCAAAAGAGGTACGTGCAGTTAATTCCCCTGGTTTTCTTTTCATATAATATCCAGGCCCAGTTGTATAACAATGCACATCATCTATTACAACACCACCAGATGTTTGCAATTGAATTTGATCATTTGCATTGAAACCCGCCTTTAATTTACCTTTTTCATAGTTTGGAACGTTATCATAACCGCAACTTGCTGTATCAACATACACTACCCCTATAGCTCCAGAAGCAATAGTCCCCGTAAAAACAGGTGCATAATCCACTAAAGCACCGCCATAATTTCCTGCTCTAAAAATTCTATAATTATCTAAATTAACCGTTGCCGCAGTACCATTGTATATACTTATAAAACCCCCATCGCCCGTTTTTTCATCGTGCAACTCATAAATAATTAAATCGCCACTTGCTCCTTGGCAAGATGTATTATCGGCAGTAATTACCGTAAAACTAGAAGTCTTTCTACTACACGGCACATTGTCTTCTATGGTAATGGCACCTGTAGAAGCACCTGCTGGCACAATTACTTTTAGCACCGTACCCGAAACAATGGTATATGTAGCTGCAATAGAACCAAATTTTACACCTGTTACGTTTGCAAAACCAGTTCCGTTTATGGTAACTTCGGTAGCAACTGGTCCAGAAGAAGGCGTAAAAGAACTTATTGTAGTGGCTGGTGTACATGTGGTACCGTTTCCTTCGATGCTAAAATTATAAGGGTTTTCGTCACCATCGTTATTGGCAATAGAAAGTGTAGCAGTTCTTAACCCTGTGGCCGATGGTGCAAAAGTTATTTCAAAAGTAGTTGTACCCGTTGTTGCGGCTACTGGTGTTGCTGGAGCTACCGAAACACTAAAATCGGCAGCATTAGTACCACTTATAGCAACCAATGGCGAGCCTGTTAGGTTTAAAGCACCAGCACCCGTGTTTTGTATGGTAAAGGTTTTGGTAATTGTATTGCCTACCATAGCACTACCAAAACTGGTATCATCTCCTGCAGTAGGCGTAGTATCGCCATCTGCTATATTTGTAGCGTTTCCTTGTATGTTAATTTCTGGTGGTGTGCTACACGAAGCCGTATGAGAACCCAAACTTGAAACCGTATCTTGATTAAAAATATCCCACTCGGTAGATAAAGTGGTAAAAGCACCAGCACCAGTGCCTGCTGGATTAACGGTAACCCCACCACAAACTGAAGATTTTCTTACTAAGGTTTTATTTAATGTAGTATATCCTGTAGCTGTCCAAGCAGCTCCTGGGTCGTCACCAATTTTACCAAAAATATCTACATTTGCACCTGTAGAAATTTTAAATAAAGCAACAGCATCATCTCCGTTAAAATTTACTGCTGCGTTTGTTGTTGTAGTTCCGCTATAAATAGTTGCTGAAGTATTTTTATAAACTATTACGGCTCCATCTGCTAAGGTACCTGACAACGCTATATCATTTGTAGGTGTTACTGCTCCGTTTGCATAATTTCTAAGTTTGTAATCCTCTAAATTAACCGATACACCTGTACCGTTATAAATTTCGATGTATTTGTTATCAATAGAACCTTCTACATATTCAGAAATAAAAAGGTCTGTTGCTTGCCCCCAGCTCAAAGCCGAGAATAACAATGTTAAAAAAAGTAATTTTGTTTTCATAAAATATAAAAATTAGTAGTTTGTGTAAAAAAAGGCTTTACAACTAAAAACCAGCGTACAAACATATAAAAAATACCTACTAAAAAAAGTATTTGTACATTATTAAATTGTTAAACCTAAAAAAACTATTTTTGTCTTATGCAAGAAGCTATCAAAAAACTAGAACATTATTGTAGCTACCAAGAGCGTTGCCACCAAGAAGTTACTGCCAAGTTGCAAAATATGGCTCTAACCCAAGAGGAGAAAGACCAGGTGGTGGTACACCTAATAACTACCCTTTTTTTAAACGAAACTCGCTTTGCACGTAGCTACGCTAGAGGGAAGCATCGCATAAAGGGGTGGGGCAAAATACGCATTGTAAACGAGTTAAAACGGAGAGATATTACACAAACCAATATTACTATTGCGTTGCAAGAAATTCCAGAGAGCGACTATTTAGAAACATTAAATAAAATAGCCTTGTTACAATGGGAGCATTTGCGAGAGCCTAACTTCTTGAAAAAGAAAAAAAAGTTTTGCGACTACCTAATCCGTAAAGGGTACGAAAGTACCTTGGTGTATAGCAAATGGCAGGAGCTTAGTATGGAATAGTGCCTTACATACCACTACGAATTGCCTCTACAGGATCTAGCTTGGAGGCTGCAATGGCTGGCAAAATACCCGAAAGCAAGCCAATAATTGCAGCAAGACTAGTGCCTAAAATAATGTTGCCAAGACTTAGCACAAAATCAAAATCGGCAACTTGTGAAACTACTACCGCAATAATCCAAACCAAAAACAAACCTATTATTCCGCCAATAACTGCCAAAATAATAGCTTCAAAAAGAAACTGAAACAAGATAAACGTATTTTTAGCTCCTAACGATTTTTGAATTCCAATTAAATTGGTTCGTTCCTTAACCGAAACAAACATAATATTTGCAATTCCGAAACCACCCACTAGAAGCGAAAATCCAGCAATAATCCAGCCAGCAACATTCATAAAGCCGATTATCTCGTCTATCATATCAGTGGCTCCTTTCAGAAAATTAATAAAAAAATTGTCTGATTGCCCTATTTTTAGTCCACGATAGTTTCTGATTTTTTGTGTTATTTGTGCTTTTAAAGTTTCTGGATCGGCATTTTTAGAAGGTTTTATAACCACAATTGGGGTAAAGTTGCTATTGTTGTCTCCAAAAAGGCTTCTAATTTTGTTTACCGTAGGATATATTGCGGTGTCTGGGTTTGGACCAAAGCTTATCATTCTGTCGCCTACTTTTTTAAGAACGCCAATTACCCTAAATTTTTGTCCGTATAGGCGAATATTTTTTTCTAACGGATTGACATCTTTAAAAAGTGTTTTTGCTACTTCATACCCTATTATAATGGTGTTTTCGCCAGAATTTGATTCTTGCTCGTTAAAAAAGCGTCCTTGTGCAAAGTTCATTTTCTCTATATCCGAAAACTCGTAAGTACACGGAATTACTACTATGGAGCTGGCAATATTATTTTCGAATTTTACGTTTTCTCTGCCTGCAAAAAACTGAAAACATACTTGTTGCACATCTGTTAAATTGTTTTTTAAAAATCTGTATTCATCGTACTTTACCTTTGGAAATTGTTCCATTTTCCAATTTGGAACATCGCTAGGACCAAAAGGATATTTAAAGAAAAAAATAGTGCTGTTGTCTAAACTTCCAATATCTCCCTTAATTTTTTTGTCTAAAGAATCGACCGCTGCTAAAACGGCAATAATAGAAAAAATACCAATAGTTACGCCTAATAGCGAAAGCAAGGTTCGTAGTTTATTAGTTTTTAATGCATTAATTGCAAAATAAAAACTTTCTTTTAATAATCTGAAGTAGATAATCATGGTTTAAAGTACATAAAGTTGCTTTTTATTTGTAAAAGATTAAAATTACAAATAGCATTTGGTATTTAGTAGCAAATATTTAATTTTTGTTACAAAAAAGGATAAAATTAATTAAATAAACTATTTTTGCAAACTATTAACAACACACAATTGATGAATACTACTAAAAAAATCCAATCGGCACTAATTTCGGTGTACGACAAAACTGGTTTAGAGCCTATTATAAAGGCTTTGCACGAGCAAGAAGTAACACTTTACTCTACTGGTGGGACAGAAACCTTTATTAAAAATTTGAATATCCCTGTAATTCCAGTGGAAGACATTACAGAATATCCATCTATCCTTGGAGGACGAGTAAAAACCTTGCACCCAAAAATTTTTGGAGGCATTTTAAACAGACAAGACAATCCAACCGATGTGTTGCAAATGCAAGAATATGCCATTCCACAAATTGACTTGGTTATAGTCGATTTGTATCCATTTGAAGAAACTCTGGCTTCTGGAGCCAGCGAAACAGAAATTATTGAAAAAATTGATATTGGAGGTGTTTCCCTTATAAGAGCGGCGGCGAAAAACTTTGCAGATACTGTGATAATTCCATCGGTAAAAGAATATGGAATTTTGCTTGATTTTATTACCAAAAATGATGGTAACACAACCTTAGAAGAACGAAAAAAAGTAGCAACAAAAGCGTTCAACATCACCTCCCATTACGATACTGCAATATTTAACTATTTTAACAATACACACAATGAAGCTGTTTTAAAAATTAGTCAACAAAACGGACAAGTATTGCGTTATGGCGAAAATCCACACCAAAAAGGATTTTTCTTTGGAGATCTAGAAGCAATGTTTACTAAATTACACGGCAAAGAACTATCGTACAACAATTTGCTAGACATAGATGCTGCGGTAAATTTGATAAACGAATTTAAAGACGAAAAGCCAACATTTGCCATTTTAAAACACAATAATGCCTGCGGAATTGCCACCAGAAGCACCATGAAAGCTGCTTATATTGATGCATTAGCAGGAGATCCAACCTCTGCATTTGGAGGGGTTCTAATTGCTAACGGAAAGATAGATTTAGAGACTGCCGAAGAAATAAACAAACTATTTTGCGAAGTAGTAATTGCTACAGAGTATGAAACCACAGCCATCGATTTATTAGAAGAAAAAAAGAATAGAATTATTTTAGTTCAAAAAACAAATACCTTGCCAGAAACCACTGTTAGAACTTGCTTAAACGGATATTTAGTGCAAGACAAAGACATATTAACCGACAAAGCAACGCAACTAAAAACAGTAACCACACAACACCCAACAGAAACCGAAGTAGAAGATTTGCTGTTTGCCTCCAAAATATGCAAGCAAACAAAATCAAATACTATTGTTATTGCTAAAAACAAACAGCTAATAGCATCTGGTACAGGACAAACCTCTAGGGTAGATGCATTAAACCAAGCAATTGAAAAAGCATTGCACTTTGAATTTGATTTAACTGGTGCAGTAATGGCTAGTGATGCCTTTTTCCCTTTTCCAGATTGTGTAGAAATAGCTCATAATGTAGGAATTACAGCCGTTATTCAGCCAGGAGGTTCTATTAAAGATGAATTAAGTATTCAGTACTGCAACTTCAATAGCATGGCAATGGTTTTTACTGGAACAAGACATTTTAAGCACTAAAAAAAACTACAATTTGTAAAAAAATAAAATGTATCAAAAAAAAAGTTTGATACATTTGTTTATTTTGAATTAAACCAATTATTTTTTATACTTTTGCAATAAAATAGTCTTTTACTAAAAATTAACCCTTTATAATAATATGGGATTTTTTGATTTTATGACCGAGGATATCGCCATTGACCTTGGTACCGCAAACACTTTAATTATTCATAACGATAAAGTTGTTATTGATAGTCCTTCTATTGTTGCAAGAGATAGAATATCTGGAAAAATAATTGCAGTAGGTAGAGAAGCAAACCTAATGCAAGGAAAAACCCACGAAAATATAAAAACCATCAGGCCTTTAAAAGATGGTGTTATTGCAGACTTTGATGCATCGGAACAAATGATAAAAATGCTTATCCGAAGCATTCCTGCACTACAAAAAAGGTTTTTTACACCCGCACTACGCATGGTTATTTGTATTCCATCTGGTATTACCGAAGTGGAAATGCGTGCTGTAAAAGAATCGGCAGAAAGAGTAAACGGAAAGGAAGTATATCTTATACACGAACCAATGGCCGCCGCTGTTGGTATAGGAATTGATATAATGCAACCCAAAGGAAACATGATTGTAGATATTGGTGGGGGAACTACCGAAATTGCGGTTATTGCTCTTGGAGGTATTGTTTGTGATAAATCTGTTAAAATTGCTGGAGATGTATTTACAAGCGATATAATCTATTATATGCGAACCCAGCATAACTTATTTGTGGGAGAAACTACTGCCGAAAAAATTAAAATAGAAATAGGTGCTGCAATAGACGATTTAGACTCGCCACCAGAAGACATGTCTGTGCAAGGGCGAGATTTATTAACAGGGAAACCAAAGCAAGTAGAGGTTTCTTCTAGAGAAATTGCAAAAGCATTAGACAAATCTATACAAAGAATTGAAGATGCTGTGATGGAAACTCTATCACAAACTCCACCAGAATTAGCAGCCGATATATACAATACTGGTATTTATTTAGCAGGTGGTGGTTCAATGCTTAGAGGCTTAGACAAACGTATTTCCCAAAAAACAGATTTGCCCGTTTTTATTGCAGAAGACCCATTAAGAGCAGTGGTGAGAGGAACAGGAATGACCCTGAAAAATTTAACTAAATATCGAAGTATTCTTTTAAAATAACAAGAAGATAAATGCAACAAATTTTTAATTTCATTTTAAAAAACAGTACTCGTTTGCTGTTTTTGTTGCTTTTAATAATTTCATTAACACTAACCATTCAATCGCATTCTTACCACAGAAGCAATCTAGTCAATTCCGCTAATGAAACTGCTGGTATTGTATATACTGAAAGGGATAAGGTTACTGATTATTTGAGTTTAAAAGAACAAAATGAAAGACTTGCTACAGAAAATACTAGGCTTCGTAAAATGCTTTTTAATACAACAAAAGACAGTGTAATTCTTTTTAAAAAAGATAGCTTGACAGGTTCTGAAAATATAGATGTTATACAATCCAGAGTTATAAATAATGCGTATAATACTTCTGAAAATTATTTAACCATTAATACTGGTTCTCTTAAAGGTATAAAAGCAGATATGGGAGTTATAAGTCCACAAGGGATTGTAGGGATTGTGGAAAAAACATCGGCTAAATATGCAACTGTGCAAAGCGTTTTAAATATAAAATCTAAAATTAATGCAAAAATTAAGAAGTCTAATCATTTTGGCTCTTTAATTTGGAATGCCAAAAATGCTGGTTATGTACAATTAATAGAAATTCCAAGGCTAGCCTCTGTAAAAAAAGGAGATACAGTGGTTACAGGAGGAAGGTCAACTATTTTTCCTGAAAATATTCCAGTAGGAATTATAGACAAAGTATTTATAGATACAGAAACTAACTATTATACCCTAAACGTAAGGCTGTTTAACGACATGACAAACCTTAGCCAAGTATATGTAATTTCTAATAAAGAAAGTGCTGAGATAAATAAATTAGAAAAAGAAACAAAAGATAATGAATAATGCTGTACTAACAAATAGCCTTAGGTTTATATTACTACTGCTGGTGCAAATTGTTATTTTTAATAAAATTAACTTATTTGGATACATCAATCCGTATCCATATATATTATTTATTTTGTTGTATCCTGTCAATTCTAATCGAGCAGGATTATTAGTTGCTAGTTTCTTTTTAGGTTTAACAATCGATATGTTTTTAAACTCAGGAGGAGTTCACGCAACTGCTAGTCTAGTATTAGCCTATTTAAGACCTTCTTTTTTTAAATTCTCTTTTGGTTTAAGTTACGAATACCAAACTATCAGAATTAACGACAGATTATCTCCTGAGAGATTTACTTTTTTACTAATTTCGATTGTAACTTTTACTTTTATACTATATCTTCTTGAATTTTTCAAATTCTCTTTCTTTTTCGAAATTATTACTCGAACCATATTATCTTCATTATTTACACTTTTAATAAGCATTTTGATTATTTATCTATTCAAGCCTTCTAAAAGATGAGAAAAGTGTTATTACCAAGTTTGGTTGTTATAGCTGCCGTTATTATCATAGCAAGGATTTTCTTTTTACAAATTGTAGATGATAGTTTTAAATTAAAATCTGAAAATATTGCTATAAAAATAAAATACGACTATCCTGAGAGAGGTTATATTTATGATAGATATGGAGAATTACTAGTTGCTAATCAGCCATCTTATGATATTATGGTTGTTCCTAGAGAAATAAAAAAAATGGACACCTTAGAATTTTGTAAGTTACTAAATATTACAAAAGCAGATTTTATCAAAAAAATAGACAAAGCAGTTGTGTATAGTCCTATGCTTCCTTCGGTATTTTTAGGACAACTAAACAAACAAGAATATGCCGCATTTCAGGAAAAAGAACGAAAATTTTCAGGTTTTTATATTCAAAAACGTTCTTTAAGAGATTACCAAATACATTCAGGATCTAATGTTTTCGGATTTATAACCCAAGCAAACGAAGCTGTAATTAAAAAAAATCCGTATTATAAAAGTGGCGATTTACTTGGAAAACAAGGGGTTGAAGAAATGTATGAAGACATACTAAGAGGAACCAAAGGGGTAAAACACATTCAAAGAAATAGATTTAATCAAGAAGTAGGCCCATACAAAGAAGGTCGTTTTGATACAATTTCTGTACAAGGAAAAGACATTACACTTACCATAGATGCACAACTGCAAGAATATGGAGAAGCCTTAATGAAAAATAAACGTGGTGGAATTATTGCAATAGAACCAAGCACTGGAGAAATACTAGCATTAGTAACTGCCCCAACCTATGACCCCGCAATTTTAGTAGGAAGACAACGCTCTAAAAATTACACAAAACTCTATAACGACTCTGTGGCAAAACCACTGTATGACAGAAGCTTACTTGCAGAATATCCTCCTGGCTCGCCTTTCAAAATACTAACAGGATTGGTAGGTTTACAAGTACAAGCAGTAGATACCAGTACCACATTTGCATGCCATCACGGGTTTAGTTATGGACGTGGACAATTCATGAGATGTCACTGTGGTGGTGGTATGAGGAGTTTAAATATGGGAATTGCTAAATCTTGTAATTCTTATTTTGGAAATACCTATTTGCATAGTATCAATAAGTTCTCAACACCATCACAAGGGATAGATGTGTGGAGTAATCATCTAAAAAGCTTTGGACTTGGTCAATTTATGGGATATGATTTGCCCACTGGCCGCAAAGGAAATATTCCAACCTCTAAAACCTATAACAAAGCATATCCAAACGGAAGATGGAGAGCAACTGCTACCGTCTCTAATTCCATTGGGCAAGGAGAAGTTTTAATGACACCAATACAATTAGCCAATATGATGGCAACGGTTGCAAACGAAGGTTATTATTACACTCCTCATATCGTGAAAGCTATTGATGGCAAAAAAATTGATAAAAAATATACCACTAAGCATGTTACAACTATTGATAAAAAATATTTCAAACCAGTTATAAATGGATTATATGACGTATTTAATCTCGGAACTGCTGCGGGTCTTAGGGTAGAAGGAATAGAAATATGTGGAAAAACAGGAACTGCTGAGAATTTTTTTAGAGTAAATGGCAAAAAAGTCCAACTAGAAGATCACTCCATATTTGTTGCCTTTGCTCCAAGAATTAATCCTAAAATAGCAATTGCAGTTTTAGTCGAAAATGGAGGCTATGGAGCTACAATTGCAGGACCAATTTCCAGTTTAATGATAGAAAAATATATTAAGAAAAAAGTTACTCAAAAACAAAGAGAAACTAGAATTCTTAACCTAAGCTTGCAGAACGAATACAACAAGTTTACCAAAAAATATATAGATTCCATGTATAAAGTTCGTTTAAAAAAAGATTCTATACTACGAGTTAAAAACTTAAAAAGATTAGATTCTATAAAAAAAACGAATACAACAATCTAGGATATGAAAAATCAAAGCATTACAAATAGCATAGATTGGATTACTATTTTAATATACATACTATTAGTAACTTTAGGCTGGATGAACATTTATTCCGCAAATAGTACTTCTAACTCAAACTATTATATAGATTTTTCTCAAAATTATGGCAAACAACTAATATTTATTATTTTAAATGTATTTTTAATAGCAATAATATTAAGCCTAGACGCAAAATTCTATGAACGTTTTGCAGGGTTTATATTTGGTTTCTCTCTATTACTACTTGCAGGACTTTTTGTATTCGGGAAAACCATTGCTGGGCAACGCTGTTGGTATGGAATAGGCAGCATGACCTTGCAACCATCAGAATTTGCAAAAGCAGCTACAGCACTTGCTTTAGCAAAATTTTTAAGCGAAAGCAAGGTAGATTTAAAAAGTGTAAAAGATCAATTAATAGCCCTTGGTATTATTGCATTGCCTATACTCTTAATATTGCCACAACCAGACCCTGGAAGTGCCTTAATATTTGTCATGTTTGTTTTAGTTTTAAACAGAGAAGGATTACCTGAGTGGTATCTTTGGACAGGTTTTATTGCAGTAGTACTATTTGTTATGTCATTAGTATTAAAAACAGAATTTGTAATTTTAATTATATTTTTAGCAATTGTAGTACTATACTTTAGAACAAAAAAAATTCAACGAAACATCATTATTAGTTTACTATTATTCCTATTATCATCAGGGTTTGTGTTATCTGTAGATTATGTATTTACTCATGTATTTAAACAACATCACAGGGATAGATTTAACATTCTGCTAGGGAAAAATGTGGATATGAATGGCATTGGATATAATACAAACCAATCGGAAATAGCAATAGGTTCTGGAGGTTGGATAGGAAAAGGATTTTTAGAAGGAACACAAACTAAAGGAAATTTTGTACCTGAACAACATACAGATTATATATTTACAACCGTTGGGGAAGAATGGGGATTTATCGGTTCCACCATATTGGTTTTACTTTTTGTAGCACTCATTTTGCGAATATTGTATTTAGCAGAAAGACAAAAAACAAAGTTTAGCAGAATATATGGTTATGGAGTTGCCTCCATTTTGTTTGTTCACTTTTTTGTAAATATCTCGATGGTTATTGGCATTTTTCCAACCATTGGAGTACCATTACCATTTTTATCGTATGGAGGTTCCAGTTTATGGGGATTTACCATTTTGCTATTTATATTTATCAAGCTAGATGCCAATAGAGTAAATGATTGGTAGAATTAAATCTTTAATTTGAAAACAAATAAAATATTCTTATAGCAAAGCAGTTAAAACGCCCACTTTTTATAACTAGCAGATTTTTCTAAAGCGTCTTCGGTAGTATTTGATAACTTATAAAAAAAATCAATTCCAGTCATTTTTTCAATTTCATCAATTGGAACCACAAATTCATACAAAGGTTTATTAGAATTTTTGTGTGGAAGCAAAAATGCAATTGCTTTATAACCATCGGTAGTCTTGTCAATTAATATTTTATAAAAATATTTAGGAACACTAACATCTTCTTTCCCAATAGTTTTTAATCCCTTTTGTAAAATTCCACCAGTTATCACATAAACTCCATCGTATTTAGACGCCCAATATCTAGTTTTTTGCTCTAATCGATTCCAAATACCAGCGTTAAAATTATTTAACTGTGGTGAAATGTTAGAGGTAAAAAAAGTTTCGTCAAATGCTTTTTTAGAAAATTTTCTGTCGCCAGCAGGACACAAATGTCCTTTGTCATAACCAGAATGTTTGTAATTTTTCCAACTAGCAGAATTAGATTTAACCATAGGATCCTCTATAAAAAAAGGTCTTTTAAAATTATTATGACTCAATTCCTCTTTTTTTAATTCATACGCTACCCATTCTGCTTGTTCATGCTTTTCACTATAAGACAAAGTATAGTAGGTATGTTTGACAATATTTTTTGTCGTAGAGGTAGGCAAATAAATATCAGAAGTACTTACAAGTGTATTATCCAAAAAGTTAGCAGATTTAGAACCTTCGTAACAACTTGTAAATAAATAAAATAAGGTAATAACAAATATTAAATTTAAAATAAATCGCATCAAAAAAAATTAATTGTATCTTTGAATGTAAATATAAACAAAAAAACATGAAAAAGACTGTAATTATTTCCCTAATAACAATGCTATTCACTATCAACACTAATGCTCAGGAAACAAGCACTATACAAACTCCTGAACAGCAAAAATTACAACGTCAAAATGATTCTATAGCAAAAATTAATAACGAAATTGCCATACAAGAAGCATTAAAACAATCTAAAATAGAAACTGAAAAGGCAGAAAAAGAAAGAAAAGAGGCAGAAAAAGCACTTGAAAAAGCAAACAAAGAAAATGAGAAAATAAAAAGAGAAGCTAAAGAAAAAGAGAAAAAAGAAGAAAAACGTCTTAAAGGATCTGAAAAAGAGATAGATAAGATTAAAAAATCACAAGAAAAAGCCGAAAAAGAAAAAGACAAGCTACAAGACGCTAAAGATAAACTCGCAAAAGAACAAGACGAATTATCTGATATTACAAAAGACATTACAAAAGAAACGGAGAAATTTGACAAACAAAATGCAAAAGGAAAATTATCTCCAAATGACATTAAAAAGTGGGAAGAAAAATTGTCCAAACTGAAAGAAAAAGCAAGTAAGCAATCTAAAAAAACAGAAAAAGCAACAAAAGAATTAAATAAATTGTAGCATAAGAAAGGCTTTGTGCGTAAATTTGCTTCATGAAATCAAACTATCCTAAAAAAGAAAAATTAAAAAGCAAAACTACCATAGATTTGCTTTTTTTTAAAGGGAAATCGGTTTCAAAATATCCACTTCGTTTAGTTTACACACCACTTGATGTAGAAGTAAACCATCATAAAATGGGGATTTCTGTTTCTAAAAAATATTTTAAAAAAGCAGTTGACAGAAATTATTTCAAGAGAGTATTAAGAGAAACCTATAGATTAAATAAAAATATCTTGCTTAAAAACAATTTAAACAAAAGCTATGCTTTCATGTTTTTTTACCAAACAAAAGACAAATTAACTTATCAAGAAATAGAAGAAAAAACCGTTTTGCTCTTCAAAAAATTTTTAACTCAAGAACAAACAAATAGCAACGATTAAATTACTTTATTTTACTAATCTAACTAATATACTGGCTACCAAAGCCTATTTTATCGCAAATATATTGCGATTCTTGACAATGCATAGACAACTCATTTTTTATAAATAATAACACTCTTGCAGCTTCAAATTCAGGATACAAAACATGCACATTTGCACCAGCATCTAGTGTAAAACAAACTGGAATTCTAGTCTCTTGTCTAAATTTCCATATTTTAGTAATAATTTCGAGTGTGTTTGGTTTTATCAAAATAAAATAAGGAAGCGAAGTCATCATCATAGAATGCAAAGTTAATGCTTCACTTTCAACAATTTCTATAAAATCAGTCAAGTTACCAGACTCTAAAACCTGTTTTAACTTATTTACGTTAAAATGTGCTTGTTCAAAACGCCTTTCAGCAAATGGATGGCGTAACATTAAATCGTGCCCCACTGTGCTGGAAACTTGCTTTTCTCCTTTATCTACAAGCAAAATTGTATCTTGATAATTATTAAAATTAGAATGAATATTATTTAATATTGCAACCCCATATAAATCCGAACTATCTAAAACATTTGCATGTTTTCCCCAAACAATTACAGAACCTTTAATACTCCTACAAGCACTTCCAGAACCTAAACGAGCTAAAAAAGAAGCCTTTTTATAAAAAAAATCTTCTGGCATTTTTGGATTTAACAACTTTTCTAAACTCATAATATTCATTGCTAAAGCAGCCATTCCAGAGGCAGAAGATGCTATTCCTGAGCTATGTGGAAAAGTATTAAAAGACTCTATTACAATATGATATTCTTTTAGATAAGGACAGTACAATGCAATTCGTTCTAGAAAAACATGAATTTTAGGATAAAAATTTTTTTTTATTTTCCCTTCAAATAAAAATTCGAAGGTGAAATTAGAAGCATCTGCTTTTTTTGTAAAAATAGTAGTTGTTTGTGTTTTACAATTCTGTAGTGTAAAACTTAAAGAAGGATTTGCAGGAATTTGCTCTTCTTTTTTTCCCCAATACTTTACCAATGCTATATTGCTTGGAGCTGTCCATGTAAATTCGACATTAGAAATTAAATTAGAAGTGAATGGAGAATAAATAAAATCTTGTTCAGTAAGTATCATAAATAAAATTTACGCAAAGATACTTTATTTGTCAAATATGCATTAATTTTTTGTAAAATTTGTAAATTTGTAGAAACAAAAAAATGAATTTAAATCGTTATTCAAAAATAATCATAACAGTTTTAACCTGTTTAGCTGTAGGGTATATTTCAAGTTTTGCAACCCAATCTTCTATAAACAGTTGGTATGTTACTCTAGAAAAACCTTTTTTTAATCCTCCAAATTGGATTTTTGCTCCAGTATGGACAGTTTTATACATCTTAATGGGAATTTCATTTGGATTAATTTGGAGTACTCCTTCCATAGAAAAATCCATATTAAAAAAGGCAATGATCTACTTTTCCATTCAATTAGGACTCAATTTTATTTGGTCTGTTTTATTTTTTGGTCTTCAAAATTCGCTGTTAGCTTTTATAGAAATTACATTGCTAATTTTATACATTTACGAAACTATCAGAATTTTTAAAACCATTAATACTTCTGCAGCAATTTTGTTATATCCTTATTTAATATGGGTTAGTTTTGCTAGTATTTTAAACGGCAGTATTTGGTGGCTTAATCAGTAACAAGAATATTATTTGCAGCTATAAAACCTGTAGTCCAAGCATTTTGAAAGTTAAATCCACCAGTAATTGCATCAATATTTAGGACTTCACCAGCAAAATAGACGTTTTTTAATACTTTACTTTCCATCGTTTTAAAGTTTACCTCTTTCAAATTTATGCCGCCAGCTGTTACAAATTCATCTTTAAAGGTACTTTTCCCATTTACCTGAAATTCTCCGTTTGTCAATTGATTTCCTAAATCATGAAGTTGTAGCTTAGAAAGATCTGCCCATTTTTCATCTATACGAATACCAGACGCAATTACAAGGCTCTCCCATAATCGAGTTGGCAAATCAAAAGGAGAGTTTTTTGCAACTACTTTTTTTGCTTGTGAAAGTTTTACTTGTTTTAAATCTTGTAATACCGTGCTAAATTCGGTGTCTTGTAACCAATTAATTAAAAGTACAAATTGGTAACTATAATCTGCTAATTCCCTAGCTCCCCATGCAGAAATTCTTAAAATAACCGGCCCTGAAATTCCCCAATGTGTTATCAATATTGGCCCTGAGCCAAGTAACTTAGAATTCTTAATTCGGATAGATACTTCGGTAGAAATTCCCATTAAATTTTGTATTCTAAAATCAGAAATATTAAAGGTAAATAAAGACGGAACAGGCTCTATTATTGTATGTCCAAGCGTTTTTAAAATTTCCCAAATTTTCAAACTACTTCCAGTTGCAACAACCACTTTTTTACAAATAAATAACTCCTGATTAGATTGCAGTTCCCAATAATTTTCAGCATTGTATAGTGACTGAATACTATGAGAGGTTAGAATATCTATGCCAAACTTGTGTGCGTAATTTAAGAAACAATCGATAATTGTTTGGGAAGTGTTAGATACTGGAAACATCCTTCCGTCGTCTTCTATTTTGAGAATAACATCGTGATTTTTGAACCAATCGATGGTATCTCCAGTACAAAATTGATGAAAAGGTCCTTTTAATTCCATTTCACCTCTTGGGTAATATTTAACCAAATCATTTGGCACGAAACAAGCATGTGTCACATTGCAACGACCTCCGCCAGATATTTTGACCTTAGAAAGCACTTCTTTGCCACGTTCCACAATAGCAATTTTAATTTTTTGATGGCTTGCATTTGCTTTTTCGACAATATTAATTGCAGCAAAAAAACCTGCTGCTCCACCACCAATAACTATAATATCGTAATTTGAATTCAAAAGAAGGTTTGTGTTATGTTTTAGGAAAACAGAATACTATATTGATAGAATACTCCATTTAATTAGTCAGAATTAAAAATCCCCAAGGTTGAAGTTCGAATGTTTTTCCTTTTGAGAGAGTAATTTTCTTTCTTAAGAAATAATCTTTATAACTTCCGCTAGATTCTATTGTAAAATTAGCAACGTTAGCAGACATATTTCCAATAAAAAGAGCTTCTTTACCAAATTTTTCTCTTTTAAAAGCCAGAATTTTATCATTCAAAGAAGTATTAATTCTTGTATATGATGCTGGAAATATACCACCATTTAAAGCAGTATTAGTGTTTTTAAGTTTCCCTAATTTACAATAAAAATCGAATAAAACACCTGGGATTTTGTTCGTAATTTCATCTTTCTGAAAAAACTTTAATCGTCTATTAAAAGCATATTCTTGTCCATTGTATATCAAAGGAATTCCGGGAATTAAATAGGTTAATGCAGCAAATATTTTGGTAGCATTTCCCATTCTTTCATATTCAGTACCATTCCATGAATTTTCATCATGGTTAGATGTGAAATTCATGGTAATATCGTCTTTTTGGTATTTTAAATTTCTATTTTGCATATACAAATCCCAATCTTGAACATTTTTTGTTCCTTTTGCAATATCATTCATGATATGGTGTGCTTCCCAGCCATATTGCATATCAAAAGCATGTTGCATCAAATCAGGTTGTTCTGCTTCCATTAGCATAAAAATAGGTTTTGTTTTACGCAACTCTGTCGATGCTTCTTCCCAAAAACTAGTTGGAACTTCCATAGCAACATCACACCTAAAACCATCAATATTTGCAGTGTTTAACCAATATTTCATAGCCGAAATCATCTCTTTACGCAAAGCTAAATTATCGTAATTAAGCTCCACAACATCTGTCCAATCAAACGGAGAAATCATTTTGCCCTTTTTGTCTTTGGTATAAAAATCGGGATTGTTTTTTACCCAAGCATGATCCCAAGAAGTGTGGTTCGCAACCCAGTCTATAATTACAGAAATTCCATATTCGTGAGCTTTTGAAACCAATGATTTAAAATCATCTAAAGATCCAAATTCAGGATTGATACCTGTATAATTTTGTACAGAATAATAACTCCCCAAACCTTCTTTTCTATTTTCAATGCCTATTGGATGAATAGGCATTATCCATAAAATTTTAATTCCCATTTTTTTAAGTTTTGGCAAATCTTTGGCAAATGCCACAAAAGTTCCCTCTGGAGAATATTGCCTAATATTCACTTCATAAATAACCGCTTTTTCTAAAATTGAATCCGAAAAATTATTGCCTGATTGTGCAACCGCAGAAAAAGAAGCTGTCAAATAAAGAAAGAAAAAAGTAAAGAAAAATTTCATATTAAATAAGCTACAAAGAAGAAAAATAATTAAAAATTGCTACCACATCTTTTTCAGCTCCAAAGCTTAGATTGTTATTTTTTGCAAAAGTACTCACTAAGCTAGCTTTATCTCCAAATAAGTTGAGAATTGTACTCTTGTTAAGTTTAATTTTTTCAAAAGTATACTTGTTAACTTGTACAAAATAATCAGAATATTGATTGTAACGAGAGTTTGAAGTTATTTGTGTCATCGGATTTAGTACCCCTTTAGAGATTGTTGTAGTATATACAGTCACAAAATTAACTTTTGGGGATTCATAATTAATTTTACATAAAACGAAGTTCTTATTAATATCAAAATATCTATAAGTCAAACCATCTCTTACAATATAATTAATATTTTTTGGATCAAAGATAAAAACAGAATTATCAGAAACTTTAGATTCAACTGATTTATTTTCAATATTATAATTAAAGTTCAAAATTTGAAAAGCTTCCTTAGTAGAAGTATAAATTTTTACAGGGAAATTCCAATTAGAAAACAAATAAGGGCTTCCCTCCGTAGTATCAGTAGTATTGTTAAAAGCATTAACATATCCACCAGTAGCACTATAATCTAATGTATTTGTTCGAATTACATTTTTAGGATCAACAGCTTGTGCAATTGAGATTTGATAGAAAAGCAAAATAAATAGAGAACTATAAATAAAAATTTTCATTGTAAATAAATTTTTAATACAAATATAAAAAAAAGGATAAACTAATAATAGTTTATCCTTTTTTTATTAAAAATAAAAAGTTTACTCTTCTGTAACAGTAGTTGTATTTTCCGCAGAATCAGTAACTTCATCAGAAACATTTTCAGCTTTTTTAGACTTCCCACCACGACGGCTTTTCGTTTTAGTTACTTCTTTTTTACCTCCATTATATAATTCATTAAAATCTACCAATTCGATCATTGCCATATCAGCATTGTCTCCAAGTCTATTTCCAAGTTTAATAATACGAGTATAACCTCCAGGTCTATCGCCAACTTTTGCAGCAACATCTCTAAATAAATCAGTAACTGCATATTTACTACGCAAGTTAGCAAAACAAATACGACGATTGTGTGTAGTATCTTCTTTTGATTTTGTAATAAGTGGCTCTACAAATTGTTTAAGAGCTTTAGCTTTAGCAACAGTGGTGTTAATACGCTTATGTTCTATAAGAGAACAAGCCATATTTGCAAGCATAGCTTTTCTATGTCCAGTCTGTCTACTTAAATGATTGAATTTTTTTCCGTGTCTCATGACGTATTTTATTAAACTTCATCTTGCTACTATCCAGTTTGGAGAGCAAAATATGAAGTAATTTATTCTTTATCTAATTTGTATTTTGCTAAATCCATTCCGAAAGTTAAATTTTTAATAGCAACTAGTTCATCTAATTCTGTTAAAGATTTTTTTCCAAAATTACGGAATTTCATTAAGTCGTTTTTATTGAAAGATACTAAATCTCCAAGAGTATCAACTTCGGCTGCTTTTAGGCAATTTAAAGCTCTAACAGAAAGATCCATATCCACAAGTTTTGTTTTCAACAATTGTCTCATGTGTAAGGATTCTTCATCATAAGAATCTGTTTGAGCAATTTCATCTGCTTCCAATGTAATTCTTTCATCAGAAAACAACATAAAATGATGAATTAAAACTTTTGCAGCTTCCGTAAGAGCGTCTTTTGGATTAATAGAACCATCTGTTTTTATTTCAAAAACAAGTTTTTCATAATCTGTTTTTTGCTCTACACGAAAATTTTCAATAGAATATTTTACATTTTTTACTGGTGTAAAAATAGAATCTGTAAAAATAGTTCCAATTGCAACATTTTGCTTTTTGTTTTCCTCTGCAGGAACATAACCTCTACCTTTCTCGATAGACATTTCCATAACAAGGTTTACTTTACTTTCTAAATTACAAATAACTAGGTCTGGGTTTAAAACTTGAAACCCAGAAATAAATTTTTGAAAATCTCCTGCAGTAATTTGATTTTTTCCAGAAATAGAAAGACTAACAGATTCATTATCTACCTCTTCAATTTGACGTTTAAAGCGTACTTGTTTAAGATTAAGAATAATTTCTGTAACATCTTCCACAACTCCAGGAATAGTTGAAAACTCATGATCCACACCTTCTATGCGAATAGAGGTAATAGCATAGCCTTCTAAGGCAGAAAGTAAAACTCTTCTAAGTGCGTTACCCACTGTCAATCCATATCCAGGTTCTAAAGGTCTAAATTCAAATTTTCCTTCAAAATCGGTAGAATCGATCATGATAACTTTATCGGGCTTCTGAAAATTAAATAATGCCATAAATTATAAGACTGATGTCAATTATTATTTGTTGTACAATTCGACGATTAGTTGTTCTTTAATGTTTTCTGGAATTTGCAATCTTGCAGGCACAGAAACAAAAGTTCCTTCCATTTGTGCAGTATTCCAAGTAATCCATTCGTAAACGTGACTTGAATTAGATAAAGAACGATCGATAGTTTCTAATGATTTAGATTTTTCTCGAACAGCAACTTTATCACCAGGTTTAAGGTGATATGAAGGCACATTTACAAGTTCTCCATTCACAGTAATGTGTCTGTGAGATACTATTTGTCTAGCAGCACGTCTGCTTGGTGCAATACCCATTCTAAAAACAACATTATCTAAACGTGCTTCGCATAATTGTAACAAAATTTCACCTGTTACGCCTTTAGAAGCAGCTGCTTTTTTAAATAATCCTCTGAATTGTTTTTCTAAAATTCCGTAAGAATATTTAGCTTTTTGCTTTTCCATTAACTGAATAGCAAATTCAGATTTTTTTCCTCTTTTTTTAGCCATCCCGTGTTGTCCAGGAGGATAATTTCTTTTCTCGAATGATTTGTCATCACCGAAAATAGCTTCACCAAATTTACGAGCTATTCTTGTACTAGGACCAGTATATCTTGCCATTTTTAAAAATTTTTTAAGGTAAAAATTATGAATTCAGGTCAAATCCTTCGATAATTTATATTTACCTATTTATACTTAAATTATTATTATAAATTAAACTCTACGTCTTTTTGGAGGACGACATCCATTATGAGGAAGTGGTGTAACATCAATAATTTCTGTTACTTCGATACCTGAATTATGGATTGAACGTATTGCTGATTCACGTCCATTTCCTGGACCTTTAACATAAACCTTCACTTTTTTCAAGCCAGCTTCCAATGCTACTTTAGAACAATCTTCAGCAGCCATTTGAGCGGCATAAGGTGTATTTTTCTTAGAACCTCTAAAACCCATTTTACCAGCTGACGACCAAGAAACAACCTCTCCTTTTTTATTTGTCAAAGAGATGATAATATTGTTAAATGTAGCAGAAATATGTGCTTCACCAGTAGATTCAACTATAACTTTACGTTTTTTTGCAGTTGCTTTAGCCATATTAGTTATTATTTAGTTGCTTTTTTCTTGTTTGCAACAGTTTTTCTTTTACCTTTTCTAGTTCTAGAATTGTTTTTAGTTCTTTGACCTCTTAATGGAAGTCCAGATCTATGACGAATTCCTCTATAACATCCAATATCCATTAAACGTTTAATGTTTAATGAAATTTCTGAACGAAGTTCACCTTCAATTTTGAAGTACGAAACAGCGTCACGAATGCCACTTATTTCATCATCATTCCAATCTTGCACTTTTTTGTCTTGACTTACTTGAGCTTTTTCTAAAATCTCAATAGCTCTACTTTTTCCTATACCAAAAATATAAGTTAAAGCAATGACACCTCTTTTGTTTTTGGGAATATCTACCCCTGCTATTCTTGCCATAATTATCCTTGTCTTTGTTTAAATCTAGGATTTTTTTTGTTAATAACGTATAATCTACCTTTTCTGCGAACGATAATGCACTCGGCACTTCTTTTCTTAACTGATGCTCTTACTTTCATCTTTAATTTTTTTTTCTATAATAAATTTTAAAATAAATTTAAAACCAAAATTATAGCCATTTTAATATCTATAAGTAATTCTTGCTTTAGACAAATCGTATGGACTCATTTCAAGTTTCACTTTATCACCAGGTAATAATTTGATATAATGCATACGCATTTTTCCTGAAATATGAGCAATAACAATATGTCCGTTTTCTAATTCAACTCGAAACATTGCATTTGATAATGCCTCAATAATGGATCCGTCTTGTTCTATTGCTGATTGTTTTGCCATATTAAGCTATTGCTTTTCTATTTTTACCGCTTTTCATCAAACCATCATAGTGTTTATTCAAAACATATGAATTTATTTGTTGAACAGTATCTATTACAACTCCAACCATAATTAACAAAGATGTACCTCCAAAGAACAATGCCCATTGTGCCTGAACACCCAATATTGTAACAACTATTGCTGGGAACACAGCTAATAACGCTAAGAATAAAGAACCAGGGAAAGTTATCAAAGACATTACTTTATCTAGAAAGTCAGCAGTTTCTATACCTGGCTTCACACCTGGTATAAACCCACCACTTCTTTTTAAATCATCTGCCATCTTATTTGTAGGAACTGTTATCGCGGTGTAAAAGTAAGTAAAAATTACTATTAAAAGTGCAAATAACAAATTATATTCCCAACCAAAAATATTTTGAAATCTTGTACTAATAGATTGGGCAGTTTCAGACTTAGACAGACCAGCAACAGCAGCAGGTATAAACATAATTGCCTGAGCAAATATTATTGGCATAACACCAGCAGCATTTAACTTTAAAGGAATCCATTGTCTATTTCCTCCCAACAAATCTTGCTCTAAATCACCAGTTACGGAACGACGAGCATATTGCACAGGAATTTTCCGAACAGCCATTACTATAAGAACAGCTCCAACAATAACAAGCAACCAGATTATTATTTCTAAAACAATTTTCATTGGCCCACCATTATTGTTCGTAACAGTAGATGAAAATTCTTGAATAAATGCTTGTGGCATTCTAGCCAAAATACCAGCCATAATCAATAAGGAAATACCATTACCAATACCTTTGTCTGTAATTTTTTCTCCAAGCCACATTGCAAAAACTGTTCCTGTGGTTAAAATTATAATAGAAGAAAATAAAAATGAAAAAGAATTAAATCCAAGTAAAAATGCATCTGCTGGTAAAGTTCTATACAAATTATAAATATATCCTGGACCTTGAACTAATGTAATACCTATAGTTAACCATCTTGTAATTTGGTTCATCTTTTTTCTGCCACTTTCTCCTTCTTTTTGCAATTTTTGTAAATAAGGAATAGCTATCCCCATTAACTGTACTACAATAGAAGCAGAAATATAAGGCATGATACCTAATGCAAAAACAGAGGCTTGTGAAAATGCACCCCCAGTAAACACATCAATTAACCAGCCAATTCCTTTATCCGTTTGATTTGCTAAATTTTGCAATTTAGTGATATCAACACCTGGCAAAGGTACTTGTGCACCAAAACGATAAACTAACAGAAATCCTAGTGTTATTAGGATTCTGTTTTTTAGTTCCTCTATTTTCCAAATATTTTGAAAAGATTCAATAAATTTCTTCATTTTTTAGAAATTACAATTCAATTGCCTCTCCACCAGCAGCCTCTATAGCAGCCTTAGCAGTAGCAGTAAATTTGTGTGCACTAACTTTTAATTTTGCATTTAATTTGCCTCGGCCTAAAATTTTAACAACTTCCGTTTTGGTTGCTAATCTATTTATTACAAAAACAGACATATCAACAGTATCAGTTACAATACCATTATCAACTAAAAGCTGTAAATTATCTAAATTAACACCTTGGTATTCTACTCTATTAATGTTTGTGAACCCAAACTTAGGAACACGTCTTTGAAGTGGCATTTGCCCTCCCTCAAAACCAATTTTTTTAGAATAACCAGAACGAGATTTTGCTCCTTTGTGACCTCTTGCGGAAGTGCCACCTTTTCCGGAACCTTCTCCTCTACCTAATCTTTTATTTTGATTATGCGTAGAACCTTCAGCGGGTTGTAAATTACTTAAATTCATAACTGTTTTGGGTTATTTAGTTTCTTCAACAGAAACTAAGTGTTTAACTTTGTTTATCATTCCAAGGATAGTTGGATTTGAATCATGTTCTACAACTTGACCCATTTTACGTAAACCCAGAGCTTCCAAACCTCTTTTTTGTGAAAGAGGACAATTGATTTTGCTTCTAACTTGTTTTACTAATAATTTAGCCATAATTTCCTTGAATTAACCTTTAAAAACTTTTTCTAATGAAATTCCTCTTTGTCTAGATATAGTGTAAGCACTTCTCATTTGCAATAATGCATCAAAGGTTGCTTTTACAACATTATGTGGATTTGAAGAACCTTGTGATTTTGATAATACATCATGAATTCCAACAGATTCTAAAACTGAACGAACAGCACCACCTGCAATAACACCTGTACCATGAGAAGCTGGCATCAAAAATACTCTAGCTCCACCAAATTTACCTTTTTGTTCATGAGGAACAGATTGACCACTCAAAGGAATTTTAACTAAATTTTTCTTAGCATCTTCTACTGCTTTTGCAATTGCCTCTGAAACATCTTTAGATTTACCTAAACCATGACCCACCACACCACTTTCATCGCCAACAACAACAATAGCGGAAAAACCAAAAGCTCTACCCCCTTTTGTAACTTTAGTTACACGATTTACACTCACCAAACGATCTTTTAATTCAAGACCACTTGGTTTTACTAACTCTACGTTTTTGTATTTATGATACATATTTTCTTAGAATTTTAATCCGGCTGCTCTCGCACCTTCTGCTAATGATTTTACACGACCGTGGTATAAATAACCACCTCTATCAAAAGTAACAGATTCAATACCAGACTTTAAAGCAATTTCGCCTATAAGTTTTCCTACTGCTTCTGCTACTTGTACCTTAGTACCCACATTTACCCCTTTTTCTCTTGATGAAGATGCAACTAATGTAACTCCATTAACATCATCAATAAGTTGGGCATAAATTTCTTTGTTACTTCTAAATACAGATAATCTTGGTCTTGCAGCTGTTCCGCTTACAATTTTTCGAATTCTGTACTGTATTCTCTGTCTTCTATCAGATTTTGTTAATGACATAATCTTAAATTTTAAGCTGATTTACCTGCTTTTCTTCTTAATACTTCACCTACGAATTTAACTCCTTTTCCTTTGTATGGCTCTGGTTTGCGAAATCCTCTGATTTTTGCAGCTACCTGACCTAAAAGTTGTTTATCGAATGATGTTAATTTTACAATTGGATTTTTTCCCTTTTCAGAAATTGTTTCAAGAACAACCTCTGGAGCAATTTCTAAAACTATGTTATGTGAAAATCCTAAAGCTAAATCAAGTTTTTGTCCTTGATTAGAAGCTCTATAACCTACACCAACAAGTTCTAATTCTTTTGTAAAACCAGTAGATACACCAGCAATCATGTTATTTATTAAAGCTCTATACAAACCATGTTGAGCTCTCTCTTGTTTACTATCAGCAACTCTTTCTACAATTACTTGACCCTCTTCTACCTTAACGGTAACATTAGAAGTAAAGCTTTGTGTAAGTTGCCCTAACTTTCCTTTCACAGTAACTATTGATGCATTAACATCTACAGTTACACCAGTAGGAATTGTAATTGGATTTTTACCTATTCTTGACATTTTATTGCTCTTTTAAATTAGTATACGTAACAAATTACTTCACCACCAACGTTCAATTGACGAGCTTGTTTTCCTGTCATCAATCCTTTTGAAGTTGAGACAATTGCAATTCCTAATCCATTAAGAATTCTTGGAATTGATGAAGAACCTGAATATTTACGTAAACCTGGTTTACTAATTCTTTGGATATCTCTAATAATAGACTCTTTGGTAACTTTGTCGTATTTTAGAGCAATTTTGATAGACCCTTGAACGGTATTGTCTTCAAATTTGTAACTTAAGATATATCCTTGATCGAATAAAATCTTTGTGATTTCTTTTTTCATGTTAGAAGCTGGAATTTCAACCACTTTGTGATTTGCTTTCGTTGCATTTCTAACCCTTGTAAGAAAATCGGCAATTGGATCTGTATACATTTGTATAAAATTACGGTTATGGTTTTCTAAAAATACTCATTAGTAGAACCTTTAACCAATTGATAAACTTTTTTATTGACTACCAAGAAGCTTTTTTAACTCCAGGTATTAATCCATTATTTGCCATTTCACGAAATGTTACACGTGAAATACCAAATTGACGCATATAACCTCTAGGTCTTCCTGTTAATTTACATCGATTATGTAAACGAACTGGCGAAGCATTTTTTGGTAGCTTTTGCAAACCTACGAAATCTTGAGCTTCTATCAAAGCTTTTCTTTTCTCAGCATATTTTGCTACTGTTTTTTCTCTCTTCACCTCACGGGCTTTCATTGATTCTTTAGCCATGTCTTAATTCTTTTTAAAAGGTAAACCCAATTCAGATAATAACGATTTTGCTTCTTTATCAGTACTAGCAGATGTTACAAAAGTAATATCCATTCCAGTAATTTTATTTACTTTATCAATATCTATTTCAGGAAAAATAATTTGTTCTAAAACACCAAGATTGTAATTTCCTCTTCCATCAAAACCTGTAGCCTTGATACCACTAAAATCTCTTACACGTGGTAAGGAAGAAGTAACCAACCTATCAAGAAATTCATACATTCTCTCACCTCGAAGAGTAACCTTAGCACCAATAGGCATTCCTTTTCTCAATTTAAAAGATGCAACGTCTTTTTTAGAGATAGTAGCTAATGCTTTTTGACCAGTAATTTTGGTTAATTCTTCTACAGCATAATCAATTAATTTTTTGTCTGATACTGCTGCACCAACTCCTTTACTTATAACGATTTTTTCAAGTTTTGGAACTTGCATTACGTTTTTGTAACTGAATTCTTCTGTAAGAGCAGGTATAATTCTACTCTTATATTCTTCTTTTAGTCTAGGGATATATGCCATAACTATATTACTTGATTAGATTTTTTTGAAAATCTTTCTTTCACTACTTTATCACCAACAATTTTAACAGAAATACCTACTCTAGTTGTTTCCTTCGTTTTTGGATCTATTAGAGAAATATTAGAAATTTGAATTGCTGCTTCTTTCTTAACGATTCCTCCTTGAGGACTTTTAGCACTAGGTTTGGTATGTTTTGAAACCATGTTTACGCCCTCAACAATCGCTTTGTTCTTTTCACGATCAACAGTAAGAACTTTTCCTTCTTCACCTTTGTGATCTCCAGCAATAACTCTAACTGTATCTCCTGATTTTATTTTTAACTTTATCATCTTACTAATAATTAAAGCACTTCTGGTGCTAATGATACAATTTTCATGAATTGTTTTTCACGAAGTTCTCTTGCAACTGGACCAAAAACACGTGTTCCCCTCATCTCTCCTGCAGCATTTAATAATACACATGCGTTATCATCAAATCTGATATAAGATCCATCAGCTCTACGTACTTCTTTTTTAGTCCTTACAACAACTGCAGTAGATACAGCTCCTTTTTTAACGTTTCCGTTAGGTGTAGCATCTTTAATTGCAACTACAATCTTGTCTCCAACAGAGGCATAACGACGTTTCGTTCCTCCTAACACACGGATAGTTAAAACTTCTTTAGCTCCCGTGTTATCTGCGACTTTAAGTCTTGATTCTTGTTGTACCATAATTATTTAGCTCTTTCAATGATTTCAACTAGTCTCCAACATTTTGATTTAGATAAAGGTCTTGTTTCCATAATCTTTACTGTATCTCCAATATTGCATTCATTTGTTTCGTCGTGTGCAACAAATTTCTTTGTTTTTAACACGAACTTACCGTATAATGGGTGCTTTACTCTTGTAACTTGAGCTACTACAATGGATTTATCCATTTTATCAGAAGTAACTACACCTATTCTTTCTTTTCT
Source organism: Flavobacterium psychrophilum (assembly GCA_022730285.1). Taxonomy (GTDB): domain Bacteria; phylum Bacteroidota; class Bacteroidia; order Flavobacteriales; family Flavobacteriaceae; genus Flavobacterium; species Flavobacterium psychrophilum_C. Next base: position 47,831 of record DZCQ01000015.1, read on the forward strand.
TAAATTTCTTTTTTCCATCTTTTCAGCTAACATAGAATTATTGTAATTCTCTTTTAGTTATTTCAGTAGCAATTCTTGCAACTGAACGTCTTAAAATTCGTATTTGAAGCGGGTTTTCAATTGGAGAAATAGCATGTGACATTTTCATGTCGTTGTATGTTTTCTTTAATTGAACTAGCTTAACTTGTAATTCAGCTGGAGATAGACTCTTAATTTCTGACTGTTTCATAATTATATAGTATTAAGCTTCGAAATCTCTAGCAACGATGAATTTTGTTTTACATGGAAGTTTCTGAGCTGCAAGACGTAATGCTTCTTTAGCAACAGATAAGGGTACTCCTCCTATTTCAAACATAATTCTTCCTGGTTTAACAACAGCAGCCCAATATTCTACGGCTCCTTTACCTTTACCCATACGTACTTCAAGAGGTTTCTTGGTTATTGGTTTATCGGGAAATATTTTAATCCACAATTGCCCTTCACGTTTCATAAAACGAGTTGCTGCAATACGTGCTGCTTCAATTTGACGAGATGTTAAAAACATACCATCTTCATGAACTGATTTAATTCCAAACATTCCATTAGAAAGTTCATGACCTCTTTGCGAGTTTCCTTTCATTTTACCTTTTTGTACCTTGCGGTATTTTGTTCTTTTAGGCTGTAACATTTTTCTTTAATTTAAATAAATTACTTTCTTTTACGAGCATCTGGTTTTCCACCTTTATTGAAAGGTTTTCTATCCCCTCGAGGAGCATCGTTTCCTTTTCCACCACCAGTACCAGACTGTTTTTTGTCCATACCAACAAGTGGAGAAAGATCTCTTTTTCCATAAACCTCTCCTTTCATGATCCACACTTTAATACCCATTCTACCATAAGTAGTATGAGCTTCAGCTAAAGCATAATCAATATCTGCTCTAAAAGTTGAAAGAGGAATTCTACCTTCTTTAAATCCTTCTGAACGTGCCATTTCAGCACCATTCAAACGTCCAGAAATTAGAACTTTAATACCTTCTGCATTCATCCTCATGGAAGCAGCAATTGCCATTTTGATAGCTCGTCTATAAGATATACGGCTTTCAATTTGACGAGCAATACTTGTTGCAACTAAATAAGCATCTAACTCTGGTCTTTTAATTTCAAATATATTAATTTGAACCTCTTTATCGGTAACTTTCTTAAGTTCTTCTTTTAACTTGTCTACCTCTTGACCACCTTTCCCAATGATAATACCAGGTCTAGCAGTAGTGATAGTAACGGTTACAAGTTTTAAAGTTCGCTCAATAATTACCTTAGATACACTTGCTTTTGATAAACGAGCGTGAACATACTTTCTGATTTTATAATCCTCGGCAATTTTATCACCATAATCATTACCACCATACCAGTTTGAGTCCCATCCTCTGATGATTCCAAGTCTATTTCCTATTGGATTTGTCTTTTGTCCCATCTTTATTAATTGCTTTGTGTGTTATTAATAGATCCTAATACTATTGTTACATGATTAGATCTTTTTCTAATTCTATGTGCTCTTCCTTGAGGTGCAGGACGAAGTCTTTTCAACATCATACCTCCATCAACACGAATTTCTTTAACGAATAAGCCTGCTTCTTCCATATTAGCTTCTGGGTTTTTAGCTTGCCAATTAGCAATAACAGATAAAACCAATTTTTCTAATTTTCTAGAAGCTTCTTTAGAGCTGAATCTTAAAATATTCAAAGCTCTATCCACTTTCTGACCTCTTACTAGATCTGCTACTAAGCGCATTTTTCTAGGTGAAGTAGGGCAGTTATTTAACTTTGCAAAAGCTATAGACTTATTAGCCTCTTTCCTTGCGTCTGCTGTTTCTCTTTTACGAACTCCCATTGCTTCTTATTTTTTACCTTTATTTTTTGCTCCAGCGTGACCTCTAAACGATCTTGTTGGCGAAAATTCTCCTAATTTATGACCTACCATATTTTCAGTTACATAAACTGGTACAAATTGACGACCATTATGTACTGCGATAGTTTGCCCTACAAAGTCAGGAGTAATCATCGATGCTCTAGACCAAGTCTTTACAACACCTTTGTTTCCACCTTCTATATTTTCTTGAACTTTCTTTTCTAATTTATAATGAACGAAAGGTCCTTTTTTTAATGAACGTGCCATATCTTAATTATTTCTTTCTACGTTCTACAATATACTTATTACTTGGGTTTTTCTTAGAACGAGTTCTATAACCCTTAGCTGGAATACCATTTCTTGAACGTGGATGACCTCCAGATGAACGCCCTTCACCACCACCCATTGGGTGATCAACAGGGTTCATTGCAACCGGTCTAGTTCTTGGTCTTCTACCCAACCATCTAGTCCTACCTGCTTTACCAGAAACTAATAATTGATGATCAGAATTTGATACAGCTCCAATAGTAGCCGAACAAGTCAACAAAATTAATCTTGTTTCACCAGAAGGCATTTTAATTGTAGCATACTTTCCATCTCTAGCCATTAGCTGAGCAAATGTTCCAGCAGACCTAGCTATAACAGCCCCTTGAGTAGGGCGTAGTTCAATACAAGATATAACTGTACCTAGAGGAATTTTACTTAATGGTAAAGTATTCCCAATTTCTGGTGCAGAATCTTGTCCTGAAACAACTTTTTGACCAACTTGCAAACCATTTTGGGCAATAATATAGGTTTTTTCTCCATCAGCATAAGCTAATAAAGCAATAAAAGCAGTTCTATTTGGATCATACTCAATTGATTTAACCGTTGCAGGAATTCCTTCTTTAGAACGTTTAAAATCAATGATACGATATCTTTGTTTATGACCACCACCTGTGTAGCGCATGGTCATTTTTCCTTGACTATTTCTACCTCCTGAGTTTTTTATCGGTGCGATTAATGAACGCTCCGGCTTATCAGTTGTAATGGCGTCAAAACCATTCACAACTCTAAAACGCTGACCCGGGGTAATAGGTTTTAATTTTCTTACTGACATCTTAAATTATTAGATATTGTTGTAAAAATCGATTGTTTCTCCTTCTTGCACTTGTACAACTGCTTTTTTATAAGCATTTGTTTTTCCTGTGATTAATCCACTTTTTGTGTATTTTGTAGATCTATCAGGACGCACATTCATTGTGTTTATATTCACAACTTTAACACCATAAGAAAGTTCAATAGCTTTCTTAATTTGTATCTTATTTGCTTTACAATCCACAACGAAGCCAAAACGGTTAAATAATTCACCAGATTTGGTCATTTTTTCTGTTACGATAGGTTTAATTATAATACTCATAGCCTATTATTTACTTAAATTTTCTTGAATTCCCTCTAAAGAATCTTCCAAAAGAACAAGATTATTCGCATTTAAAATAGCGTAAGTACTTAATTCTGTGTTAGATAAAACATTAGCTGTTTTCAAATTACGTGACGACAAATATACATTTTTATTTGATTCGCCCAACACAAAAAGAGATTTTTTATCTTCTAACCCTAAGGATTTCAAAACATTAATGAAATTTTTTGTGTTTGGACTTTCAAATTGAAAATTTTCTAGCACTATAATGTTTGATTCGTTGGCTTTAATAGAAAATGCAGATTTTCTAGCTAAACGCTTTAGAGTTTTATTCAATTTAAATGAATAACTACGTGGTCTTGGTCCAAAAATAGTACCTCCTCCTTTAAAAACTGGAGATTTCTTAGAACCTGCTCTAGCTGTTCCAGTTCCTTTTTGCTTTTTAATTTTTCGTGTACTACCCGCAACCTCCGCTCGTTCTTTTGCTTTATGCGTTCCTTGACGTTGATTAGCCAAGTATTGCTTTACATCAAGATATATAGCGTGCTTGTTAGGTTCTATTCCAAAAACAGAGTCAGACAGTTGAACTGTTCTACCCGTTTCTTTTCCGTTGATATTTAAAACTTTTACTTCCATTACTTCTGAATGATTACATAAGAATTTTTACAACCAGGAACACATCCTTTAATTAATAGCAAATTTTTATCTGCTACTACTTTTAAAACTCTTAAATTTTGAACTTTTACATTATCCCCACCCATTCTGCCAGCCATTCGCATTCCTTTGAATACTCTAGATGGATAAGAAGAAGCCCCTACAGAACCTGGCGCTCTCAAACGATTGTGCTGTCCATGAGTTGCTTGACCAACACCACCAAAACCGTGACGTTTAACAACCCCTTGAAAACCTTTTCCTTTTGATACACCCTGAACATCTACGAACTCTCCTTCAGAGAATAGATCAACAGAGATAACATCTCCTAATTTGTGCTCACTTTCAAAATCTTGAAATTCAACGACTTTTTTCTTAGCTACAGTTCCAGCTTTTTTAGCATGACCTAAGTCAGCTTTAGTGGAATGTTTCTCGTTTTTGTCATCGAAACCAAGTTGCAGAGCTTCATACCCGTCAATACCTTTGGTTCTGACTTGGGTAACTACGCACGGTCCAGCCTCAATAACAGTACAAGGAATATTTTTCCCGTTCTCGTCAAAGATACTTGTCATGCCAATTTTTCTTCCGATTAACCCAGACATAAATAAATTATTAATTAAACATTACTAAAATGACTTATGTAGTCATTTTTTGAGTTTGCAAATATAGTCATAATATTGTAACAAGCAACTTTAATTTCAAAAGTTTATAAATATTTTTTTAAACTACTAAAATTATACTAATATTTTACACTGCTAACCGAAAA
>DZCQ01000016.1:0-29169 GCA_022730285.1 Flavobacterium psychrophilum
ACACCTCTTGAAATAAATAATGTTGGAGAATTATATGCAGGATATAAAAAGCTATATAAACTTGTAGGAAGTACTTGGACATTACAAAACACAGGCACTTTAGGAAGTAGCAATATAGAACTAATTGCAATAGACCCAAGTAATGATAACATAATGTATGTAATAAACGATAAGCAACTTTACAAAAGCATTGATAAAGGTATAAATTTTACTCTTGTTTATACAGCATCTGTAAACATTTCTAATATCTGTGTTCATTCTACAAATAGTTCTATTGTTTATATTTTAACTTCTGGTGGTTCGGGGCAAGCATTAAAATCTACCGATGGAGGAGTAACTTTCGTTAATATTGCAAGTGGACTTCCTTCAATAGGGAAAACAGTAATTAAACATCAAGATTTTTCTACAAATCCTTTGTTTGTAGGAACTACTCTTGGAGTTTATTACATTGATGATACAATGCCTTCTTGGACTCCACTAGATACGAACTTGCCAAATGTTAAGGTAACAGATTTAGAGATTAATTATATAGATAATAATATTACAGCAGCTACTTATGGCCGTGGAGTTTGGCAATCTGCATTACCTTCGGTGTTATCAAAAAAAGAATTTTACAAACAAACTGTTTCTATCTTTCCAAACCCTACAAATGACATAATTATTATAGAAATGGGAAGTTTTGTACCTACTAGTATTACTGTTTTTGATGTTTCTGGAAAAACTATTTTATCTAAAAAGAGTTTTGAAAATGAGAAATCTATTAGCTTAGATTTAGAAAAAATTTCAAAAGGCATTTATTTTGTTAAAATAAATACAGATAACGAAAGTATTGTCAAAAAAATAATAAAAAACTAGTGGTATAATTATTTTAAAAAATCTTTTTTTGTTCATAACTAAAACTAAAATGTGTTTACATAAAATGTATTTTTGCTTCTAAAAGAATCTCCAAGAATATGTATTTAATTTTTGATACCGAAACTACTGGTTTACCAAGAAGTTATGCAGCCCCAATAACCGATACCAATAACTGGCCTCGATGTGTGCAAATAGCATGGCAATTGCATGATTCTATGGGAAAACTCTTAGAACATCAGGATTATATAATTCAACCCGATGGTTTTAATATTCCATATGATGCAGAACGAATTCATGGCATTTCGACCGAATTAGCAATAGAAAAAGGAGTCTCATTACAGGAAGTCTTAGAAAAATTCAACATAGCACTTTCTCAAGCAAAATTTATTGTAGGACACAACCTCGGTTTTGATGTAAACATTATGGGGTGTGAATTTCATCGAGCAAATATTGGTTCTACTATGGGGAAAATGCCTATTTTAGATACTTGTACCGAGGAAACAGCTTCCTTATTAAAACTGCCCGGAGGTCGTGGAGGAAAATTTAAACTACCAACCTTAACCGAATTATATCAATATCTATTCAATACTCCTTTTGCAGAAGCTCATAATGCAACCGCAGACGTAGAAGCCACCACTCGAAGTTTTTTTGAACTAGTAAGAAAAGATTTTTTTACACAGAAAGAATTAAATGTAGAGGGTTTGTATTTTCAAGAATTTAAAAATAAAAACACACAGGCAATACAATTAGTTGGGCTAAAACATAGCAATCTAAAAACCGCCTCTTCAGAAATTCTACAACAACAAAAACAACAGGCCAAAACCACAGAGACTATTTCTTCACAAAACAATGTGAACTTACAGCAAACTAACTTTGCCCATTTGCATAACCACACACAATATTCAGTATTACAATCAACTATTTCCATTTCTGCTTTAGTAACCGCAACTGTAAAAGCAAAAATGACTGCTGTTGCGATGACAGATCATGCAAATTTAATGGGGGCTTTTCATTTTGTAAGAGATATATTAAATCACAATAAACAAGCAGTTACTAAAAATACTGCCAGCTTAGAGAATGGCGAAATACCATCGGAAGTGGAAATAAAACCAATTGTAGGTTGTGAATTTTTTGTTTGCGAGGATCATAAAGACAAAACCAAAAAAGATAACGGATATCAAATAGTATTCTTAGCTAAAACCAAAAAAGGCTATCATAACTTGGCAAAAATGTCTTCCATTGCACATACAGAAGGGTTTTATTATGTTCCAAGAATAGACAAAAATATTATCGAAAAATACAAAGAAGATGTAATAGTTTTATCTGGGAATTTATACGGCGAAATACCTAATAAAATACTAAATATTGGAGAAAAACAAGCCGAAGAAGCAATATTATGGTGGAAAAACCTGTTTAAAGACGATTTTTATTTAGAGCTAATGCGTCATAATCAAGAAGATGAAGATAGAGTAAACCAAACATTAATTTCTTTTGCTAAAAAACATCAAATTAAACTTATTGCCACAAATAACAACTTTTATGTAGGCAAAGAAGATGCTAATGCACATGATATTTTATTATGTGTAAAAGAAAATGAAAAGCAAGCCACCCCAATAGGAAGAGGTAGAGGATATCGATTTGGGCTGCCAAATCAGGAATATTACTTTAAATCGGATGCAGAGATGAAACAACTATTTGCAGATTTGCCCGAAGCAATTATTAATATCCAAGAAATTATTGACAAAATCGAAATATATTCGTTATACCGAGATGTTTTACTGCCAAAATTTGAAATACCAATAGAATTTGAAGTTCTAGAAGATACTAAAGATCAAGGTAAAAGAGGCGAAAACAAATACCTAGAACACCTTACTTATGAAGGAGCAAAACGACGTTATATAGCCATAACTAACGAAATTAAAGAGCGAATAGATTTTGAGCTTTTAACTATTAAAAATTCAGGATACCCAGGATATTTCTTAATTGTTCAAGACTTTATTACCGAAGCACGAAAAATGGAAGTATCTGTTGGCCCAGGACGGGGTTCTGCAGCAGGGTCAGTAGTTGCTTATTGTTTAGGAATTACAAATATAGATCCACTTTTATACAACCTGCTTTTTGAAAGATTTTTAAATCCAGACAGGGTTTCATTACCCGATATTGATATAGATTTTGATGACGAAGGGCGTAGTAAAGTAATGGATTATGTGATACAAAAATATGGTTCCAACCAAGTTGCTCAAATTATTACGTATGGAACAATGGCAGCAAAATCTGCAATTCGAGATACTGCTAGGGTACTCGATTTACCTCTTTTTGAAGCAGACAAGATTGCCAAATTAATCCCAGCCATGATTCCCTCTAAATGGAGTTTGTCACGGTTTATGAATGATACCGAAGTAGAAATAAAAAAAATACTTCGTCCAGAAGATTTTGAGAAAATGAAAGAATTAGTTCTTTTATCCAAAGAAGAGGATTTGGCAGGAGAAACCATCATGCAAGCTCAAATATTAGAAGGAAACCTCCGAAACACCGGAATTCATGCTTGTGGGGTGATAATTACACCTAGCGATATAACTAACTTTGTTCCCGTAACTACCGCAAAAGACTCCGATTTGTATGTTACACAGTTTGACAACTCTGTTGCAGAAAGTGCGGGTTTGTTAAAAATGGACTTTTTAGGACTAAAAACACTTACTTTAATAAAAGATACCATAAAAATTATCAACCATAGATCTGGAGTAGAACTAAATCCAGATACACTTCCAATTGATGATACAAAGACTTTTGAGCTTTTTCAGAGAGGAGAAACCGTAGGAATATTTCAGTATGAAAGTGCAGGAATGCAGAAATATATGAAGGAGTTAAAACCAACTGTTTTTAACGATTTAATTGCCATGAACGCTCTATATCGACCAGGGCCTATTGCTTATATTCCTAGTTTTATTAGACGGAAAAACGGAGAAGAACCCATAGAATATGACCTAGATGCTTGTGAGGATTTGCTAAAAGACACTTACGGAATTACCGTTTATCAAGAGCAAGTAATGCTTTTATCACAAAAACTTGCCAACTTCTCTAAGGGAGATGCAGACGTTTTAAGAAAAGCAATGGGGAAAAAAGACCGTCCGACTCTAGATAAAATGAAACCAAAATTCATTAGCCAAGCAGCTACAAATGGACACCCAGAAGAGAAACTCGAAAAAATTTGGAAAGACTGGGAAGCTTTTGCGGAATATGCTTTTAATAAATCACATTCTACCTGTTATGCTTGGATTGCGTATCAAACCGCCTTTTTAAAAGCAAATTATCCAGCCGAATATATGGCAGCAGTACTATCGAACAATATGAGAGATATTAAACAAGTATCTTTTTTTATGGAAGAATGCAAACGAATGGGATTACAGGTGTTAGGACCAGATATTAACGAATCTTTTTACAAATTTACAGTTAATGATAACTATGCAATTAGGTTTGGTATTGGAGCGGTTAAAGGTGTTGGAGCAAATGCAGTAGAAACAATTGTGGAGAACAGAAAAAACAGTAATTATAAATCTATTTTTGATTTAACAAAACGTATAGACTTGCGTTCTGCAAACAAAAAGGCTATAGAAAATTTAATATTAGCAGGTGGTTTAGATTGTTTTACAAACACCAATAGAGCACAATATTTTCAAACAGAACAAGAAGGAATTCCGTTTTATGAAAAAGCAATAAGATATGGTTCAAAATTTCAAGAAAACCAAAATTCTTCACAAGCAAGTCTATTTGGAGAAAGTACCGATGTGCAAATTTCTGAACCAACCATTCCTAAATGCGAAGAATGGAGTACGATGGAAAAACTAGCCAAAGAAAAAGAAGTGGTAGGAATTTATATATCAGGACACCCATTAGATGATTACCGATTCGAGATGCGCTTTTTTTGTAATAATAAATTAGAATCTTTAAAAAATTTAGAAAAAATACTTGGAAAAAATATTGCTTTTGGTGGCATAGTTAGCAATGTACAACATCGAATTGCTAAAAATGGCAAAGGTTGGGCTACTTTTCAGCTGGAAGGATATGATGAAAATCATGAGTTCCGTATTTTTAACGAAGAATACTTAAAATACAGACATTATCTAGTAGTCAATCAATTTATATATATTAAGATATTTGTAAAAGATGGCTGGATTAACAAAGAAACTGGAAAAAAATCGGAACCCAATATAAATTTTGTACAAGTAGAATTGTTGCAAGATATATTGGCGATATTAGCAAAAAAACTAATCCTTCAGCTAGAAATACAAGAAATACAAGAAAATTTAATAACTAAATTAATAGATGTTTTTAAAAAAAATAGCGGAAATAGTCCTGTTTCTTTTGATATTGTAGAATTCGACACTAATATTACAATGCTAGAGCCGACCACAACCTTAATAGCCGACCAAGAATTAATGGTTAATGAAGAAGGGGAAGTCATAGAAACAAATACAATGCTAGACAATGTTGTAGAATTTGAAAAAAATCCAATTAAAAATAAAGTTGACATGAATAGTAGAAGTCTAAAGGTAAATATTTCGCAAGAATTACTACAAGAGCTTGAAAAAATACAAATAAATTTTAAACTAAACTAAGACAATAATGCTATTTCTACGTTCAATTTATTGTAAATGTAATAATGCTTTTTTATTCAAGACAGAAAAATAAAAAACAGTTTTGGTTTCTTTAAAAAAACAATAGTTTTTATTCAGAAGAAGATAGATAAGATTCTAATAAACTATTGAATTTTAGGGATAAATTCTTTAGCAAAAAATCTATTTTAGTGCTTTCTTTCCTTTTTAGATTATAGGCAAAATTTTCATCTTCTATAGCAAACAGCTGAAATGCTTTGATATATTCTGGTTTAATATGCAGATTTTCTGTATAATAGCTTTCAGGATACAAATAATCTAATTGTTCTTGTAGTGCTATTTTTTTTGCGGTTTTCAATTCTTTTTTAAGCCGCTTCGTAGTTCCATTTATTGCATTCAGAAGTTGTACAATACCTAAACCTGAACTTGCCTCTATAACTTTTCTTTCGGCTTGGGTGTATCTTTTAGTATCTTTTGCTATAATTCCTAAAGAAATAGCATTGACTCTTTTTTCTTCTAAAATCGTAACCTCTTTTAATTGTGTTGTTTGTAAAGATATAGATATTGTAACTATTGTTTTTTGAAAATCATTGTCTGTTAGAAAAACCTTTCTACTTTGTATTTTAGGTCCAGAAATAAGGAGATTTTGATTTGGTTTTGCATTTATCATGAAAACACCTAAAGAATCTGGAATTGCTTTGGAGTTGTTAGATAAATTGGTTACGTAAATTTCGGCAAATTTTCCGTTATCAATAATTATTTTCCCTTTTAATATTGACTGAGAAAAAATTATCTGAACAAACAAGAGGGAAAGAATTACAACTAATTTCGTTTTCATTATCCTTAATTTATCCAAATAAATGGCTTGCAACTTCTTCTATTTTAGCAACTAGCTCTACTTTTATTCCAGTGTTTTTAATCGAAATTTTATTATATTTAGAAACATAAATGGTAGAGAATCCTAATTTTTCAGCCTCTTGTATTCTTTGATCTACTCTATTTACAGGACGAATTTCTCCAGACAAACCAACCTCTCCAGCAAAGCAAAAATCTTTGTTAATAGCAATATCTTCGTTGGAAGAAAGTATGGCGGCAACAACTGCCAAATCTATAGCAGGATCGTCTATGCTAATTCCGCCCGTGATGTTTAAAAAAACATCTTTTGCACCTAGTCTAAATCCAGCTCTTTTTTCTAAAACAGCTAAAAGCATGTTTAGTCGTTTTAAGTTGTATCCTGTTGTGCTACGTTGTGGTGTTCCATATACAGCAGTGGAAACTAATGCCTGAACTTCAATCATCAAAGGTCTCATTCCTTCAAGAGTAGAAGCAATTGCTGTGCCAGAAAGTTCTTCGTTTTTATGGGAAATTAATATTTCCGACGGATTAGAAACTTCTCTAAGTCCAGAACCTTGCATTTCATAAATTCCTAATTCTGAGGTAGAACCAAATCTGTTTTTGTGTGAGCGTAATATTCTATACACATGGTTTCTATCTCCTTCAAATTGCAAAACGGTATCAACCATGTGTTCTAATATTTTAGGCCCAGCAATGCTTCCGTCTTTGGTGATATGCCCTATTAGCAAAACAGGAATATTTGTTTCTTTTGCAAATTTTATCAGTTCGGCAGTTGTTTCTCTAATTTGTGAAATACTCCCCGGAGAAGATTCAATATAATCTGTATGAAGAGTTTGGATAGAATCTATGATAACAATTTCTGGTTCAATTTCTTGTATTTGTCTAAAAATATTTTGTGTTTTTGTTTCGGTAAGAATGTAGCAGTTGTCTCCATTAGGCATAATTCGTTCTGCCCGCATTTTTATCTGCTTTTGACTTTCTTCCCCCGAAACATAGAGTGTTTTGTACGGTAATTTTAACGATATTTGTAATAATAAAGTACTTTTCCCTATACCAGGTTCGCCACCTAAAAGCGTTAAGGAACCAGGTACTAAACCACCACCTAGAACTCTATTTAACTCACCATCGGTGGTGTTCATTCTTACTTCTTGAGTAGAATCTATCTCTCTAACTAGAAGTGGTTTTGCAACTTTTTGTACAGATGCATTTTGTGGTTTCCATGCATTTTTTTCTTCTTTTTGAATTATTTCTTCTACAATGGTATTCCATTCTTTACAAGCAGTACACTGTCCTTGCCACTTAGAAAACTGACTACCGCAATTTTGGCAGAAAAAAGTGGTTTTTAATTTGCTCATTTACGGTTTTGTTTCTTCGGTAGGTGTTTCCGTTGGAGCATCTTTAGGAGTATCCGTTACAGGTTCCTCCGCTGGTGTTTCTTCTATTACTTCTTTGCCTTTGCCACCTTTTAATCCTTTAGATTTTACAGGAACTAGTTTTTTAAGTTCTGTAGCTTTATCTATCATTGTTTTTTTTGTTAGACCAGCAATTTCTTTTTTTGCAAATGCGTTGTTGTAAAAATTTATAGCTTTTTTATACTCTTTTCTTTTTTCCCAATACATTCCCATGTGGTAGTCATATAGCATATATTCTTTGAACTGTTGTCCCGTGATTTGTGCTAGTTGTTCGTACTCATTGAAGGCTTCATTTTTTTGTATGGCATTTTCTATTATTTTTAAATCATTTAGCCTTACATTCATTTTAATACCATAAGCACTCTCTATTGTTTCGTATTTTTTGTTTAAATAATCTACAAAACCTTCTTTTAGAGGAGCAATTTTTTCCTGATATTCTGTATTAGTGATAGGTTGGAATACTTCAAAAATTTGGTATAATGCATTTGGAATTGCTCTTGTTATCAAGCTGTAGTGCGATGCTCCTTTAAAATCGTCGAATTTGTAGTTTAAAAGAGGGTTTTTAGAGGCAATAATATTTTGATCCAGCTCTTTCACTTGCTTCTGAATTTTTTTTAAATCACCATCGGCTGTAGCTTGGTAGTAATATACTGGTTCTTTAATATCGGCTAAACGGTCTGCAACTCTTTTTTCCATGCCAGCAGCTAGTTCTGGACTAATGGATATATAGGCGTTAAATTGGAAAGTGTCTTTGTATAAAAAAGCATTTAAGAATCCAGCAGTTGCATCTACCCCAGCTATTACCTTAAATGGAACTATACGATACTTTTTGTCTAAATATGGAAGTAATTCTGCTGCTATAAATTCAAAGAATTCCGCTCCTTTATCTACTGGCAGTCCTTTTAAATCGAATTGAGAATCGTCATAACGTTCCTCTTTTTTGTTTTGATTTATTCCCACTAGTATTACTTCTGGGAAGTCTCCCCAGTAATTTCCATAAGAAATGTTCCCTTCAAATGGGGCAAATAAAAATTCGCTATCTAGTACAAAAATTAAAGGATATTTTTTTTCTGGATCAGACTCGTAAGATGCAGGTAATTTTACAATTATTTCTCTTTCAGTTTTTAATTTTTCTGAATATATTTTCTCGGTAGTTTGCGAATAAATATAACTTGAAAGCAAAATGAATACTACTAATACAATTTTTTTCATGGCATTATTATTTTTGGGTTATCAAAAAAAAATATGTGGCAAGATACGTTTTTATTTTTTATTTAAAAGCGGTAATAAGAAAAAAGAAATTGCTCCTGTAACTATTATCAATACTGTTTGTGAAGTCCATGTAAGCCAACCAAATGCTGTTCCAGCAGTATCTGAAATTCCGTAAAGTGAAAATATTTGTGCCACTAGTAGTGGATATACTCCAAAGCCACTATTGGTAAATCCTATTGCTAAAGTGCCAAAAATAAATGCAATTACTACGGCACCAAAATTAATATTACTGGTTTCTTTCAGTGCAAATATGGTTACATAAAACATAGCAATATAAGTGAACCAAATAAAGATGGAGTGGAATATAAAAGGCCATTTATTGTCCATTTTTAAAATACTAGTCATTCCTTCTACAAGTCCTGCTAATTTTTGTTTAATTAGGAGGATTATTTTTAGTTTTGAGTAAATCCAAATCAACAGAAATACTATGAACAAAACGACACCTACAATGGCAATTATAAATAATTTTTCTAAAGGAATTTTAGTAACAATATAGTTTTTTAGCACTTTGTATTGTAATAAAAATCCAGTTATTACAAATAATAAAAATATAACGGTATCTACAACTCTCTCTGCTACAATTGTGCCAAATCCTTTGTCAAAAGGCATTTTTTCGTATTCCTTAAGTACTAAAGCTCTAGAAAATTCTCCCGAACGGGGAATGGTTAAATTCATAAAGTAGCCTATGCACACTGCCATTAAATTGTTGTAAAAATGGGTACGATAGCCTAGATATTCTATCATATACTTCCATCTATATGCTCTGGAAATAAACCCTAAAATAGCAATGAATAAAGAGAGGTAAACATAAAAGTAATTAGCGTTTTTAAAATAGCCCTTTATTTCTTGTAATTGTGTGGGGGTAAATTCTTGGTATTTATAATATATGAGATAAATCCCTAAAAGTAGAGGAAGTATAATGGAGAGTATTTTCCCTGTTTTTTTTTTCAAACTATAATTTTAAAGAGTTTGTTTTTTCGTCAGGAAAAATAAGCCATGGCTTAAAATTTTTTGCGACTTCAAAATCCATCCGTGCATAAGACATAATAATAATAATATCTCCTTTGTGAACTTTCCTAGCAGCAGGGCCATTAAGGGTTATTTCGCCCGAATTTTTTGCACCTTTTATTGCATACGTTTCAAACCGTTCGCCATTATTAATATTTACTATATTAACTTTTTCGCCCTCAATAATGTTAGATGCTTCCAACAACACTTCGTCTATGGTAATACTCCCTATGTAATTTAAATCGGCACCAGTTACCGTTACTCGATGTATTTTTGATTTTACTACTTCAATTTGCATGGTACAAAAATAACTATTTTAATGAAATGTTATCTATTAATCTGATATTATTTATGAATACAGCTATAAAAGCACGATAGTTGGTATTGTTGTTTTTTCGCTGGCATATTTGCAGAGAGGTTTCATTGGCAATTTCAAAATATTCTAATTCAAATTCTGTTTCATTTGCAAAAGAATCTTGCACCCATTTTGTTACCTGCAATGCACTTTTGTGTTTAAAAAGTTCTTTTGCTTGCACTAAAATTTTGTATATAAACGCTGCTTTCTCTCTTTCATTTTTTTGTAAACGTTCATTTCTAGAGCTCATTGCGAGTCCATTTTTTTCTCTATATATTGGACAAGGAACTATTTGTACTGGCATTTTGTTAAGCAAAACTAGTTTTTTAATTATTGCAAGTTGCTGGTAATCTTTTTCGCCAAAATATGCCCGTGTTGGTTGTACTATTTCAAATAATTTTTTAACAATTGTGCCCACACCGTTAAAATGTCCAGGACGATGCTTTCCTTCCATTACCATCTCTAATCCGTCATAGTTAAAATCCTGAGAAATTGTGTTTTCCTTGTAAATATCTTCTATTGTTGGAGCATAAACAAGAATCTTTTTGTCTAAACTTTCAATTATTTTAAGGTCGGATTCTAAGTTTCTTGGATATTTTTTTAGATCTTCTAAATTGTTAAATTGTGTTGGATTCACAAAAATGCTTACCACAGTAGTATGGTTGTTTTTTAAAGATTCTTCCATTAAAGATAGGTGTCCTGCATGCAATGCTCCCATAGTTGGGACAAATCCAATGGTCTTGTTTTTATCTAAAAGCGTTGTAATGTAAGCTTTAAGTTCTACTTGTTTGTCAAAAATAGTCATGTTTAAAAACATTAAAATTCTATGCAAAATTACTATTTTACTTACTATTTACATAAATTTTTGTAATTTTGCAGTAAATATATATCACAAACAAAATAAATACAGAGAATGGAAGATAAAAGAATTTTGTATGTGTCATCAGAAGTGATGCCTTATCTAGCTGAAAATGAAGTGTCTTTGATGGCATACGATATACCAAAAATGATTAATGATCAAAATGGGCAAATAAGAATTTTTATGCCTCGATATGGAAATATTAATGAAAGAAGACATCAATTACATGAAGTAATTAGACTTTCAGGAATGAATTTGGTGGTAAATGATGTAGATATGCCATTAATTATCAAAGTTGCTTCTATACCAAAAGAAAGAATTCAGGTTTATTTTATTGATAATGACGAGTATTTTAGACGAAAAGCTACCTTTACTGACGAAGAGGGTGTTTTGTTTCCAGATAATGACGAAAGAGCTATTTTTTTTGCAAAAGGAGTTATAGAAACTATAAAGAAATTAAATTGGGTGCCAGATATTATTCATGTTCAAGGATGGCTGGCTGCAATGCTACCTATATATATGAAGCATTTTTACAAAGACGAAGCACTTTTTGCTAATACAAAAATTGTAACATCGGTATTTAAACAATCTTTTGAAGGAAGCTTGGACAAAAAAATGACAGAAAAAGTGCAATTTGATGGCATTCCAAAAGAAGCGATATTGGAGTTAGAAAATCCAACTTTCGAAAATATTATGATGGCTTCCATTAATCATTCAGATGCAGTTGTAATTGCCTCTCAAAACATTTCTGCAAATTTAACAAAATATATAGAAGCTTCCGATAAACCTTTTTTATCTTTCGCCCACAAAGATTTGCATACAGAGGCATACACCCAATTTTATAAAAATCAAATTTTAGGTTCATGATAAATACCACTTTTTTAAAAAAAATAACCACAATTTTTATTTTATTTCTAGTAATATCTTGCGATAAAGATTACAACACGTTAGGCTCTGATGTAGTTGGTGCAGAGAATTTTACCACTACTGCACATCAATATAAAGTTAAAGCTTATAACCAAAAATTGTCAGCAGTACAAACTAATAATTTGCCTCTAAATCAATTAGGCGTTCTGGTAAACGACAATGCGGTTTTAGGATCTACGGTTTCTAATTTTGTAACACAACTATCCCTTGGAACTTCTGTTTCTTACACAGCTGGTTCTTTAAATTTTACAAATAATATTGTAATTGATAGTGTGGTGCTAACGGTTCCTTATTTTAATACACTACAATCTACTAACTCAGACGGGAGAGGAATTTATAGATTAGATTCTATTTATAATAAAAATATAACCACAGATTATGCACCTATTGACTTGAAAGTTTTTAGAAATGGAGAATATTTACCAGATTTTGATGGTTCATTACCTAAAAAACAGTATTCTAACGAAGATGCAAAGTTTAACAGTGCAATTGCAAGTTCAACATTAAATAATGATGCAAATACTTCCGAAAATAGTCTTTTCGTACCCGATAATCGGGAATATACAGTATTCAAAGTAACAGACAATGCGGTTGTTATTCCAAAAGTAGTAGAGTCTAGATCCACTCCAAGAATGCGTTTGCATTTAGACAAAAATTATTTTGAAACCGAAATAATTGATAAGGTTAAAAGCCAAACAACCGCAGGAGATTTCGTGAATAACAATGCTTTTAAAAACTATTTTAGAGGATTGTATTTTCAAACAACACAAGTAAATGCAGGAACAGGATTGTCTATGAGTTTGGATTTTTCAAAAGGAGATGTAACCGTTTATTACACACAAGACAAAGAAAATTCTAGTCCGGTTACCAGAGAAATGCGTTCGTTTGTGTTAAATATGTCTAAAAATACTGCCAATACATTCACTAATACTAATTCTTCTACTTACGACACAGCAGTTAACAACACAACAGGATATATAAATGGTGTAGATAGACTTTTCTTAAAAGGAGGACAAGGTTCTCTAGCCTTTATTCAAATTTTTGACGATGCAGAGCTAAATGCCCTAAAAGCAAAAAACATTCTAATAAATGATGCTTCTCTTGTTTTTACAGTAGATAATTCCTATATAACAAGCAGTTATAAAAAACCACAAAGAGTGTATCTTTATAATGCTAATAATAATGCTCTTTTAGCCGATTATTATTTTGATGGAAGTTATAATTCTACAAATTCAAAATTAAATAAATATATTTATGGCGGAATTTTAGAAAAAAACACTCTTACAAATACGGATAAATATACCATAAAAATAACAGAACATGTTAAAAATATTCTTTCCGAATCAGGAAGTAATTCCAGAAACGTAAGATTAGCATTAGTTGTTACCGAAGACATTAATAACTACACTATTGGGGCATTAAATCCAGCAATTGTAGCTCCTTTAGATACAGATTTGACCAAAACAATAGAATTTGTGCCAAATGGTTCTATCATGAATCCACTTGGAACTGTTTTATTTGGAAGCAATTTGCTCCCAGGAGATGCTAATTACAATAATAGAGTGAAATTTGAAATATATTATACAGAACCTAAATAATAAAGTGTATGTGTGGAATTGTTGGTTATATTGGTCATAGAGAAGCTTATCCTATTATAATTAAAGGATTAAAAAGGCTCGAATATCGCGGATACGATAGTGCAGGTGTGGTTCTTTATGATGGAGAATCTCTTAAACTATCCAAAACCAAAGGGAAAGTCTCTGATTTAGAATTAAAATCAACAAACGAAATTACTACTAATGGGAATATAGGAATGGGGCATACAAGATGGGCAACACATGGTGTTCCTAACGATGTAAATTCACACCCTCATTTATCAAATTCTGAAAATATTTCTATCATACACAACGGAATTATAGAAAATTACGATTCCTTAAAACAAGAATTAATTAAGCGAGGTTATACTTTTAAATCGGATACAGATACCGAAGTGCTTGTTAATTTAATTGAAGATGTTCAAAAAACACACCAACTTAAAATAGGAAAAGCGGTGCAAATAGCATTGCAACAAGTAGTTGGTGCTTATGCGATTTGTGTTTTTGACCAAAAAAATCCAAATGAAATAATTGTTGCTAGACTAGGTAGTCCACTTGCAATTGGAATTGGGAAAGACGAATTTTTTATAGCCTCAGATGCAACTCCATTTATTGAATACACATCAAATGCAATTTATTTGGAAGATGAAGAAATGGCAATAGTTAGATTGCACAAACCTTTAAAAATTCGTAAAATAAAAGATGATTCTCTTGTAGATCCATACGTTCAAGAACTTCAATTAAATTTGGAACAAATAGAAAAAGGTGGCTATGAGCATTTTATGATGAAAGAAATTTATGAACAACCCCTAGTTATCAAAGATACATACAGAGGTCGATTAAATGCAAACGAGGGAATTATCAAGATGGCAGGCATTGAAGATAATTTAGAAAAATTTCTTAATGCCAAAAGAATTCTAGTTGTAGCATGTGGCACATCATGGCATGCAGGATTAGTTGCGGAGTATATTTTTGAGGAATTTGCTAGAATACCAGTAGAGGTAGAATACGCATCAGAATTTAGGTATCGTAATCCAATTATTGGTAAAGATGATGTGGTTATTGCAATATCCCAATCTGGCGAAACGGCAGATACTCTTGCAGCAATTAAATTAGCCAAAGAAAAAGGAGCTTTTGTTTTTGGAGTTTGCAATGTAGTTGGATCTTCTATTTCAAGGGAAAGTCATGCAGGAGCTTATACCCATGCAGGGCCAGAAATTGGGGTGGCTTCTACAAAAGCTTTCACCACACAAATTACAGTTTTAGCAATGATTGCATTACGTTTAGCAAAATCTAAAGGGACATTGTCTAATTCAGATTTTCATAGATATTTACAAGAACTAGAAATAATACCAGAAAAAGTAACGGAAGTTTTAAAAACAAATTTAAAAGCAAAGGAAATTGCTACTGTTTTTAAAGATGCTACAAACTTTTTATATCTAGGACGTGGTTATAACTTTCCTGTTGCATTAGAAGGGGCCTTAAAACTTAAAGAAATTTCTTATATTCATGCAGAAGGCTATCCTGCAGCCGAGATGAAACACGGACCAATTGCCTTAATAGATGAGCAAATGCCAGTAGTTGTGATTGCACCTAAGCAAGGACATTACGATAAAATAGTAAGCAATATCCAAGAAATAAAATCTAGAAGCGGAAAGATTATTGCGGTGGTAACGCAAGGAGATATACAAGTAAGAGATTTAGCAGATTTTGTGATTGAAATTCCAGATGTTCCAGACGCACTTTCGCCTTTATTAACAACCGTTCCTTTGCAACTATTGTCTTACCATATTGCAGTTATGAGGGGTTGCAATGTAGATCAGCCCAGAAATTTAGCAAAATCTGTTACGGTAGAATAAATAATTTAACAACTTTACAAAGAAAAAAAGACAAGCTATTTGCTTGTTTTTTTATGAAATAAATTTTTATTTAATATGTATTTTTTTTATTAATTAAATAGATAAAAAGTATTTTTTTTGTTAATTTTTATTTATTAATTCATAAATATTGCGTTTTTATTTAACTTACAATACCCTCTTAATGCTTCTTTATAAATAATTTTTATTGTTATATATAGCTAGTTATTAAAATATTTGTAATTTGGCTCTATAAACCAATAAAAATCTATACGGATGAGAATCTATTTCATTATTTTGTCATTGTTTTTTTGTGGCATTACCTTTGCACAAAATTCAGTCACAGGTAGCGTGAATGACGCTAACAGTCAAAACATTGCTGGAGCAAATGTAATTGTCAAAGGAACTTCTACTGGAACCACTACAGGTTTTGACGGAAAGTTTGTTTTAAAAAACCAAACAAGTTTTCCAATAACATTAGAAGTCTCTATGATGGGATTTGTTACACAATCAGTTGTAGTTAATTCAAAAGAACAAGTAGTTGCTGTTGTTTTGAAAGAACAAGGTGCAACAACTTCTCTTAACGAAATTGTAATTTCAGCTTCTAGAGCTCCAGAAAGAGTAATAGAATCTCCTGTTACCATAGAGAGAATGTCACTTAAAGATATTAAAAATACCACAGCACCTTCTTTTTATGAAGGATTAGAAAACTTAAAAGATGTACAGTTTAATACAAGTAGTTTTTCTTTTAAATCTATAAACACTCGAGGTTTTGCGACTGTTGCCAATTCTAGATTTTTACAGTTAGTAGATGGTATGGATAATCAATCTCCTGCATTAAACTTTGTGCTTGGAAACCTTATAGGCCTTTCTGACCTAGATGTTGCTAGTGTGGAGATTTTGCCAGGAGCATCTTCTGCACTATATGGTGCAAATGCATTTAATGGAGTTATGTTTATGACAAGTAGAAGTCCATTTGTAAAACAAGGGATTTCTACTTATTTTAAATATGGTAGAACAGTTCAAAACACTGCTGGAGACAATCCTTTTTATGACTTTGGTTTTAGAGCTGCTAAAAAATTTACAGAGCATTTTGCTGCAAAAGCTAATTTTAACTTTCTAAATGCTACCGAATGGATTGCATCAGATGATAGAAATGTAATTGCAGGAACATTAGATGAAAATCCTAATGATATAGGACATGCTAACAATCAAAATTATGATGGATTAAACATATACGGAGACGAGGCTTCTACCTATATACCAGCAGTAGGCCAAGTTAGTAGAACAGGTTACAAAGAACAAGATTTAACCGATAATACTATTAATGCTACAAAAGCAGATTTTTCTTTGCATTTTAAACCATGGGCAAATGATTTTGAAATTATTTTGCAACATAAATTAGGTTTTGGAAACACTATTTATCAAGGAGCTAATAGATATGCACTTAAAAACTTCTACATGGATCAGACCAGATTAGAGGTAAAAAACAAAAACTTTTTTGTAAGAGTATATCGTACTTCTGAAAATGCTGGAGATTCTTACGATACTCGTTTTGCAGCACTTAATGTGAACCGATTGGCTAAATCAGATACCAACTGGTTTACAGATTATGCAAGAGCATTCCAATTATCTAGTGCACTTCTTACTTCGCCTGTTACTGGGACTTTGCTAAATGCAAACGAAGCAGCTGCTTATGCTCGTCGTTTCGCTGATTATAATGATTCACCAGGTTTAGGGCTTGCTCCAAACATAGACCCAGCAAACCCTTCTGCTCCAAGAGGTGTGAGATTTGAACCAGGTTCTTCACAATTTGCAAGTGCATTGGCATCAGTTATTACAAATCCTGACTTTAAAGAAGGAGCTAAATTTCAAGATAATTCAAAAATATACCATGCAGATGTGAATTATAATTTCAAAAATTTAATCAAATTTGCTGAAATACAAATAGGTGGTTCTGCTAGACAATATGAAATGAATTCTTATGGAACAATTTTTACAGATTATGACGGACCTTTAAAATACAATGAATTTGGTGCTTACACACAACTTCAGAAAAAATTAATGGACGATAGATTGAAATTAACAGCATCGGTTCGTTATGATAAATCTAAAAATTTTGATGGAAATTTCTCTCCTAGAATTTCTGCTACCTATGCAGCGGGAAATGTAAAACAACATAATCTTAGAGTTTCTTACCAAACAGGTTTTCGTAATCCAACCACACAAGATCAGTATATTGGTTTAGATTTAGGGCCAGTTTCTCTAATTGGTTCTGCTCCAGAAAATCTTGAAAGATATAAAGAAACAAGAAGTGTTAGTTTGCCAGGACAAGCTTTTACAGGTGGAGCAACTACCGTTCAACTTACAGGACAAGATGCTTATTATAACTCCTTTACGCAAGAGTCTTACAAGGCATTTGATGCATCTGTAAGATCAGGAAATAGTCCAGCAACTGCTTCTGCTTTATTAGTAAAAGCCAATCCAACTTTGGTAAAACCAGAACAAGTGCAAGCAATGGAATTAGGGTATAGAACAATTTTCAAGGATTTCTCTTTGGATATTAATGGTTATTATAATTCATACAAAGATTTTATTAGTGTAACTAGTACTTACGCTCCATTATATGGAACCGTAGGAACATCATTAGCTGCAACTGCGTTAGCAAATGGAGATAGCAGAAGATTTAATGTATATACTAATTCTCAAGTAAATGTAAATTCTATTGGAGTAGGTGTTGGAATATCTAGAAAAGTTTACAAAAATTTTGAGTTAGGTGGTAGTTATAACTACTCTCAAATAGATTTTGATCAATCTGCTGATCCAAGCTTTCAAGCTGGATTTAATACTCCTAAACATAGAATTAAAGGAACTTTTGGTAACGACAAACTCACTAAACACTTAGGATTTAATACTAACGTTCGTTACAACAGTGCTTACCTTTGGGAATCTACATTTATTATAGGTATGGTTCCGGAAAATGTAGTATTTGATGCACAAATTAACTATGCAATACCAGTTCTAAAATCGGTGATAAAAATTGGTGGAGCTAATATTGCAGGAAAAGATTACATTCAAGTGCTAGGAGCAGGATCTATAGGAAGACAATATTATGCTTCATGGACTATTAACCCTTAATCTTTTCTAAATAATAAACTAAAACATAAAGTTATGATAAAAAATATAAAATGGTTACTAATAGCTTCCTTAAGTATAGTAGCATGTAGTAAAGATGATGAAACAGTAGCAGAAGCACCTCTAACGGCTGGATCCGCTAATTTTTCTAAATATGTTTCTTTAGGAAATTCTATCACAGCTGGATTTTCCGACAATGCATTATTTATAGCTGGACAAGAGCATTCTTATGCTAATTTATTAGCACAACAATTCAAACTTGTTGGTGGTGGTGAGTTCAAAACTCCTTTGATGAATGATAATGTTGGTGGATTTACAAACCCTATGTTGGGGCAATTTCCTAGACTAATTTTTAATGGGGCAGGGCCAGTATCTGTTGGACAATCTCCATATAATCAATCTTCATCAACTGTATTAATGCCTAATCCAATTGGCGGGTTTAATAATTTTGGTGTTCCTGGTGCAAAAACAGCACATCTAATTGCCCCTGGCTATGGTAATCCTGCTGGAATAGGAACTACTGCAAATCCTTATTTTGTGCGTTTTGCAACAAGTTATACTACTTCTGTTTTGCAAGATGCAATGGCACAAAGTCCAACTTTCTTTTCGTTATGGATAGGGAATAATGATGTGTTAGGATATGCATTGTCTGGTGGTAATATGAGTACTAGTCCAATCACACCATCAGCGGGTGCTATAGGGGTAGGCTTTGATGCAACTTACGATTTTTTAGTAACCACCTTGACAAGTGGTGGTGCAAAAGGAGTTGTAGCAAATATTCCTTATGTATTCAATTTGCCGTTTTTTACAACTGTTGGATATAACCCAATTCCTACACTTAGTGCGGCTCA
The DNA here is from genome assembly GCA_022730285.1 of Flavobacterium psychrophilum. Taxonomy (GTDB): domain Bacteria; phylum Bacteroidota; class Bacteroidia; order Flavobacteriales; family Flavobacteriaceae; genus Flavobacterium; species Flavobacterium psychrophilum_C. The sequence continues at coordinate 19,594 of DZCQ01000016.1, forward strand.
GGCATCTGCTTTAAATTCTGCTTACGCACCATACAATGGGGGTTTGCAAGTAGCTTTAAATGCAAGTTATATAACCGCTGCGGAGGCAACACAAAGAACTATTGTTTTTACAGCCGGAGATAAAAAACCAGTTGTTATTGTTGATGAGTATTTAACTAATTTATCTGGCTTAGGACTACCATCTTATAGATTATCTACAAAAGAAGATTATTTGTTATTAAGTGCAGATGGCGTATCAGCTCAAGCTAACCTTGGTGCTGGTGGCGGTACATCTGTTCCATTAGCAGATAAATGGGTTCTTTCTAAAAATGAAATCGAAGAAATTACAACTGCAACAAATGCATTTAATGCAAAAATAATGTCTAGTGCAGATGCAAAAGGATTAGCTTATGTAGATGCTAATTCATTAATGAGTCAAGTATTTAATGGAGGGTATCGTTTTGGAAATTATAGCATAACAGCTTCTTATGTAACTGGCGGAGGTTTCTCTATGGATGGAATACACCCATCTTCTAGAGGACAAGCCCTTATTGCTACTAAATTCTTAGAAGCAATTAATGCAAAATATGGTTCTAACTTTAAAGGGTTAGATTTAGCTAGCTTCCCAATACAGTATCCAGCTACAATTAACTAAATTGTTATATTTATATAAAAAAGCCATTAACTACTCGTTAATGGCTTTTTATTTTTTTAGAAATTTAAAATTCTTTAAAAAACTTAAAAAAGAATTGATTTTGTGTTTTAAAAAAATTACCTTTGCCCTTTAAAAGATAAAATTTTTAATAAGACATTCTTTGTATTTGTAAATTTATCTTTTTTAATAAGAAATTCATACGTTTAACACAGATTTTTAATTGAATAAAATGTCAAAAGTAATAGGAAAAGTTGCCCAAATCATCGGACCAGTTGTAGATGTAGTTTTTAATGGTAAAGATGTAGTTCTTCCAAAAATTTATGATTCGTTAGAAATAACTAAAAAAGATGGTTCATTATTAGTTCTAGAAGTTCAATCTCATATTGGAGAGAACACAGTACGAACTATTTCTATGGACTCTACAGAAGGTTTAAGTCGTGGCTATGAGGTTGTTGGAACAGGCGAACCTATTAGAATTCCTGTTGGTTCAGATGTATATGGTCGGTTATTTAATGTGATTGGAGATGCAATTGATGGATTAGGAAACTTGCCTAAAGACGGAGCAAATGGTCTTTCTATTCACCGTCAAGCTCCAAAATTTGAAGATTTATCTACTTCTTCTGAAGTTTTATATACGGGTATTAAAGTAATTGATTTAATTGAGCCTTATGCAAAAGGTGGTAAAATTGGTTTGTTTGGTGGTGCAGGAGTGGGAAAAACGGTTTTAATTCAAGAATTAATTAACAATATCGCCAAAGGACATGGGGGGTTATCTGTGTTCGCAGGAGTAGGAGAACGCACGAGAGAAGGAAATGATTTGCTTCGAGAAATGTTAGAATCTGGGATTATAAAATACGGAGACGATTTTATGCATTCTATGGAAAATGGAGGTTGGGATTTATCTAAAGTGGATATGCCAGGAATGAGAGAATCTAAAGCAACTTTTGTATTTGGTCAAATGAATGAGCCACCAGGAGCACGTGCACGTGTTGCACTTTCTGGATTGTCTATAGCAGAATATTTTAGAGATGGTGCTGGTACAGATCAAGGGAAAGACGTACTTTTCTTTGTAGATAATATTTTCCGATTCACACAAGCAGGTTCAGAGGTTTCTGCTCTTTTAGGGCGTATGCCTTCTGCAGTAGGTTATCAGCCTACACTATCAACTGAAATGGGAGCAATGCAAGAGCGTATTACCTCTACAAAGAAAGGTTCTATTACCTCTGTACAAGCGGTATATGTGCCAGCAGACGATTTAACCGATCCAGCTCCAGCAACAACTTTTGCTCACTTAGATGCTACAACAGTATTGTCTCGTAAAATTGCAGAGTTAGGGATTTATCCAGCGGTAGATCCATTAGATTCTACTTCTCGTATTTTAACTCCTCAAATTTTAGGAGATGCGCACTATGATTGTGCACAAAGGGTAAAAGAAATACTTCAAAAATACAAACAATTACAAGATATTATCGCAATTCTTGGAATGGAAGAACTTTCAGAAGAAGATAAACTGTCAGTTTCTAGAGCAAGACGTGTACAACGTTTCTTGTCTCAACCTTTTCATGTTGCAGAGCAATTTACAGGACTAAAAGGTGTTTTAGTTGATATTAAAGATACTATTAAAGGTTTTAATATGATTATGGATGGTGAACTAGATCACTTACCAGAATCGGCTTTTAACTTAAAAGGAACAATTGAAGAAGCAATTGAAGCTGGTGAAAAAATGTTAGCTGAAGCTTAATTCAAATAGTAAAAACAGCCATTCCCTATAAAATTTTTAATTTAAAAAAATGATTTTAGAAATAGTATCGCCAGAAGCATCTTTATTTAAAGGAGAAATCACTTCTTTGTCAGTACCTGGAATTGACGGAAGTTTTGAAATGCTAAACAACCATGCTCCAATTGTTTCCTTGTTACAAAAAGGAATTATTTCTATCAAAGCTCCAAAATTTGATTTTGATAAAGAGAACGCATTTCTATTCAATAAAATAACTGAGCAAAATTATAATTTAGCGATTACTTCCGGCACATTAGAATTATTAAATAACAAAGTAATTGTTTTAATAGATTAACAATTATTACTATAACTGTCAAAGGTCATGCAATTTGTATGACTTTTTTGTTTTTATCTAATTTAAATTATATTTATTTAGAATTAATCTATAATATTGATTATTTTTGCAATAAAATTACAGTATGTTAGACATCAATAATCTTCACGCATCTATTCAAGACAAAGAAATATTAAAAGGTATAAACCTTAATGTAAAAGCAGGGGAAGTACATGCAATTATGGGTCCAAATGGCGCTGGTAAAAGTACCCTTTCTTCTGTAATTGCAGGAAATGATTATTATACAATAACCAGTGGAGATATTCTTTTAAATAATGAAAATATAGGAGATTTAGCTCCAGAGGAAAGAGCCCATAAAGGAATATTTTTATCATTTCAGTATCCTGTAGAGATTCCAGGGGTTTCTGTTACAAATTTCATTAAAACAGCACTTAACGAAAAAAATAAAGCCAATGGAATTCCTGAGCTTACGGCGAATGAAATGCTTAAAAAAATTCGTGAAAAAGCGGAATTACTAGAAATTGATCGTAAATTTTTATCTAGATCACTTAACGAAGGGTTCTCAGGTGGAGAAAAGAAACGAAACGAAATTTTTCAAATGGCAATGTTAGAGCCTAAAATTGCAATATTAGACGAAACAGATTCTGGACTAGATATTGATGCTCTTCGAATTGTGGCTAACGGTGTCAATAAATTAAAAAATAAAAATAATGCGGTTATTGTAATTACGCACTATCAAAGACTTTTAGACTACATAGTACCTGATTTTGTACACGTACTTATGGACGGAAAAATTGTAAAATCTGGTGACGCAAGTTTAGCTTTAGAACTGGAAGAAAAAGGGTATGACTGGATAAAAGAAATTGTTTAAAACACCACCACCTCCAACTTGTATTTAAAACAAAAAGCTAGTAAATTTTGCATATAACATGGATCTAAAAGAAAAACTAACATCGTCGTTCATGGCATTTGAAGAACAAATAGACACTTCTGCCAGACTTCACGACATTCGTACACAAGCTTTTAAAAATTTTGAAAATCTTGGCTTCCCAACTAAAAAAGAAGAAGCTTGGAAATACACTTCGTTACAATCAATTATCAAACAAAATTTTACCGTTTTTCCTAAGCAAGAGAATATTGTTGATTACGCTTCGGTAAAAAAATATTTTATTCATGAAATTGATACTTATAAACTAGTATTTATTGATGGCGTATTTTGTTCAAATTTGTCTGCAACCACACATGATGGAATTGATGTTTGTTTAATGTCTTCTGCATTTACCAAACCAAAATATCAAATGGTTATAGATACTTATTTTAATAAGATTGCTAGTAAAATGGATAGTTTAACTAGTTTAAACACCGCATTTTCCATTGAAGGTTCTTATATAAATATTGTAAAAAATAAAATTGTAGAAAAACCTATCGAGATAATCTATTTTTCTACCTCGAAAGAAAATGTTTTGCTACAACCACGAAATATTGTTATTGTTGGCGAAAATTCACATGTACAAATAATAGAACGACACCAATGCTTGCATAATGAAGTGGTTTTAACCAATGCAGTTACAGAAATTTTTGCGCAAAAAAGAGCAATTGTTGATTATTATAAAATTCAGAACGATGTTGAAAATGCTAATTTAATTGATAATACGTATGTTTCTCAAAAACAAGAGAGTAGAGTTTCCATGCATACTTTTTCTTTTGGAGGAAATTTAACAAGAAACAACTTAAATTTTTTCCATGATGGCGAAAGAATAGATAGCACTCTTAACGGAATTACCATTATAGGAAATAGGCAGCATGTAGATCATTACACTTTAGTAAACCATGCGACTCCAAATTGCGAAAGTCATCAAAATTACAAAACTATTTTATTCGATGATGCTGTTGGTGTTTTTAATGGGAAAATATTCGTTGCAAAAGAAGCTCAAAAAACAAATGCTTTTCAACAAAATAATAACATATTAGTTAGCGATAGTTCTACCGTTTATGCCAAGCCACAATTAGAAATTTTTGCAGACGATGTAAAATGTTCACATGGGTGTACTATTGGACAGCTCGATGACAAAGCACTTTTTTATATGCAACAGCGTGGAATTCCTAAAAAGGAAGCAATGGCTTTGCTTATGTATGCTTTTACAAGTCAGGTAACATCTGGTATTAAAATACCAAATTTAAAGGTTAAAATAGCAAAAATTATAGCCACTAAATTAGGTGTAAATTTAGGTTTTGATTTGTAATTCTATCCTTTTTTAAACAAAGGAACCGCAGAACACGCTTCGCCATACATAACACTTTTAGCAAAAGGCACTAATTTTTGAATTGTTATAATATACGCACTTTCTGGCACTAATTTTTTAGAACACCCTTTTAATATAACCGATTTGTTCTTATAAACAGAATAATCGATAGTATCTAAAACTTCTTGGTATAACAAAGACTCTAATTCTGTCAATGTTCCTACCACAATTTTTTCTGCAAATGGGGCTAGATGTACGGTAAGCAATATCGTTGCCCACGCAGGAATAATTACATCAACAGGTTTTATAATATTTACAAAACCACCTTGATATTGTGTCCAATCATGTTGTTTTAACGCCTCTCTATAATCTTTTTCTTTGAGTATTTGCTCTTGAAATAGCCACTGTATGAGGTTAATGGATATTCTGTTTCCGTGGCGATAATAATCCTCTAAGTCAAAAACCTCTAGTTTACTGACAGCTACTTTATTAACAATTTCCATTGTTAAAGCATTCCTAGTTCTAGCATTGCTTCTTCGCTCATTAAGTCTTTTGTCCAAGGTGGATCGAAAGTTATTTCTACTTCACAGGATTTTACAGATTTAATTTTTTTAATCTTTTCTTCCACCTCAAGAGGTAAGGTTTCGGCAACGGGACAGTTAGGAGAGGTAAGTGTCATTAAAATTTTGACATCCAAATTTTCATTTACGTAAACATCATAAATCAATCCAAGTTCATATATATCTACAGGAATTTCTGGGTCGTAAATCGTTTTTAAAACTTTTACAGCCTCTTCTCCTAAATTTATTGTATCATTAAATTCTTCCATATTTTTTTAATTTGAAAATGCCAAAGCATACATTTTTATTTGTTTTATCATCGATACTAATCCGTTTGCACGGGTTGGCGAAAGGTGTTCTTTTAATCCAATTTTATCTATAAAAAAAGTATCTGCTGCAAGAATAGCTTCTGGACTTTGATTAGAAAAAGTACGAATAAGTAGGGCAATAATTCCTTTGGTTAAAATTGCATCACTATTGGCTGTATAAAGTATTTTATTATCTTTTTTCTCTGCAAATAACCAAACTTTAGACTGACATCCTTTAATAATATTTTCGTCTATTTGTTTACTTTCATCTATTAGTGGTAAGTTTTTTCCTAAATCTATAATATATTCATATCTTTCCATCCAATCATCAAAAAGTGCAAATTCTTCTATTATTTGTTCTTGAATATTTGAGATAGTCATTATTTTTTTATGTATGAAGTTAGTTTGTTTACAAATTTTTCAATTTCTACTGGTGGTTGTCCGTGGTCAAACCCTTGACCTCTATAAGTTTCTCCGTTATAATTAATACTTAAATTAGCATGTGGCGCGCCATCAAAAATTCTTTTTTCGGTAGGAGCCTTAAATGTTTCTAGTTTCTGAATATTTATTTCGTCCATTAATTTATTCAAATCTTCTGTTTCTACGGCACTTAAATTTATAGTTTTAAGATTGTTAGTACTATCTCTGTTTTGGGTGTACAATATTTTATTTTCAGAATAAATTATTTTCAGAAAAAAACCTCTAGAAAGAGCTTCATATTCCGCAATTGGATTGTTGTTTTGTGTTTTAGCTTTTGCGTTTCTATTATCTTCTGGCATCACTAATTTAGTGCTTAAATTTTCGGTTGGTACAATTTTAGAAACCGTTGTGTCTTTTTTTTGCCCACATGTTTTTGTTAAAAATATCGTTAAAAATATAAATAAAAAGGTTTTCATGATAGATTTTTTTGTTAATAAAAATTATTCAAGCATTAATTTTGCTTTTTTAACTGCTAGTACTAATGCATCTACTTCCTCCATGGTGTTGTAAAACGCAAAACTTGCTCTTACAGTACCAGGAATGTTAAAAAATTGCATAATAGGTTGTGTACAATGATGTCCTGTTCGGACAGCTATTCCTAATTTGTCAATTATTGTGCCAATGTCGTATGGGTGAATATTGTTTATATTAAAAGAAATGACGGCAGTTTTTTCCTTTGCTTGCCCAACTATTTTTAAACCTTCAATTTTTAGAAGTTCTTGTGTAGCATATTGTAACAATTTGTTTTCTTGTCTCTGAATTTCTTCAAAGCCTATATTGTTTAAATAATCTACTGCAATTCCCAGCACAATTCCGTCAGCAATATTAGGAGTTCCTGCTTCAAATTTATGTGGTAAGTCGGCATAAGTGGTTTTTTCAAAAGTAACTTCCTTAATCATTTCTCCACCACCCATATATGGTGGAAGTTTATACAACCACTCCTCTTTTCCGTACAAAATTCCTACACCAGTTGGCCCACACATTTTATGCCCGGAAAACACATAAAAGTCGCAGTTTAATTCCTGAACATCTGGTTTTAGGTGTGGTACAGCCTGTGCTCCATCTATTAACACAGCGGCTCCGTATTTATGAGCTACATTAATAATATATTTTATAGGATTAATTGTGCCTAACGCATTAGAAATATGATTCACCGCCACAATTTTTGTTTTTTCAGATACTAATTTGTCAAATTCAGAGAGTATTAATTCTCCATTTTCATTCATCGGAATTACGACTAATTTTGCATTCGTTTTTTCACATAGCATTTGCCATGGCACGATATTGCTATGATGCTCCATTGCAGATATTAAAACTTCATCGTTAGGTTTTAAGATAGAAGCAAATCCATTTGCAACAAGATTAATTCCTTGAGTGGTTCCTGATGTGAATATTATTTCATGAGTGTGTGTGGCATTTAGATGTTCTTTTATCTTTTTTCTAGATAATTCGTAAGCATCTGTGGCTTCTTGGCTTAGTGTGTGTACACCACGATGAATGTTTGCATTGGTTTGGTCGTAGTATTTGCTAATTGCATTAATTACCACACTTGGTGTTTGGGAGGTTGCTCCATTATCCAGATAGACTAGTGGTTTGCCGTGAATTTTTTTAGACAATATCGGAAAATCTGATCGTATTTTTTTTAGGTCTAGCATTTTTTATTTAAAATAATGTCCATCTACAAAAGTAGTGAAAACAATTTTGTTATGTTCAATTTTAGAAAAACTTTTCTTTTGAAAATTTCGTTTTACAAAACTATTTATTCTTTTTTGAGTCTATTTGCTAATGGGAAAAATAGTGTTTTATGTTCAAAACACGATGCTGCTTTGAATATTGATTTTTCTACATTTATAGCCTCTTTGTTTTCTGTTTTTTTATTTTTTAAATATATCTAGTTCTTTCATTTACAATAACGAATGCATTTTTACCACTCTTTTTTATGGAATTTTAAAAGGAAAAATAAATCAATTCCAATGAGAAAAATAAATACAATCAATAATTTATAATAAGACACTTCATAGTTCTCCAAACCACCATAATAAACCATTGCACTCCAATAATACGGTGATTTTTTAGCATTTGAAATAGAATTATCATTAAGAAAATCTAATTTCGCTTGTTGGTTAGATTCAAAATAAGAATTTCCACTTTCAATATTTTTATAAAATTTATCCATAAAAACGGAGGTTGTATAATCGTTTACCTTCCATAACGAAAACAATATATTCTTAGCTCCAGCAAACTGAAAACCTCTTGCAACACTCATTGCACCTTCCGATTTATATAATTTTCCTAAACCTGTTTCACAAGCACTTAAAACCACTAAATTTGGATTAATGCTTAAATTATACAGCTCCGAATATAGTATTTCTTGATCATAAAAGTGTATTCTTGCGGGTTCATCAATAGTCCCAGACGAAGCGTGTGTAGAAAGATGAAGGATAGAAAAATGTCTAGCATTAGTCTTAAAATTTTGAAATGTAGCTTCATTTTTTTCTAAATATTTGCCTTCAAAATTTTCTTTTAGATTTTCTAATTCTTTTTTTGAAAACTCTAATTCTAAATTGGAATTTTCAAAAATTGGGAAAACGCCCAAAACAGTTTCTTTTTGATATTGAAACGGTTTTTCCTCTAAGTAAAATGAAACTGAATTATTATATCCAATTTTAAAATCATGGAGTAAATAATGCATTTTAGCAAAATTTGTGGTGGCACTTTTTTTTGTTATTAACGCTTCAAAAGGTAGAAAATTCAAAATTCCATCAGGAATAATTATTAGATTTTTATTGACTGACTTTTGTGGTAATTTCAAATATTTATAAACTTGATTACCTAAACTATTATAACCGCTAACATCATTTGATATTGAATTTCCATCACTAAAATAAGTAATAAATTTTCGAATCACAGAGCCCTTTTGGTTTGCATTCTCTAATTTTTGAAGTTTTATTTTACGATTTTGTAAAGTAAATGAATACATGTTTTGATTGCCCGAAAAATATGAAATTAGGGTTGCTTTGTCATTTTCTAATTTCTGAAATATTTTTTTTAAATTTAAATTCTCATCAAATGAAATCTCCTCCTTAGATTTGATAGATTTGAGCAAAAGCATCCATTCGTTTTGTTTTTTTATAGCAAAATTTATTTTTGATATGTCTGCCAAATCTAGTTTTTCCTGCTCTTTTACAATTATATTATTCCAATTTTGTAGTTGTTCTACAATTTTTTTTTCTTCCTTAGAAATTGTTTTATTTTGACGAATATAATTTTTTAAAACAG
>DZCQ01000016.1:29269-42587 GCA_022730285.1 Flavobacterium psychrophilum
TTTTTTTCTTCCTTAGAAATTGTTTTATTTTGACGAATATAATTTTTTAAAACAGTCGATTTCGTTTTTTCAGATAGGAAAAAAGCCTTTTCTACATAATAGATGTCTTTTTCTTTTTGATATAAATAATCGCAAATTTCTATATAATTTTCAACTCGACTTCTATTTCTGGTTTGGGATATAATTTTAGAATTTTCATATACTAACAATGATTGTAACAAATCTTCTACATAAAAAGAAAGGTTATAACTCTCTACTGCTAGTTTAGGCTTATTTTCCTTTAGAAAAACAGCAGCCTGTAAGTCTAAAATATCAAGTAAAAGAGTTTCTGCATAAAGTGATTTCTGGGTTGGCAAAAATCTTTTTTTATCAAAATAGTTTGGAATTAAAACTTTATAACATTTGCTTATAGTATGTTTTACATCTAAAATTTTACCTTGTTCGAAAAGCAATAACGCATTTTCGTAAAAGAGTTTGGCAATCTTTCGAGGTTCTTGATTTTTAGTTTTTTCAAATTCTGATTTTGCTTTTTCAAAATAAGAAGTAGCTACTGCAAAGTTTTTTTCTTGACTATAAATTTGGGACAAGTTTTGGTACGCATTCGATAGATTTTGTGATTGTTGTTTTTTGCTACTTAATAACTTTATCGACATTTCTAAAACCTTTTTAGCGTTATCATTATTTTTAGTTATTACATAATTTGCACCTAAATTATTCAATAAAATTCCTTTTTGAATTCTAGTTAATTTCTCTGTTGCAATTGTGTTTTTTAATAAAATAATGGCTAAATCACTTTTTCCTGAACTTTGGTAAACATTTGATAAATTAAGAATTGCACTTATTTTTTGTTCCTGATTTCCATCAATATTTGCAATAAAAAAATATTGCTTTATGGTGTTTTCAGCATTATCATAATCGCCAATAATAGTATAAATATTCCCTAAAGGCTTTAAGCAATATTCCGTAATATCATAATTAGAAAGCTTGTTTTTTTGGAATAATTGCCACGCTTTTTCGTAAGTTGAAATCGCTTTATTGGTCAAGCCAAATTGATTTTCGTAGTATGCTTTATTGCAGTTTAATATTACTAAAGCTAAGAAATCGGACTTTGATTTTGCTTTAAACTTTGTTTCTTCAATTTCTAGCTTTTTTAAACTCTCAACATTTGAATTTGCTACAAAAACATCGATAGCATTATAAATCTCGTCTTCTAACGTTATTTTTACATTCTGAGAAAATGTAATTTGTGTAACTAATATTAAAAGAAAAAGCCGTCTCATTTGTTAAAACTTCCAAATAGCATAAAATTGTGTGTAATTGAAGTTTTTTTCAAAATTCCAAACATATCGCACACCCAAACTAGGTCCAATTCTAGCAAAACCAACTGTTAGGTCTAATACTATTCCTGATTTGAATTGTGTAAAGGATTGTTTCGTTACTAGTGATTCGTCTTTTTCATTAACCAAAAAATTTGTATTAGTACTTTCGTAAAGTTTAGTATTAGTATGCAAACTTTGTTTTTCGGAGATGTTTACTCCTGCTTGTATTCCTGTACCAACACCAATATAATTATTAATATTATATCGCATTAGAACAGGGATTTCCATTACAACATTATTAAATTCAGAAAGTGTTGTTGTTCTTTGAAGTTGCAAAATTGCTCCGTTTGGCGAAACTGTTTCATCTGTTACTATTTTCCGGGATTGGTATTTATGTAAATCGTTTTGCCATTCTACTTGCCAATACCATCGATAAGATTTGTATGGCGAAATTGTGGCAGCAACAAAATAACTTTTAGAATTTTCTAAATTTGAATAAAGATTATAGCCAGTTTTTACTCCAATAGAAATGCCTGGCAGAAATCGTGTGGTGGAATAATTTGTAATTACAGGTTCGTTTTTATCAAAAATAATCGCGGTTTTGCTTCGTGTACTTTCCTTATGGAAATCTTTAACAAACTTCATGGTATATTTTACAAAACCTTTTGTACTATCTTTTTCGGTTACATTTTTTTGTGTGCTTCCTGGAATGTAAATATTTTTGAAAGTGAAATGTATTTGTTTTTGTTTGATAATGGTGTCTAAACAGCTATAATTCACTTCTTCCCCTTTTGGACAAATAGGACATTTTGGATAAGAATCGACAATTTGCAATGTTTTTTTGTCGAACATATCTGGAATATCGGTTTCTAGACGAATGGTTCTAGCTGGCCCTTCTCCATCGTTTTGAAAGCGGGTTTTAAAATTTATTTTTTTTAACCGCACTAACCGATAGTTCATAAATGTGGCATTGCTCGACATTTTATTGGGATCATGCGAGGTTGCAATTTCCATTTCGAGTGTTTTCTTTTTGTAGTTTTTGTAATTTCTATCAGGGACATAAACACCTCGCATTTTTACAGTCGCCGAAGTATCTTTAATCATTTCTGGAGTAGTTTTAAATGTAAAAAACATATTTCGAGTTTCATTAGCATTCATATTATTGAACTCTACAATTTTTACATTTCTAAATAATGTTTTAGATTCTAATAATGCCAAATCTAAATTATCCTCTGTTGAAAATGAGTTTCTAAATGATGGTATTGATATTGCAGATGCTATATTTTCATAAGAACTATTCATTTCGTCTGCACAAGCAAAACCATCTTCGATAACTTCTTTTTCTCCAAAATGTGTTCTAGTTTCAAGTAATTCGAAATTATTATTTTTGAATGTTGCATCATTATAAAAAAGATATAATTTCCCGTTTGCTACATAATCTAGAGGGTTTTTGTAACTAACAACGACAACCATTTCTTCCTCTGGAACTGGCTCCCGATTGTTGACTATTTTATATTGTATGGTATCTTGCAGAGAAGCAATTCCAGAAAATTGGGTATTTGTAGTTTCATTTATGGCAACTGTTTTTGGTCGAGTTTTTGGCGGTTTTCCGTTATCGTAATTATTAGTAACCGAAAGATTTATTTTGTATTCTCCCTTTTTTTTGTAAACATGTTTGGGTGTTGCTTCCTTGCTATAATTACCATCGCCCATTTCCCAGAAATAAGAATAACTGGCTTTTGGTGCACCAGCTACTTGTATTAGTGGCGGTGTTTCAGGTTTTAGAGATATTTGGTTTCCGCTTTTATCGTAACCAATAGTAGCTCTGCGAGTTATAGTATCTTTTACTTTTGTTTGTCCTTCGACAAGCTCAGGAAAACAAAAAAACATTAAAAGAATGGTGATTGATAGAAACCTTTTCATAATTACCTTTTTTTAGTTCCGATGGTAGTGTAAATCCCTTTGCATTGCTTTTTTTCGGAAGCAAAAGACGTATCTATTTGCTCTGAAATTTGCTTTTCTAGGCTCTGACTCTGGAAATAACTTCAAAATTATTTATAAATGTAAGAAAAAGTGACAGATAAACCATCACTTTTTCTAAATTAACCAAACAAACTAAATTTTTATTGTATTGCATTGATAGCAGCAATCATTTGGGCTTCTGTGCCAACTGTAGTTTCGGCTAGTGTGAATGAATAAACGGCTCCTGCTGTTGTTGTTACTGCTTTTATACCATATCTCCAATTTCCGCTTTCTTCTGTTGCAAAAATGACGTGACAAACTAAACCAATTGGAATTTGACCATAATGCTCGCTAAACTGTTGTGTGGTTGGATTGTAAGTATCGAATTTTGCTAATTGATTCTGCCCCTCGCCGTCTACCGACAAATAAATAGAGCTATTTGTATTGTCATATCCTGCTGGAACAGTAGCAAGTATTTGAGTTTTTGGTCTTGGGTCGTTATAAAAACGGTCTATGTTTGTCCAACCAAAGTTTCCAAAAGTTACATTGTAGCTGTTTTGATTAAAATCTACTCCTCCTTGTCCTCCCGTTGGTGCTCCACCTTCTCTCCAAGCTAAATTATCTGCATCGGTTGTGTCTCCTGTCCAAAATACCATTGTATTATCTATTGGGTCTCCTGATAGAGCAGTAGGTACATCAAGTTTAATAGATGACGATATTGCTAGTTGCACACCTCCTTGTGTAGCATTTATATAAAATTCTCCGCCGGAAATTAAAATTCCTTTATCGCCATTTGACATAACACCCATAGTTGGTTTGTTTGTTACTAACATAGTTCCTTTGTCAAAAAGTTCTATGAATTTTATATCGAAAGTTCCTGTTACTGGATTCCCGTTTTTGGTAAGATTATTTCCGTCTAACGTTATGGTTACTCCTTTTGCAGATGTTAATGTAATAACTCCTGTTCCTGCTGTCGCTGTAAACGATTGCGTTTGATGTTGCAAAGCTATTTGTCTAATGCTTTGGAATTCCTGTGACGATGGTGGAAGTTGTGCCACTGAATCATTGTTGTCATCTTTACTACAACTTGCTAATGCAACTGTTGCGAATACTACTAGTGAAATGTTTTTTAAATTTTTCATGGTTTCTAATTTTTAAGTGTTATTAATTATTATTTTATATTGTTATATCAATTCGGGTTTGATATTGTTACCCTTGTTTAAAAAAAAATTATCGTGTAATTAATTTCCAAAGTTTATGAATGAAAATGACTCCTATTTTTTTTAGCTTTTTCATAATCTTAAAATGTTTAAAATTCAATTTATACCTTTACATCAACATTGTTTTATATTTGTTACCCTTTTTTTAGTATATTCGACAAAAAGTTTTTTATGACTAACAATACAGTACATGAAGATCAACTATATATTGATGGGTTGGCTAATAATAATTCGGCAATCATACAATCTATATATAAAAAATTTGCTCCAAAAGTGGTCTATTATATAAAAACCAACTCTGGAGACCAAGATCAAGCCCAAGACATTATTCAAGAAGTCTTAATAACCATTTATAACCAAGCTAAAACCAAAAATTTAAAACTTTCTTGCCCGTTTGATGCTTACTTTTTTCTGCTATGTAAAAGACGTTGGCTCAACGAAATAAAAAAAGTCACAAAAAAAGAGGTAACAATTGGCAATAATGAAGTATATAAAGATGAATCGACAGTAGAAATGGCAAACCAAACGGAAATTTTTGAAGAAAAACAATCGTTGTTTGATGAAATGTTTCAAAAGTTAGGAGAAAAGTGTCAAGAAGTGCTTAAACTTAGTTTTATAGCAAAAACGATGGAAGAAGTAGCTCAAAAACTAAATGTAACCTATGGTTATGTGCGTAAGAAAAAATCGCTTTGTACAGGACAACTTACCGAAATGATTCAGCAATCCAGTAAATACAAATCATTAAAATCCTAAATCATGAACCAAGAATTATACCTATCGTTTGAAAATTATCTTAACAATGAATTTTCTGCCGAAGAAAGAATCAATTTTGAAAACCAACTTCAAAGCGATACGGATTTTAAAGAAAAATTTGAAATATATAAAGAATCTAACCTCTTTTTAAAAACTAAATTTTCGACTGAAACACATGCTTTTAAAGAAAACTTGAAAACAATTGCAAAAGAATCATTTGCGGAGAATAAATCCAAAAAATCGAAAGTAATTCAGCTAAGAAATTTTGTATATGCTATTGCGGCAGTTTTTGTTTTGTTTTTTGGGCTTCAACTTTTTCAAAATAACGCTCCAGAATATGATGATTTCAACAAACATGAAGAAGCGCATTTTACAGAACGAGGAAATATAATCGAATCACTAAAATTAGCTCAAGACGCTTTTAATAAAAAAAACTATAAAGAAGCAATTATTAATTTTGAATTAGTTATAAAAGAATATCCAAGACCAGAAATTAAATATTTTTATGCCATTTCATTGCTTGAAGAAAATCGTTTTGCAGATTCGGAATTAGTTCTAAATGACATAATATCTGGTAATTCTATCTACAAAAATACAGCAAAATGGTATTTAGCCTTATCTAAACTTAAACAGAAGGATTATAAATCTTGCAAGCAAATTTTACTCACAATTCCTTCAGATTATGAAGATTATCCTCAAGTTGAAAAATTATTCAAAAGCTTAGAATAAAAAGAATTTACTGAAATTTATGTTATAAAAAATAATGATTCCTGTTTTTTTGTCTTTTCGAGTAATCAATTTTATTTCGATTGTATTGTGATAATTTTTTTATGTCTTTAATTTTTGTTTGATTTTTCTAATGGTTTGTGTACAGAAGAAATTTCTGTGCTATAACTCACGAGGAGATTATTACACATTCCAGACATCGAATTAAAAACACACTCTTTTTATTTATATTCCAACTGCTTTACTTGAAGCATTACTCTAATTATTTTATTTTTTCGTTTTTCAATATATCGGCTAGAATGGGTTGCTTTATATTTTAAAGGATTTGGCAAAATAGAGGCAATAGAAGCTGCTTCGTATTTAGTGAGGTTCTTAGCACTTTTATGAAACCAATATTGACTTGCGGCTTGTGCTCCATATATTCCATTTCCCATTTCGATACTGTTAAGATATACCTCCATGATACGCTCTTTACTCCAAATAAGCTCAATTAAGACAGTAAAATATGCTTCTAAAATTTTTCGGACATAACTTCTGCCTTGCCATAAAAAGACGTTTTTTGCAGTTTGTTGTGTTATTGTACTGCCACCTTTAAGTTTTTTGCCATTCAAATTACTATTAAATGCTTTGTACATAGCACTAAAATCAAATCCATTGTGAAGCAAAAAGTTACCATCTTCACTTGCTACAACAGCTTTTTGCAGATTCATAGAAATTCCAGAAATGGGAACCCAATCGTGCTTGCAAATCATTTCTTTTCCATTCGATTTTTGTTCAAAAACTCTAATAATCATTAACGGAGTATAAAAAACGGGGATGAATCTTAAAATAAAAACTGCTAAAATTGTACTTCCAAAAAACCAAAGTAGTAGTTTTAAACCAAAACGCTTGAATTTTGCTAAAAAATTAGTAGAAGTTTTTTTAGTAGGTGTCTTAGATTTTACGGGCTTTTTTGCTGCCATATAATATATTTATATTCTAATATTTAAGGTGTAAAAATAACTATTTTTACTAGTAAATTAAAAAATCAATTACTTTTTTAAGTATATTGCTACCATGAATATAGCAAAATTTCCTTTAACTAAAATTACTCCTTTTTTTGTTTTAGGGATTTTATGTGCTTATTATCTAAATCCGAATTTATATGTATCGATAAGTTTTTTTGTACTAAATATATTATTGTTGCTGTATTTTTATGTACAAAACAAAAAGGAAATAGTACAAAAACCTTATTTTTCGTACACTATATTTTTTTTATTCTTTTGGATAGGAATTAATACCACTCTTATCCACAACGAGTCTATAAGGGAGGAGCATTATACAAAATTTACAACTAATTATAGTACAATTCAAGATGTATATGTAATTTTAGACGAAAAATTAAAAACAACTCCAAAATACACCAGATATATTGCACAAGTAACACACATAGGGACCAGAAAAACAAATGGTAAAATATTACTAGCAATACAAAAAGATTCGGTTATAAATAATTTAACCATTGGAACCAAATTAAAAGTGCGTGGAGAGCTAGTTGCTAATTTTAAACCAAACAATCCAAATCAGTTTGATTATGGTAAATATTTAGAAAACAAAGGGATTTTTGCACAAGTATTTACCGTCAAAAACGCAATACATTTTGATCCGAATCCTATAAAAAATGTAAATTATTATACTTCGTATTTTAGGAATAAAATAACACAAAATTTAGAAAAAAAAGGATTTAAAAAAGAAGAATTAGCGGTAGTTTCGGCACTTATATTAGGACAACAGCAAGATATTTCGCCAGAAGTATTACAGGATTACCAATATGCAGGAGCTGTTCATATCTTATCGGTTTCTGGTTTGCATGTTGGTTTTATCCTAGTTTTTTTGACATTTATTCTTAATTTTTTACCCAAAAATAAATTTTCAAACTGGATTAAACTTTTAGTAGTGTTATTAGGATTATGGCTTTTTGCGTTAGTTGCAGGTTTGGCACCATCGGTGGTGAGATCTACGGTAATGTTTAGTTTTGTAGCAATTGGTGTTTTTTTAAAAAGAGAAACATACATTATGCATACTTTACTAGTTTCTATGTTTTTAATTTTACTTTTTAAGCCATTGTTTTTGTTTGATATAGGTTTTCAACTTAGTTATCTTGCATTATTTTTTATCCTTTGGCTCCAGCCAATGCTAGAAGCTTTGTGGATTCCGAAAAATAAAATTAGCGGCTATTTTTGGGACATTTTAACCGTTTCTTTTGCCGCACAAATTGGAGCAATGCCATTAAGTATTTATTATTTTCATCAATTTCCTGGATTGTTTTTTGTAACAAACTTAGTATTAATCCCTTTTTTATCAATTATTATGGTAGTAGGTGTATTGGTGTTATTGCTGGCATTCTTTAATATAATTCCTTTTTTCTTGATGTATATTTTGCAACAAAGTATTGCAATAATGAATGCATTTATTAAGTACATTGCCTCAATAGAAGCGTTTGTAATTAGCAATATTCCATTAAGTTTCAGTTTGCTAATTGCCTCTTATGGTGTGCTATTTACGTGGGTTTTCTGGATCAAGAAGCCAAGTTTTTACAAAGCAATACTTGCACTAGTAAGTATTCTTCTATTTCAAATTTTATATATTTCTAGCCAATGGTCTGAACAAAGAAAACAAGATTTAATAGTGTTTAATATAAAAAACAATACCGTAATTGGCGAGCGTTTAGGTAAAAATATAACTTTATATAGTTTAAAAGATATTCCAAAAAACAGTTTTGAAGAAAAAACATTACAGAATTATGCAACTGCAAATTTCTGTACAATTACTAGCACCAAACCACTGCAAAATGTTTTGCTTTTTGGTGATAAAAAAATACTAATTATAGACTCTTCCAGTATTACTATCCCAAGAGAAAATCCAGATATTGTTCTTTTAATAGAATCCCCAAAAATAAACCTAGATAGACTTATTGCACAATGGAGACCTCGACAAATTATTGCGGGAAGCACTAATTATAAAAGTTATATAAAAAGATGGGAGCAAACTTGTAAACATAAAAATATCCCTTTTCATAGTATTTACGAAAAGGGATATTATAAAATTTCTGATTAAAAGAGAGCTAAAAAACTATATTAAAAGTTCAATTTAGCATTATTTTAAATCCTGCAACAGTTCCTCAGGTGTTCTATATCCTACAAGAGCTGGCTGCAAATTTCCTTTTTTGTCTATTACATACATAGAAGGATATCCTTGTACTCTAAGTAATCTAGTAAAATCATGTGCGCTATTACGCCCTTTCCTAGTTGCATCATAGCCTAGATTTGTGTAAGTAACTCCTTGATATGTTATACTAGAATTACCTTCCGCATTAAATTTTACTGCATAATAGTTTTTTGATATATAATCTACAACCGCAACATCGTGAAATGTGTTTTTGTCTAGCATTTTGCAAGGTCCACACCAATCTGTGTAAACATCCATAAAAATAGGTTTTGGTGTTTTCTTTTGTTTTGCTAATGCCTCATCAAGTGTCATCCACTTAATTTCTTGTGCTTGTAGTGCCAAGGTTCCAATGGTAAGGAACAGAAATAAAAATATTTTTTTCATAAGATTTTTATAATACAAATAGCAAAAACAATGCCATTAACGTACTCCGTGCATTAATTTTTTGACAACAGGAGTCAATAACATAATTATTATTCCTAAACCAATTGGTATTAAAGTAAATATTAAGAAAAATGTAGTCATGGAATATTGTGCAGTAATTTCATCAATCATACCACCCATAGTTCCAGCAATTTTATTCCCTATTGCAATAGCAAGATACCATACTCCAAACATAATCGCTATCATTCTGCCAGGAACTAATTTACTAACATAAGACAGTCCTACTGGCGAAATAAACAACTCTCCCATTGTATGAAAAAAGTAGGCTAGAACTAGCCATATTAAACTTACCGAAGCAACCTTAGCTCCAGCGGGAATACTATTAGAGCCAAAAGCTAATACGGCAAACCCAAGCCCTAATAAAATCATACCAAATCCATTTTTAATAGTTGCACTAGGATTGTATTTGCTTTCCCATAATTTTGAAACTAATGGAGCAAAAGTGATTATAAATAAAGAATTTAAAACCCCAAACCACGTTGCTGGAATTTCAGATTTTTCCTCTAAATATTGTGCTTTCAACATATAAATAACTATTCCCCATATTATTACAAAACCTATTGCTAAAAATATGTTTCCAAGAGGAAATTTTTTAAAGGTTTGCTGAAAAAGTTTTATAAGTACATAGGTTATAATAACTAAAGGAATTACTGTAATAAGAGTGTTTACAATATTAAAATAAAGTTTGTGTTCGCCAGATAAAACTCTTTGTGTATAATCTTTTGCAAAAATAGTCATAGAACCGCCTGCTTGCTCGAAAGATGCCCAAAAGAAAACCGTTATAAATGCTAGTATTACTACTGAAATCATTCTGTCGCGTAGAACTGGGGCATATTGTAAAATTCGTTTAATTAATATAAAAACAAATAAAGCCAATGCTGTCATAATTGCAAAATTTTCTCCACTTATCACTTTTGAAAATAGAGAAATTTTAAAATCGAATAAATTAAATTGTGTTATTTTTGAAACCGGATCGTTGATAACCCAAGACAACCCAAGCAAACTCACAATTGCTATAATTATTAAATCAAATTTAGAAAAAGGATTTCTGCTGGCATCTTCGTCTGTATCTGTGGCTAAGTTCGCATCTTCTTTCACTGGTTTCAGTCCTATTTCTCCAAAAATATTTTGGGTAAAATAAAATTGCAACATTCCTACAAACATAAATATTCCTGCAAGTCCAAATCCATAGCTCCACCCCCAATTAGGACTTTCGCCAATATACCCACATAGTAACATGCCTAAAAATGCCCCCGCATTAACTCCCATGTAAAAAATGGTATAAGCTCCGTCTTTTTTATCTTGATGATTTTTGTATATGTGTGCCACAATAGAAGTCATATTTGGTTTAAAAAAACCATTTCCGATAACTAATAACCCTAAGCCTATGTACATAAATATATGATCAATTTCTATTGCCATAGACAGGTGTCCAAGTGTCATTAAGGTAGCACCAACTACAACTGCCCATCTATATCCTATTATTTTGTCGGCAATATATCCTCCTAAAATAGGTGTTAAATATGCCAAAGAGGTATAAGAGCCATATATAGCCATTGCTTGTTCTCTTGGCCAACCCCAACCTGGATTATCTCCCATTATAGAAGATGTTAAAAATAACACTAGTAAGGCTCGCATACCATAGTAAGAAAAACGTTCCCACATTTCGGTAAAAAACAAAACAAATAATCCTGCTGGATGCCCTAGCACATTCGATTTAAAGAAACTGTCTGTTGTAGTTTGATTCATATATAAAATTTTAAATTGTTTTTTATTTAACTTCTTGCATTAATTTTTTAATAAATGGGGATAGTGCAATTAGTATAATTCCTGCAATTCCTGCATAAATAGCTAGCTGGTAATACCCGTCTGTGTAAGATTGTAATTTAGACATTAAAGTAGTCCCTGTATTAGCTTTTGACATTGCCGCCCCTAGTTTTCCAGCAGCTAACTGTCCGAAAGCACTAGCTAGAAACCACAATCCCATCATCATACCAAATAGCTTTTTTGGAGATAATTTGGTAATGATAGACATCCCTATTGGACCTAAACAAAGTTCCCCAATTGTTGTTACGAAATATGCTAAAGTAAAAATATTTAAAGAGGTAATTCCTCTTGAATTTGCAAAAAACTTTGTGTAATAAAAAATATAAAAAGAGGCAGAAAGAAATAAAAATCCTATGCCAAATTTTAATAATGTGCTTGGTTCTAATTTTATCTTAGCCAACCATAACCATAATAGTCCTATTAATGGGCTTAAAATTATTACAAATAAAGTATTAGAACTGTTATTAACCGCATTAGGATCGATGGTGAATCCTAGCAATTTATCGGTTAAATTGTCTTTTGCAAATAAGGACAAAGAACCACCACTTTGCTCATAAATTGCATTAAATAAAAAATAGAAAAATATAAATAAAAAGGCAGCAATTAGTTTTTTCTGCAAATTTATGTGGTTTAATTTTACCATTTCAAATATAAAATAAGAAAGTGCAATTACGCCGATGGTGTACATAAAATAATCGGTGTAATCTGTATCTTTTACCATTATAAATATAAAAGGAATACTTAATAGAGAACCTATATACACAGAAATTTCTCTTATTCTTCTTTTAGATTTAGGTAAATTAAATAAAGGCGAATTCCCTATTGGCCCTAGATTTTTTTTGGTATAATAAAAGGTAACCACACCTATAATCATTACAATTGCAGTTGCAAGAAAGCAAAGTTTCCAAGAATAAAATTTTCCTAAATAAATACACAAAATGCCTCCTAAAAAACCTCCAATATTAATTCCCGCATAAAACATTCCGTATCCAGCATCTCTCCTATTGTCTTTTTCGCTATACAATTCTCCAACCATAGAGGAAATATTTGGTTTAAAAAAACCAGTGCCTATAATAGAAAAAGCAATTCCGTAATAAAACATTTCTGTTGGAGAAAAAGCCAACAGAAGATTTCCTAAAATCATTACAATTCCACCAAAAAACAACGATTTTTTAAACCCTAAAATTTTATCTGCAAAAATTCCACCTATAAATGTAAATGCATAAACAAAAGCCTGAATAGCACCATATTGTAAACTAGCAGACTCCTCTTTTAAGAAAAGTTCTTCGGTCATAAAAAACACCAAAACACCTCTCATTCCATAAAAACAAAACCGTTCCCACATTTCGACCATAAATAACGACCATAATTGTTTTGGATATTTACCTTCAAAATTTTGAATTTGTTCTATTGTAATGGATTGAGGAGAATTCATATAGTTATTTATAATTTTTCTTTAATAAAGTTGGTCATTTTTGTGTATAGTTGAAGCCTTGTTTTTCCGCCATAAATACCATGATTTTTGTCTGGATAAATAGCCCAATCAAATTGCTTGTTTACTTGTACTAAAGATTCTATCATTCGCATGGAGTTTTGTACATGTACATTGTCATCAGCAGTACCGTGTATTAGTAAAAAATTGCCATTTAATTTAGTAACATAATTAATTGGAGAATTCATATCATATCCAGAAGGGTTTTCCTGAGGAGTTTGCATATATCTTTCGGTATAAATACTGTCATAAAAACGCCAGTTGGTTACGGGTGCTACCGAAATTGCTGTTTTAAAAACAGTATTGCCTTGAAGAATACAATTTGCTGACATAAATCCGCCATAACTCCAGCCAAAAATTCCTATTCT
>DZCQ01000016.1:42687-52031 GCA_022730285.1 Flavobacterium psychrophilum
TTTTTAGTACTATCAAAATTTGTTGGTTTAATAATCCATGCATTAAGTTTTTCGCCAGTAGCATTTGTAATTTCAAAAAACTCTTTAGTTGGCAAGTTGTAATCTTTTAGTTTCGTTTCTAAGGCTTCGTTAGTGAGTATCGTTTTGATAACGTTTCCTGCTTCTGAATTATTTAAAGTATAGCTTGGAGCATTTTTAGTACTGGAAAAAGAGTTGATATAATACTGAAAATTAGGGCTGAATGTGGCAGCATTTGTACCTACTTGTTTGCTTAATTTGGTTTTGTTTTTTCCGTTTAAAGCTATGCGATAAATATCTCTATTTATGCTACCATTTTCTACCGATTGATAATATAGTACATTTTTAGATTCGTTTAAACCATAAAAATTAGTAACATCCCAATTTCCGTTTGTAATCTGATTTTTTAATCTTCCAGACTTGTCATACCAATATAAATGATTAAATCCGTCTTTTTCGGAAGTCCAAATAAAGCTATTGTCTTTTAAATACGTTAAATTGTCTGTAATGTCTATGTATGCTTTATCTTTTTCATGAAGCACAATGGTTGTTGCTCCAGTAGTTGCATTTACAAAAATTAGGTTCAAATTATTTTGCAATCTGTTTAAGGTCTGAATGCTTACAATGTTTGCATCATTAGTCCATTTTAGTCTAGGAATATAGTAATTAGTATTTTCGTCTAGCTTTACTTGTTGCGTTTTTTGTGTTTCAATATCGAATATATGCAGCGTTACTATAGAATTGTTTTCTCCTGCTTTTGGGTATTTAAATGTTTCGACCGTTGGGTAAAGTGCAATTCCATATACATCCATTGTAAATTCTGGAACTTCACTTTCGTCAAAACGAATGTACGCAATTTTAGTTCCTGTTGTATTCCATTCAAAGGCTTTTACAAAAGAAAATTCTTCTTCATAAACCCAATCTGTAATTCCATTTATGATAGCGTTTTTTTTACCATCAAAGGTTATTGGATTTACTTTTTGTGTTGCAATGTTGTATATGAAGAGGTTATTTTCTTTTGCGAAGGCTATTTTTGTGCCATCTGGAGAGAAGGTTGGTTCTTGAATTTTATTGTCCGTTATCTTAGTAAGTTCTTGTGTTTTTATATCAAATAAATAATAATTTGCTAGAAAAGAGTGTCTAAAAATCTGATCTGTATTAGTTGCAATTAAAATTTTATTTTCTTCCTGATTAAATGTATAACTGTCAATAGAAGATAAATTTGGAAAAAATTGTGTATCAATGATTGATTTTACCTTTGATAGAGTGGCAAAATCGAACAAATCTATCTGAAAAGTGTTATTTTGTCGGTTATAATTTAAAACCGTATATTGATTTGTTTTTTTCATAGAAGAAAGTTCTTCCATGTTTTGTGTTCTATATGCTCCTGTCCAAATTTCTTCTAGTAGAATATTTTTTTGTGAAAATACTGATAATGAGGCTAGAGATAATAAAATAAATAAAATTTGTGTTTTTTTCATGTTATGTTATTGTAAAAATATTCAATTTTACTAAAAAATAGCAAAGTAACCTATTTTTTTATGTTAAATTAAAATTTAAGAAATTTATTCTACTTCTACTGTATTGGATTTAGAGCTTACAATAACCGAAACCGTAAACTGAGATTTTACTTTAACCCCTCTTTTTATTGCTGGTTCAATTCTAAATGTATTTTGCAATTGTTTCTGAAAAATACTATCTAGAGTTTTAGGATTATAAATACCTTTATATTTTTGTAATTCTGGCTCTAAAATTACTAACCCATTGCTATTTACAATAACTTTAAAAGGAATTGTGTCTAACTTTGTATAGGTTTTAAGAATAGAATCTTTTTGAATTTTTTCTTGAAGTTGAGCTGTTATAGTGTTAAAAAAACAATTCTTTTTAGCAGCTAAATCCTGTAGGCTATCACAATTTGCAATACTTGGAAGTTCATCAACCGTTTTCCAATTTATTTTTTTTAATTCCTCCTGCAATATTTTTTCTTTTTCAATGTTTTTTTTAGTAAAATAGTCGCAACCATTTAGAGTTAAAACAAATACGAAAAACAATATTTTTTTCATGTTTAAACGAATATTTTAAATAAAATCATGCCTGTAAAATAGTTTTTAGAATGATGGTGCTGCAAATAGCTTTTCAAAAATAATTAAAAAAAAACAAATGTATCAATATTTTTAGGTATCTTTGTGTAGCATGGCTAAAAAATATTCCATAACCGGTTTTTTCTTAGGACTAATTGTATTAGTAGCACTACTATTACAAGCATTTCACTCGGAACACCATTTGGAGGAATTATTGTCCAAAGAGCATTGTAAACACAAATACGACACACACAAAACAGAGTTTTCGCATGCACATTATAATTTTGAAGACTGTTTTGTTTGTAAATTTACTTTTAGCAATGCCACTTACAATACCATTTATTTTCTTAAAGTTTATAAGAAAGCAGCAATATCTCAGAAGCTGTTTTTTAATTATACTCCAAATACACACTATTTTCTAGGTAATGTTTTAGCCCTTCGTGGTCCCCCAAAGTTTAAATTTTTATAAACAACATTATTTTTGGATACTCCAAAAATAAAAATTGGCTATATTTATTTTGAACAAAAAAATGCAGAAAAAAATTTATATTATTTTCGGTGTTTTGTTTTTTTGTCCTACTTTGTTTTCGCAAAATTCCATTAGTGGCAAAATTACCAATACCGAAAATATTGCTCTTGTAGGAGCACATATTCATATTGAAAACAAAACATTTTCAAGCGATAATTCTGGTAACTATTACATAAATAAAATTCCTGAAGGAAAAGCCTCTGTTTTCATCTCTTATATTGGTTATCAGTCTATTGACACTATTTTTAGTATCAACAAAAATGAAGTTATAAACTTTACTTTAAAAAAAACTGTTTTAAATCTTCATGAAATTGTAATTAAAAAAGAGATAAATACTATTAATAAAACTGTTTTAGAGAAAAAAATTAAAACAGAAACTATAGAAAAGTACAGTAACAAATCTTTAGGCGACGCACTACAAGAAGTGGTTGGAGTTTCTAGTCTAAAAACAGGAAGTGCAGTAGTAAAACCAGTTATTAACGGGCTATATGGAAGTAGAATACCAATAATAAATAATAATGTAAGGCTGGAAGATCAAGAATGGGGAATTGAACATGCCCCTAATTTTGACATTAACTCGGCTGGAAAAATTACCGTTATAAAAGGTGCTTCTGGATTGCAATATGGTGGAGATGCCGTAGGTGGGTTAGTAATTATTGAACCAAATTTAATCAAAAAAGATACTTTATTTGGCAAGACAATCTTAAGTTATGACACTAATGGAAAAGGAGGAACCGCATCTACAAGTATCCATAAGGGGAATGCTTTAGGCTGGAGTTATAATGCATTGGCAACCTTTAAATATCTTGGAGATAAGCAAGCAGCTAACTATAATTTATCGAATACAGGAAACAGAGAGGCTAACTTTACTGGCGATGCTAGGTTTAGTGCAAAAAAGTTTGATTTTTCTGGCTTTTATAGCTATTACAATGCAACTATTGGTATTTTAAGAGCTTCGCATACAGGAAGTGTAAATGATTTATACAATTCTATCAATAATCAAATTCCATCGGTAATAAATAATTTTACTTACACAATTAATGCTCCATATCAAGAAGTGAAACATCATATTGCAAAAGTTAATTTTAATTATTATCTTAATGAAACAGCATTATTGGCAGTTCAATATTCCTATCAATTCAATAAAAGAAAGGAATTTGACCTTCGTAGAGGAGAGAATAAGTTAAAACCTGCTTTAGATTTAGAATTAAAAACACATTCCGTCAATATAGATTTTAAAAAAACTACACACGATTGGAATATTAAAACTGGCTTGAGTGCTAATTTGCAAAATAATTTTGCTAGCCCCGAAACTGGTATTAGACCTTTAATTCCAAATTACACCAAAACTGCTTTTGGTAGTTATGGAATAGTAAGTTATAGCTTTTCTAATAATTTTACACTCGAAGCAGGCTTAAGATATGATTATTCTAAAATTGATGCAACTAAGTATTATTTTAAAACACGTTGGGATGAAAGAAACTATTCTGCTGATTTTAGTAATTTTATACTCGCAGACTATACTACACAATGGCTTACAAACCCACTATTTGTGTTTCATAACTTAAGTGCAGTTGCAGGTTTTCATCAAAAAATAGAAAAAGACATTGATTGGTTTGTTAATATTAGTTTAGCCACTAGAAATCCAAACCCTTCCGAACTTTTTAGCGATGGATTGCATCATTCTACTGGAGTAATCGAATTAGGAGATTTGGCACTAAGGAAAGAAAAAGCAACAAAAATAACCACTTCATTAGAAAAAAAGTGGAAAAATTTTTCTGTGGAATGCAACCCTTATATAAACTTAATTCAGGATTATATTTTTTTAAGACCCATAGGTTTTGAAACAACAATACGTGGTGCTTTTCCAGTTTGGGAATACCAACAAGCAAATGCTAGAATTGCAGGAATAGATTTTCAGACATTATTAAAAATGACAAAAAATTGGCAACATTCTCTTTCGATATCTTATTTAAATGGGCAAAATTTATCACAAAATGAACCCCTTATAGATATGCAACCTTTTACAATTAAAAATAAAATTCAATTTTCTAAAAAAGAGTGGAATCATTTAATTGCAACGCTTGATGGAGAAATTGTGATGCAACAAAATCGTTTCCCGAATAATAATTTTGAAACAAATATTATTCAAAACAATGAAAATGTACCGGTTATAGTAAATATAAGTACACCACCACAAGCCTATGGTTTACTGAATTTTTATTCAGAAATAAAGTTCAATTTTTTACAAAAAGCACCATTGATTTTTTCATTTTCCGTTCAAAATATATGTAACACTACTTACCGAGATTATCTTAATAGACAACGGTTTTTTGCCGATGAACTAGGTAGAAGTATCCAAATTCAATTCAAATTCAATTATTAATCTAAAAAAAGAGGTACATTTCACATAATAAAACCTCACAAATCACACTATGAAAAAATTAAGAATAACCACGTTAGCAATCTTTTCAATTTTAGCATTTGCATCCTGTAGCAAAGACGAAGAACCTACAATAGCACCTCCAGTGAATGAGGAAGAAGTAATAACTACCGTAAAAGCCACTTTTACACCGCAAGGAGGCGGAACTGCAATAACTCTATTATACAAAGATTTAGATGGAGATGATGGTCCTGGGGCAGCAACTATAACGGTTTCTGGAGCTTTTGCTCAAAACAAAACCTATGACGGACAAGTAGAATTTTTAAACGAATCTGTAAGTCCTACTGTAGATATTACAGCAGAAATTATAGCGGAAGGGGTAGATCATCAGGTTTTTTATCAAAAAACCGGAACTTTAAATCCTTTCACATATTCGACAGTTACCTCTAATTTTGATGTTAATGGCAAGCCTATTGGTTTAAAATCTGTTTTTGGAACAACTGGTGCTGCTTCTGGAAATTTAAAAATCACTCTAAGACACGAACCTAACAAATCTGGCGTTGGAGTCTCTGGTGGAGATATTACAAATGCTGGTGGAAGTACTGATGCAGAAGTAACTTTTGCAATATCTGTAATCTAAAAGCAGAAATGTTTAAAAAAAAAACCATTATTAAAGAAATTTAGTAATGGTTTTTTTGTGTTATCTAAGATTCAATATTTAGTCAAAGTCCGAAATTTGTAAGGCATCAACCAGGGAATAGTTTCCTATTTTGGTTCTGCATAATTTAGATAGATGTGCTCCAGATTGCAAAGCAAGTCCAAAATCGAAAGCTAACGAGCGGATGTATGTTCCCTTACTACATACCACTCTAAAATCTATTTCAGGGAGTGCAATTCTAGTAATTTCAAATTCGTATATAGTTGTTTTCCTAGAGGCAATTTCTACACTAATTCCAGCCCTGGCATGTTCGTATAAACGAATACCATCTTTTTTTATTGCCGAAAAAATAGGTGGTTTCTGATCTATCTCACCAATAAATTGTTGTGTAGTGCTTTTTATTACATTTTCTGTTAAATGATTAGTAGGAAATAAAGCATTTATATTGGTTTCTAAATCATAACTTGGAGTAGTTGCTCCTAGAAAAAAAGTGCCTGTATATTCTTTAGGCTGGCTTTGTATCTCTGTTATTTTTTTTGTAAATTTTCCTGTACAAATAATCAGTAAACCCGTAGCAAGTGGGTCTAATGTTCCAGCATGACCTATTTTAAATTTTTTAGGCAGATTGTATTTACGAATAAGAAAGTATTTTAGTTTATTAACACCTTGAAAAGAACTCCAGCTTAGAGGTTTGTTTAATAAAATAACTTGACCGTTTAAATAATCTTCTTGGGTAGTCAAAATAAAATTATTTTAAGTAAGAAAAATAGAATAATAAGAATGTCCCCACTATAATTCGGTACCAACCCCAAGGTTTAAAACCATATTGTTTGATTATTCCAATAAAAAATTTAATTGCTATAACAGCAACTAAAAAAGCGATTGCATTTCCTATTAAAAACATTTTTAGATTTTCTGAAGATTGAAGTAGCAATTCATATCCTTTTAATTTAGATACTTCGTATGTTTTTAAAAAAACAGAATAGCAAGTAACGGCAAGCATGGTTGGAACGGCTAAAAAAAAGGAAAATTCAGCAGCTACTTGTCTGGTTAATCCTTGTTGCATTCCTCCTATTATCGATGCGGCACTTCTGCTGGTACCAGGCATCATTGCTAAACATTGCCAAAAACCAATAGTTACTGCTTTTTTTATAGAAATGCCCTCTTCAGATGTAATGTAAGGATTTTTAAAGTAGTTATCTACAAATAATAATATAATTCCTCCTACTATTAATACAATTGCTATTGGAATTGGATTTCCTAAAATCGCATCTATCTTGTCGTCAAAAAGTTTTCCTAAAACAAGTGCAGGTATTACTGCAAATGCTAGTTTGCTAAAAAAATTGATTTTGCTAAAGTCAAAAAACTTTTTCCAATACAAAAAGACAACTGCTAAAATTGCTCCAAATTGAATGGAAACCTGAAATAATTTTACAAAATCTTCGTTTTGAATATCAAAATAAGAACTTACAAAAACCATGTGAGCAGTAGAGGAAACAGGTATATATTCTGTAAGTCCTTCAATTATTGCAATGAGTATTGCTTGAAAAATATTCATTATTTTTTAGGGTTTTTAAAAATAGAATAAACAGCAATACCAAAACCTGTTAAAACTACGGTTGGTGCTAATCTTATTCTTCTAAAGCTAAAAATATCTGGGTTAAATACTTCTGGATTGTCACTTCCTCCGCCAGACATTAATATAAAACCTATTGCTATAACAGCGATTCCTAATAGCAAGATTTTATAATTTTCCTTCTCAAATAGAAATTCATTTGGTTTATTTTCCATGTTTTAATTAAAAAAATTTAGTATAGTTGTTCTGTTCTTAAATTTAAAAAACGTTGTGTTGCAAAATGGGTGCTTAACCAAGTAACCAAAACACCTAAAACCAAAACACTTAATAATATTACTGCAATTGTAAAAGGATTGTTTAAAATTCCTAAATCTGGAAAATTAGAATCAATATAGAAAAGCAATCCAAGTAACGCCACAATAGCAAATCCAGCCCCTATAAGGCCAAGTTTGATGCTTTTCCAAACAAAAGGTTTTCTAATATGAGATTTTGTCGCACCAACCATTTGCATTGTTTTTATAATAAATCGATTAGAGTGAATAGATAAACGCATGCTACTATTAATAAGCAAAATTGCAATTAAAGTTAAAAAAGCACTAATAATAAGTATCCAAACACTCACTTTTTTCACGTTATCATTTACCATTTTTACTAATTCTTTGTCGTAAATAATATCTGAAATTAATTGGTTTTCTTTTAATTGGTTTTCAATTTTCGCAATACTATCTGTTGTAACATAATTTGCTTTTAAATGAATATCATACGAATTTTGCAAAGGATTCATTCCTAAAAAAGACATAAAGTCTTCACCTATTATATCCGTATGCTCTTTAGCAGCATCGTCTTTTGACACAAATTTGTAGGTTTTTGTATATTTAGACAACTTTAATTCTTCTTTAAATTTAGTTAAGCTAGAATCCTGTGCTTCATCTTTAAAATAGATAGACATTGCAATGCCTTCTTTAAAATCATTAGCGATTTTTTTAGAATTAATAACAAAAAAACCTAACAAACCCAATAAAAACAAGACTAAAAACACACTTAGCACTACCGAAAAATAAGATGTAAGCAACCTGCGTTTTTCAAAACTATCGTAAGATGAACTCATAAATAACAGATAAAATTAGGTCGTAAAAATACTAAACAATTTTCTTAATATAAAGCTATAACGCACAAACTTTACATTTTATTACAAATTTTAGATTGAAATTATCACAAAAGCAGACTTTTGTAATAGTAGATTTAAATTTTACGGTATGACATGAAAAATAAAATAATCTCAAAATAACTTTTTTTCAACACTTTATCATTTATTTTAAAAATAAGTTTAATTTTTTGTTAAAATAAAATAAATTATTATATTTGCTTTAATATTTATTTAAATCAAACAAATGAAAAAAATTATTACTTTTTTAAGCCTGTTCCTATTTATTGGTATGCAGGCACAAGAAAAAATATCGGGAGTGGTTTTAGATGACACAAAAGCAACATTGGTAGGTGTTTCTGTTGTGGTTAAAGGCACGAAAAATGGAACCACAACAGATTTTGATGGAAATTTCTCTATTGATGCAAAAATGGGAGAAGTCCTAGAATTTAGCTATATGGGGATGAAAACAAAACAAATAACTATTTCCCAACCAACAATTAGCATAACACTGGATTCTGAAAGCAACACACTAGATGATGTAGTAATTATAGGGTCTCGAAGTGCTGCTAGAACAGTAACTGAATCGGCAGTACCAATAGATATAATTAGTATGAAAGATATTGCATCTAATGGAGCTCAATCCAATCTAAACCAAATTATGAATATGGTTGCTCCATCATTCACCTCAAATACACAAACAGTATCTGATGGGACAGACCACATTGACCCAGCTCAACTGAGAGGATTAGGTCCAGACCAAGTATTGGTATTAGTAAATGGCAAAAGAAGACATACTTCATCATTAGTAAATATAAATGGAACTCCGGGTAGAGGGGCTGTTGGTACGGACATGAATGCAATCCCATCTTTTGCAATAGATAAAATTGAGGTTTTACGTGATGGTGCTTCTGCACAATATGGCTCTGATGCTATTGCTGGAGTAATTAATCTA
>DZCQ01000003.1:0-10385 GCA_022730285.1 Flavobacterium psychrophilum
CAGGTGAAATCTCTGAAAATACACCTGATGATAAGGCGCGGATAGAAAAAAAAGAGTGATTTAGCTAAATTTAATTGCTCTGACGGGTGCGATTTTTGTTATTATATAGGAAGGTATTAGCAAAAGTAACATGCAAATTGCTATAGTACCTATGTTTAATAGTCCTATTGTGATTAAATTAATATTGACTGGCGCTTGATTTACATAATAATTTTCTGGATTTAGCTTTATGATTCCTGTATATTTTTGTATTAATAACAATCCTATTCCGATGCTATTACCCCAAAGTACTCCTTTTATTATTATATGTGTGGCATTGTATAGAAATATTTTTCTTATGGACCAATTACTAGCCCCTAATGATTTAAGGATTCCTATCATTTGGGTTCTTTCGAGTACTAAAACGAGTAATGCTACTGCCATATTAATTGTAGATACTACTATCATTATTGTAATAATTACGATTATATTAAAGTCGAATAGTTTGAGCCATTCGAATATATAATAATATTTTTGAACTATTGTTTGCGAATCTAAGGTTTTAGCAACGTCGTTTTTATTTTGTGTGTTTTTATATACTTCGGCTCCTTTTTGTTCTATCTGATTAAAGTCTTTTATAAATACCTCAAAAGATCCAACTTGTGATGGTTTCCACTTGTTTATTTTTTGAATATGTCTAATGTCTCCTATTATATAGGTTGCATCAAATTCTTGAAAGCCTGAATTGTAAATTCCTGCCACATTAAATACACGAAGATTGGGCAGATGATTTCCTGTTTCTTTCATAAAAAACGTATTGAATGTATCGCCTACTTTAAGCTGCAGTCTATTTGCTAGGTATTTTGAAATTAGAACTTGATTGCTCACATCGTTAAAAATAGTTGGAATATTGCCTTGTACAAGATATTCTTTCATATTATTCCATTGGTAATCTTTTCCTACTCCTTTGAAAATAATTCCTTCGAAACTTTTGTCGGTTCTAATAATTCCCGCTTTGCTTGCTACTGCTTGGATATGTTGTATCCCTTTTACGTTTTTAAATTTAGGATAAAAGTCTTGTTGTGTAGAAATAGGTTGAATACTTACTTCTGATTGGTTATTATCAAAGTTAGAAATAAGTATGTGTCCATTGAAAGCGGCTACTTTTTGGCGTATTTTTTCTTGCAATCCAGTTCCTGTTGCTACTGAAACTATCATCATAATCATACCTATTGCGATTGCTGCAATTGCAATTTTAACAATAGGTGAAGCCATACTCCCTTTTTGATTTTTGGTAGTAATTAATTTGTTTGCTATAAAATATTCTAAATTCAATTCTTGGTATTTAACAACAAAGATATACTATTTTTTGTGAGGCATTATAGTTATTATTAGTAAATTTGAATTTTATAATTTTTTCTTAAAACATTTCTTATGCAAAATATTTCGAAATTTAAAATGTTCTTTAAAACCTTTTTTGTAGCGGCAATACTATTATTTTCTGTTGCATGCAAAACCCATAATACTATAAAAAAAGATACAATTGTACAAAAAGAGTTTTCAAATGAAATTGTTACAGGTGCCAGCAACTATAATACATATTTGTCTTTGTTGAAAAATAAAAAAATAGGGGTTGTAACAAATCAAACTGGTATAGTTGATTTTAAAAACCCTGAAACCTTGAAAACCGAAGTTCTAAGCACCGTAGATTTTTTACTTCAAAATAAAATTGATGTAATAAGAATTTTTTCTCCAGAACACGGTTTTCGTGGCACTGCAGACGCAGGGGAACATGTTGTGGACGGAAAGGATGCTAGAACAGGACTTTCGGTAATATCTTTATATGGAGATAATAAAAAACCAAAGACAATACAGTTAGAAGGAATAGAAATTCTTGTTTTTGACTTACAAGATGTAGGTGTTAGGTTTTACACCTACATTTCTACCCTACATTATGTAATGGAATCTTGTGCAGAAAATAATATTCCACTAATAATTCTGGACAGACCTAACCCAAACGGAGGTATGATTGATGGCCCTGTGTTAGAAAAAGAATTTAGTAGTTTTGTTGGAATGCACCCAGTTCCTATTGTTTATGGAATGACAATAGGTGAATATGCCAAAATGATAAATGGCGAAAAATGGTTAAAAAATGGAATATCGTGCAATCTACTTATAATTCCGAATAAAAATTATAAAAGAGAAATGCCTTATAACTTGCCTGTAAAACCCTCCCCAAACTTACCCAATAGTCAGGCTATAAATTTATATTCTAGTTTATGTCTATTTGAGGGAACAAACATAAGTGTAGGAAGAGGGACAGAAAAACAATTCCAAGTTTATGGTTCTCCTTTTTTACCAAAAACCGTATTTAATTTTACACCTATACCAAACTTTGGAGCAAAAGATCCTTTGTATAAAAATGAAGTTTGCAATGGAGAAGATTTATCCAAAATACAGAAATTGAATGGATTAGAATTAAAATGGCTTTTAAAAACATATCTTGATACACCTATTAAATCAAGTTATTTCAACTCTTTCTTTACAAAGCTTGCTGGAACAAAAAAGTTACAACAACAAATAGAAGAAAATAATAGCGAAGTCCAAATTAGAGCTACTTGGCAGCAAGATATTGAAAAGTTTAAAAAAATCAGAAAAAAATACCTAATCTACTAATTATATTTTTCTACTGAAAATCTTTTAAAAGGTTATAATTTAGTTGAAAAAAAGGCTTTCATGTTTTTTATCTAAAAAAAACACTGTATTAGCACAAAAAAAAGAGTTAATTTTTACATTATATTAATAATTTGTTAATTTTTTTATTACTTTTGAATATCGTAAAAAAAATATTAACGGAAATATTAACAACTATGAAGAAAATTATCTTAAGCTTTTTTTTAATAATTCTTCCTTTTTTGAGTTTTGCTCAAATTAACGAAGGTTTTGAAGGAGCAACCTTTCCTCCTACTACGCCAGGAAACTGGGCTATTTTGGATAACGGAGTGGGAACTGGAGTAAGTTGGGCAACAACAACCGATCCAGCTAGAGTATATGCAGGTACTAAATCTGCTATTTGTGATCGTGAATTACTATCAAGCGGTCAAACATCACAAGATTGGTTAGTGACCTCACAATTTACTGTACCATCAAACGGACAATTACGCTTTTGGACAAGACAAACTCTTTCAGGAAACAATGGAAGTACATATGAAATTAGAGTTTCTACAAATTCAACTCAAAATGACCAAGCAGCTTACACAACAGTGCAAACATGGACAGAAACATCTTTAAATACTACTTATAATGTTTACGAAGAAAAACTAGTAAGTTTAAGCAGCTATGCAGGACAACCTATTTATATCGCATTTGTTAGAATAAACACACAACCCTCCACTTCAACAACAGGAGATAGATGGTTATTAGATGATGTAAAAGTCGTGCAACAATGTTTAGACCCTAGTGTTTTAACAGTAGGAACAATAACCCCAACCACAGCGAGTTTGTCTTGGACAAATAACGGTAGTGCAACTGCTTGGGAAGTTGAAGTAATTCCCGCAAGTAACACATCAACAGGAACAGGTGTAGCTGCATCTACAAATCCTTTCACAATTACAGGATTAACTCCAGGAACAGCCTATAAATATTATGTCCGATCCAATTGTGGAGGCGGAAATTATAGTGCATGGGTTGGACCTTTTAATTTTATAACCACACCCGCAGGATCTATATGTAGTGCACCTATAAACATCAGTACATTACCTTACAGCAATAGTGGAAATACAAATAATTTTGGTGACGAAGTAGATACTTTTCAAGGATCCTCCTGTGGGGCAACTCCTGCAACAACAAATTATCTACAAGGACCAGAAGTTTTTTATGCATACACTCCAACAGTTTCTGGAAACATAACCGTCTCTATGACTCCTACAGGAGCAACCTCCAGTATTTTTGTTTACAATGGTTGCTCGAACGTTGGTTCATCATGTGTTGCTGGGGTAGCTAATTCTGGATCTGGTGTTCGTACTATACCAACTTTAGCAGTAGTTGCTGGTCAAACTTATATATTTGTTGTTTCAACTAGTTCTACGACTGGAGTTCCTTATACGCTAATAATTCAAGATGTTAATTGTATGCAACCAGCAAGTTTGTCAGCTAATACAATTACCACATCAAGTGCTAACTTATCTTGGTCTAATCCTTCTGGCGCAACCTCTTGGCAAGTAGCCATACAGCCAGCTGGTTCAAATATTCCTTCTGGTGCTGGGGTTACAGCTCCCACGAATACCAACTATCTTGCAACTAACTTAACAGCTGCAACTGCATACCAATATTGGGTCCGAGCAGACTGTGGTGGTGGGCTTTTTAGTGCATGGTCTGGACCATACTTTTTTAATACCGAAGTATGTGATGCTGCTCAAAAATGCAACTATACCTTTAGAATGACAGATGATTGGGGAGATGGGTGGAATGGTGCTAGAATGGAAATAAGACAAAATGGTGTAGTAGTAGCAACTATTGGTTCTACATTTACTTCTGGTGCTGGCCCTCTTGACATTATCGTTCCTATTTGTGAAACTTTACCCTTCGAATTATACTGGACGGTAGCTGGAAGTTTCCCGGCTGAGGTTGGTATTGAAGTAATTAATAATTTTACGCAATCTCTTTACAAAAAGGCTTTCGCATCTGGTTCTGCCAGCACTACTACTCCTTTGCATTCTACAACTTTTGATTGTGATAACCCTGCATGTTTGCCTCCAACCGCCTTAACAGCAACTGCTATTACAACAACAGGAGCAACTTTAGGATGGAATGCAGGAGGGGCAACTTCTTGGGATATATATGTAGTGCTGAATGGTTCTCCAGCTCCAACTGCAACTACTACTCCTACCTATTCAAGTATTACTACAAATCCGTTTGTTGTAACTGGATTAAATCCAAACACCACCTATCAATATTATATTCGCACGGTATGTAATGCAACAACAACTAGTATTTGGGCTGCTACAAGTAGTTTTACAACTTTGCCTACTTGCTCCACACCAATAACGCAAACTGTAACAGGAATGACACCATATACTGCTACTTTAGGCTGGACGCAACCAGCAAATCCAGCAGGTGGGTTTGCAACTACTTGGGAAATATTTGTGCTACCTTGTGGCTCAGCAGCACCCACCGCAACATCTACTGGAGCTATCGTAACCACACAGAACCCTTATACAGCAAGTGGTTTAACTCCATTAAGTTGTTATGATTTCTATGTTAGAGCAATCTGCTCTTCTACAGATAGTAGTAATTGGGCTGGACCAAAAACCTTTAATACACCAGATACCAATGATGAATGTATCAATGCGAAATTAGCACCTATAAACCAAAATACCAATTGCTTACAAACAGTTACAGGAACAGTTGCTGGTGCCACACCATCTTCTCAAACAAATGTTGGAACAGGTTGTAGCAATACCGCAGATGATGATGATGTTTGGTTTCGATTTGTAGCAACAGCAAGTACACATTATATCTCTTTATTAGGTGTCAATTATAGTGCTAACCCAACTAATTTAAACTTTGCTTTATATACTGGAAATTGCAGTGCAATGACACAGATAGGAGCGTGTGTGACTGGGACCAACACAAGAAGTCATATTAGAAATGGTTTAATTCCAGGTCAGACTTATTACGTAAGAGTTTATTCTACTGGAACCAACGCATCTATAACAACTTTCGACTTATGTATTGGAACCAATGTAATAACCTGCCCAAGTGCCCTGCCTCTTTGTGCAATAAATCCAATTATTTTACCTAACAATGTAGGTGTTCCAACACTTCCAAACCCTGTAAGTCCATATTCTACTACAAGTATGAGTGTAGGTTGTCTAGGTTCTGCACCTGCACCAACTTTTTATTATTTAACCATACCAATCAGTGGAAATTATACTTTCTTTTTGGAACAAAACACTAATAATACTTTTACAGGAACAGGAATAGATGTTGATTACGCATCTTGGGGACCTTATGCTAATACAACCGCAGCTTGCTCTGGAATAACTACCTCTAATGTAAGAACAGGACTAACTGTTGGGTGCAGTTTTAGTGCTGCCTTTACAGAGACATTTTCTATTAATGGTGCAGTAGCTGGTCAAGTTTATGTTTTGATGGTTACAAATTATTCCCAACGAAAAGGATTTATTCGTATAACCCAAACATCTGGCCCTATCCCTTTAGATTGTTGCCCCTATACTAATTTTAGTTATCCGGGAAGTTATTTTTGTAAAGATGGAGCAAATATTTTCCCTACATTACAATCTGGAGGAACTGCAGGCACATTTGCCTCAACTGCTGGATTAGTAATTGATCCTGTAACGGGGGAAATTAACATAGCTGCAAGTATCGCTGGTTCTTATACAGTTACAAATACAATTCTTGCTGCAAATACTTGCACTACCTCTATTTCATCATGGAGTATAACAATATCCGAGCCTGCAATTGCTACCATAGCATATCCTAATGGTTCTGCATATTGTACGACAATTACAACAGTACAAAATGCCACACAAACAGGAACTACTGGAGGAACTTATTTTGCAACTCCTAATGGATTAAGTATAAATACAAGTACTGGAGCTATTACACCTAATACTAGTTTACCAAATAATTATACCGTTAATTATGTAATAAGTACAATTCCAGGATGTCCAACATTTGTTGCAACAGCAAACGTAATTGTCAGTTTAGCACCAACAGCAACTATTGCTTCAAGTGATGCAGATAATACTATTTGTAGTGATGAAACTGCCACTATAACAGTAACTCCTACTAATTACACTACTGGAGCAACTTATACTTGGACTAGAGATGGAAACCCAATATCAGGAACATCTAATACAATTAATCCGACAGAAACAGGAACTTATGTAGCAACTGTAACTTTAAATGGTTGTACAAATGTTGTACCACTTTCGTTACTATTTACCATTAATCCTAAACCAGAAATTCTGCTAGATGGAGAATGTGAAGGTGCAAATTATATTTTAACCTCAAAACCAGATGGAATCAGCTTCAATCCAGCTGTAGTAACATATGAGTGGTTTGCAAACAATACAGCAATTCCTTCTAGCAATGATGCAACGTTTAATGTTACAGAGTATATTACAGCAAATTCTATTAGTTACGATAGTTTTCCAATAACCTTTTCTGTAGAAGTAACGTCTCCAAATGGCTGTGTAGATATACAAACATTTACGGTAGAAACTCCATTTTGTACAATTCCGAAGGGAATATCTCCAAACGGAGATGGGAAAAATGATTATTTCGATTTAAGAGGTCTAGGTGTAAAACAATTAACTATTTTTAATAGATATGGTGCTAAAATATTTAGTCAAGCCAATTATACCAATGAATGGCGAGGACAAAACAGCAAATCAGAAAACTCTCCAGTAGGAACCTATTATTATGTAATAGAATTAAATAATGGAGAAACAAAAACTGGCTGGATTTATTTAAATAGATAATTTAGACATATGTGTAGTTTCAACATGTGTTGAAACTACACTTAACAAAATTAATTAACAAACTAATGAAAAAAATATTTTTTGCATTTATAATCGCTCTTACAGCTCTGGTAGATGTACATGCACAGCAAGACCCTAATTATACACAATATATGTATAATATGAATGTCATTAATCCTGCTTATGCAGGTTCTAAAGAAAATCTTGCTATTGGTTTATTATATCGCAAGCAATGGGTAAATCTTGATGGAGCACCAGAAACTTTTACTGCTAATGGGCACGCTCCTATTGGAAAAAATTTAGGCTTTGGATTGTCGGCAATTGCAGACAAAATAGGGCCTGCAAACGAAAAAAACATTTTTGCAGACATATCCTACACCCTTAAATTAGGAAACGATAAAAACTTAGCATTTGGGATAAAAGCCGGTGCCACATTTTTGGACATAGGATTATTAAGCGAGGTATCTCCAACTTTAAGAGATCAATTTGACGAAGTATTTCTTGAAAATGTAAACAAAGTAAGTCCAAATGTTGGAGCGGGTTTATTCTACTACACAAATAAATTTTATGCAGCATTGTCTATACCAAACATTTTACACACCAAACATTTTAATAAATATAAAAATAGTGAAGGAGTAAATTATGGAACTGAAACCTCACACTACTTTTTAACAACAGGATATGTTTTCCAATTATCTCCAAACACAAAATTTAAGCCTTCTGCACTGTTAAAATCAGCATTTAATGCACCAACGTCTTTAGATGTTTCGGCAAACATGTTGTTTTTTGAAAAATTTGAAGCTGGTTTAACATACAGATTAGAAGATTCATTCGGGGCAATGGTAAATGTAAAAATTACAGATGGACTTAGA
Organism: Flavobacterium psychrophilum; assembly: GCA_022730285.1. Taxonomy (GTDB): domain Bacteria; phylum Bacteroidota; class Bacteroidia; order Flavobacteriales; family Flavobacteriaceae; genus Flavobacterium; species Flavobacterium psychrophilum_C. The sequence continues at coordinate 8,360 of DZCQ01000003.1, forward strand.
GTAGGTTATGCTTATGACCAAGTTATATCAGACTTGAAAGTAGCAACGCAATCCTCACACGAAATCATGTTGCTTTTTGATTTAAACTTCCCTAAAAAAGTATCTAGTTCTCCACGTTATTTCTAACACAACAAACTTAAAAATGAAAAAAGTATATATAATTTTAAGCATGATAGTAGCATTAACTGCTAGTAAAGCTCAAAATAAAGACACAAAAACTGCCGACAAATATTTTGATAGATATGATTATGTAGATGCTGCAAAAGAATATTTAAAACTTGCCAACAACGGCAAAGGAGATTCCTATGTGTATAAACAAATAGCAGATTGTTACTATAATGTATTTAACTCTATTCAAGCAGAAAAGTGGTATGAAAAAGCAATTGAAGAAGAACAAGATGCTGAAACATATTTTAGATATGCCCAAATGTTAAAAGCAAATGGAAAATACAAAGAGGCAGATTTACAAATGAAAAAGTTTGCAACATTAGCTCCAAAAGATAAACGTGCAGCTAATAATGTACAAGAAGCGTCTTACTTAAATAAATTATTAGGCGAACGAAAATTATTTGAAGTAAACCCACTTGAGATGAACTCTAAATATTCTGACTTTGGTGCTTTTATGAAAGATAGCGTGATCTATTTTGCAAGTGGAAGAAACACAGCTAGAAAAACGTATGAATGGAACGACGAGCCTTTTCTAGATTTATACAAAACAGATTACAAAGGTGGCAAAGTAAATAAAAGTGTTACAGAGTTGATAGAGTTAAACACTAAATATCACGAAGGACCGGTAACTATAAGTCCAGATGGAAACACCATATATTTTTCTAGAGAAAGTTTTTTTGACGACCAATTTGTCAAATCAAAAGACAAAAAACTTAAAATAGGAAAAATGAATATTTTTAAGGCTACAAATGATAATGGAAAATGGGTAGATATAACTCCACTATCTTTTAATTCTAAAGAATATAATACAAGTAGTCCATCACTTAGTAAAGACGGAAAAACTTTGTACTTTATCTCAGATATGCCTGGAAGTTGGGGAAAAACAGATGTTTGGAAAATTTCGGTAGTGGATAACAATCCTATTGGCACTCCAGAAAATTTAGGAGAGCAAATAAATACAGAAGGGAACGAACTTTCCGCATTTATAGCAGACAATAATACATTATATTTTGCATCAAATGGCAGGAAAGGCTTTGGCGGACTAGACATTTTTACAATAGATTTAAATAAAAAAGGGGCAGAAGCTATTAATTTAGGGAAGCCAATAAATAGTGAAAAAGACGATTTTGCATTTACTTTTAACCAAAAACAAAACGTTGCCTTTTTGTCTAGCAACAGAGATGGCGGTTTTGGAAGTGATGATATTTATTTAGCAATACCCGTATGTACGGTTAATTTAGTAATAACTACTCTCAACAAAAAAACGGGTGATAAACTTCCAGAAACAGAAATATCTGTAGTAGATGACAAGAAAAATGTTGTTGCAAAAATAAAATCTAACAATGATGGTATTGCAAATGTTCCATTAGACTGCAATAAGCAATACAAGCTTAACGCAGATAAAGAAGGATATTTGAGTGAAGTAGTTACCATGGAAAAATCCAAAGGCGGAGAAGTAAGTATAAATGCATACTTAACTCCAACTGAACCTATTGTAACAGAAACAGAAGTTCTTCTTAGTGATATAAATTTTGAATATAATAAAAGTAACATAACTCAACAAGGAGCAACAGAGTTAGACAAACTAGTAAAAGTTATGGCACAGTATCCTGAAATGATATTATTTGTAAAATCACACACAGACTCCAAAGGGAATGAAAATTACAATATGAATTTGTCTCAAAAAAGGGCAAAATCTACTGTACAATATCTAATTTCCAAAGGAATTAGCGAAAGTAGAGTTACAGGACAAGGTTTTGGAGAGACAGAACCAAAAGTTCTTTGTGGAGAAAATTGTACAGATGAAGAAAATGAACTAAACAGACGATCTGAATTTATCATCATAAAAAAATAGATA